>CAMOUQ010000043.1 GCA_946626595.1 uncultured Prevotellaceae bacterium | reverse complement strand
ACGATGTGAATTTCCTCTACGTTCTTTCACTCTATGCCCGCAACAATGCCTTCGCCAAGGCATCATGGAAGGTGCAGGTCAGGGAGTTGTTCCGCAAAAACATACAGGAAGAACTTAATAGCAGTTATTCGTTTTACGCTATCACTGCTCGTGAAGGGGTCAATGCAGAACAGTTTATGCAGCAGAACTTCCAGCAACTGCTGGGTAAAGTATATACCCCTTATGGCGACACAGGTAGACAGAGCTACTATTCTGTCGCTTTGGATAACGGCGAACGCTTTACCGACGAAAACGAGCGGACGCTTTCCCTGCTGGCTCCTTATTTCTATATGGTGAAGTGCCCCATCGGGGTCAATCCTGAAACGCTTCTGCCAAAAGTGGAGCAAGAGGCAAAGAGCACTCCTGTCCCGGCTTCGCTCCTCACTTTGCATTATGTACAACGCTACTTGAAAGACAATTTCCTCATCGGATGCTACAAGGACGAGGCTCAATTAAACTGGATTCTTGGTGCCAACGACAAGGGTACTAATCTGTACAATGTCAGAATTTTCACTAAGGGACTGAAACGTGCAGGTACGATGAAACGCAGCCAATTGGAACAAGGTGGAATAAAGTTTGTCATCCTCTACCGACTTGGCGAAGGCTATAAGAACGAATACCGTGTATTCCACGTACACCACCATGCAGTAATGTCGGAAGAACGTATGCGTCAAGCCCTCTACCCGAACCCACAAGGCAACTATTTCTGCTTTGTGTTCGACGAAGAAGTTACCATCAAACCGGATGTCAATCTGGCAAAGATGCTGACCGTATATCGTCTTGATACGGAAAACGAATACCCGGAAGGTGCTCCGATTGTCGTCACGGGAGAGAAACTGATAGAATATCAAATATAGTTCATTTCCTGTATGACTGATAAACTCACCCCACTACAACGCCATGCTAATATGGCAGCCATCCACGGCAAGGACACAAAGCCAGAGATGGTTGTGCGTCGTTGGCTGTGGGGGCATGGTTTCCGCTATCGGCTCAACCATCCACGACTGCCAGGGAAACCCGACATCGTGATGCGGAAGTACAGGACGTGCATCTTTGTGAACGGATGCTTCTGGCACGGACACAATGTGAGCCTCACCCCCAACCCCTCTCCGAAGGGCGAGGGTAGTAAAGAAATTGACAACTCTGAGTGTTGCAAGATTCCGAAAACGAATCGTTACTTCTGGGTGGCAAAGATAAGGAGGAATCAGGAACGTGATGCGAGAGTGCAGCATGAGCTGGCTGCGATGGGCTGGCACTCCATCACCATTTGGGAATGTGAACTGAAGCCGAAGGTACGAGAAAGAACTTTGGAGGCGTTGGCATTCACGCTCAACAAGATATTCTTGCTCGATTTCTCTACGCAAGCGCAAGGCGATAACCTGCAAGACAGGACAATCAAGCGTTATGAGATTCCAGAGGAAGAACCCATGATGGCAGCAGAGATCGTTTCAACAGAATATGGTAATAAAGCAACTTGATAATACGTTATAGAGATATGGACAAGGGAAACAAATTGATACTCTATAAAGATGATGAGGGCAAGGTGAATGTGAAACCCCATCAAGTACCCCCGCAAGTACCCCATCAAGTGCTCCGCACTCTATAACGAACTGACAAAGGATGCGAGCAAATGAAGCCGGAAATTGGGACGCATGGCAAAGACACAATGGCATTTGAAGGAAAACCGGGGTCACATGGTTGCCTTGGCGGCGGCGATGATGGCCTTCACCTGATCCTTATAGCGCAGGGCAGAGGGGGCGTGGGGCGAACGGCGGAGCGTCTCCTCCAACAGCGGCATGGCCAGCAGGGCATTGTCCACCGTGGGCTCATGCTGGATTTCGGCGAATGCCAGCTCCAGCATCCTATGGGCCAGGCAGGCACTGGGTTTGCCGTTGCGGGCAAGGCCCTCCTGCCAGTCGGCCTCCGTCAGACGTTCCACGCCCAGCCACGCCACGAAGTCGAGCATGCGGAAACCCGGTGCGCCCACCTCGGCCAAGCGTATGGCAGCCCGCAGCAGAGCCGAATGAGCCCGTCCGTTGTGGTCGTCGACACCTGGCAACACACGTGTTAGGGCCCGGAATATGGCCACGGCCTCAGACGTGCGCCCTTCGGCCAGGCGCAGCCACAGCACGTCGTTGCCCGTCCAGAACATACACAGCGTGGTGTACTTGCCCTTATGTACGGCATACATCGGGCGGATGGCCTCGTAGGCCTCCTCCAGACTCCCCTGTCGGCGCAGTTCGAATACCTCTCTTACGGTCATGGTGAACAGTCTGTTTTAAGGATTTGAAACGTCTGTCCCCTTCAGGCGGACATGGTGAAACGTAGTGCCGTCGGGTCTCTGGTAGGTGACGAGCAGGAGCCTGAAGAGGCTTATCTTCGTGTGCGGCGGCATCTCGGGTGCGCCCTCAAGGGGGAGGAAATCCTCCCTCCCACTCCAACGGCGCAGGCATACGTCAGCGCCTCGGTACGTCGGGATGTATCTGGCGGACCTCACCGTCAGCCATTCGCGCCAGGCGAAAGGACGAACCTCCAGCACTTGCCACTGGGAGGCATCCGCGTGCTCGATGACAACCTGATTATCCATGCTGCCCCAGGATTTTCTGATACGCCAGCCGCTCGTCGCCGTTGGCTATGTGGATGATGCCACAGTAGGCGAAGCCATGCTTCGTGAGGAGGTGGCGCATGATGGAGTTGTCGCGGTGGGTGTCGATGCGCAGGTTGTCGGTCTGCGAGAAGCAGTAGCCGAGCAGGGCATCCATCACGCCGTGAGCATCGGGCGTGCTGGATATGCGGTGGACAACGCAGTAGGGCCGGGCATCGTCGAGCCACCGGCCGCCGCCGTAGACGACGGAATAGGTGGGGTCGGGTCCCGGGATGAAAGCGAAAGTGGCTACCAGCGTCCCGTCCTGCTCGATGACGTAGCTGTGCCCTTCGGCTATGTCGCTGCGGAAGGTCTCCTCCGTAGGGTAACCCTCGGGCCACTGGTCGCGGTTGCCGTTGCTGCGCATGATGCCGCGTGCCAGGTCGCGCAGTTCGAGTATGCGTGGCAGATCGGCGATGTTGGCTTGTCGGATGTTCATGGTAGTTTGTTCGGTTGTACAGGATTGCGGCTGTTCGGCCAAGAGCCCTACGGACGCAAACATCCTCCGATAGGCCTCCACCTTTTTGTCGAACGACAAGGGGTAGGCGCGTGAAGAGGAGGGCAGGCGGTAGAGAAGCAGAGGGGGAACAGCGACGAACGCATTGACCTTAGGCACAACGGGAACATGCATCGAGGCGCAGATGGTCTCGGTGGCTTTTTCGCCCGTAGTAACGATGGCGCGGAGCTCGGGCAACTGCCTGAGCAGGGCGGGGACGTCGGTCGGCTCCACCACCTCCAGGAACTTGTCGGAGGCATTGTTCTGCAGTCGGCGGACAGCCGTGGACGTATCGAAGAAGGCAAGTCCCCGCTGTCGGCAGAAGTCTACTATCTCGTCGAGCCGGAACGTCTTTTTCTCCGCGTCCACGAAATGGTTGCGGTCGCCGAAGAATATTTCTCCCTCAATGCGCCAATGGTCGTTGATGAAGTTGGGGTAGTAGAAGTCCATGCACCACCGCTTGCGCTGCGGCGGGAAACTGCCGAGGAACAGCACCTTGGCATTCCGGGGCAGGAAGGGGCGGAGCGGATGATACTCCACTTCGTCCGTGCTGCGTGCCAGGTTCTCGGTATTCAGGTATGAGTTCATTACAGACAGTCTTTTCCGATGCAAAGATAAAAGATTTCTTCGGAATGACAAAATCATTGGCCCGTGTGGCGATGTGAAATTTGCGGGTATGGGAGGAAATGTGTAACTTTGCACCCGAAAAATGCAGAAAGACATGCGTACGGACAAGACATTTGCCATAGTGACGGGGGCCGCTTCGGGCATGGGGCGATGCTATGCCCGGCAGTTGGCCGAGATGGGATATGGCGTATTGTTGGTGGACATCAACGGCGAGGCCCTGCAGGCACTCTCGCTTCAGCTCACCAAGGAGCATGGCGTCCCTGCTCCCACGCTGTGCATGGACCTGACCCTGGCAGACGCTGCCGAGCGGGTCGTCAGGGAATGTACGGACAACGGTTGGCAGGTGAAGATACTCATCAACAACGCCGGCATGCTCATAACCACGCCCCAGGCAGAGACCGAACCCGAGCGCCTGCAGCGCATCATGGCCCTGCACTGCACCACGCCCCTGCTGCTCTGCCGCCACCTGATACCGCACATGAAGGCACATGGCCGGGGCTACATCCTCAACATTTCCTCCATATCGGCCGGCATGGACTGGCCCGTCATCGGCATGTACGGATGCACCAAACAGTTTGTGAAGGGCTACTCGCGGGCACTGCACATCGAATGCATGGGGACGCCGGTGAGCGTGACCACGGCCATCTTCGGGGCGGTAGACACGCCACTCCTGACGGGACTGCCCTTCATGCGCTACCGCCGGTTGCTCAGGTGTCTGGGGTTCCTGACTACCCCCGAACGGGCTACCCGACTGGCCCTGAAGGCCATGTTCAAGCGGAAGGAAAGACTCATCCCGAACCTTTCCGACCGACTGGTCATCCTGCTCTGCCCCCTGATGCCGTCGTGGCTGCTGCATGCCTTAGCCCAAAGAATAAAGTTGTGAGTAAAGATACACACGCTCGGAAAACTACAAAATTATTTGCGTTTTCGCTCGCTTAATCGTATCTTTGCACACGAAAAAACCGAGATGTTATGAAAGAACTGTCACTCAAGTACGGGTGTAACCCGAATCAAAAGCCCTCAAGAATCTTCATGGAAGAGGGCGAGTTGCCCATCACAGTCCTGAACGGACGACCTGGCTACATCAACCTGCTGGACGCGCTGAACTCGTGGCAGTTGGTGCGCGAACTGAAACTGGCTACCGGTCTGCCTGCAGCAGCATCGTTCAAGCACGTCAGTCCCGCCGGTGCCGCCGTAGGCCTGCCGCTGAGCGATACGCTGCGGAAGATTTACTTCGTCGACGACGCTCCCCTGCCCCTCACCCCGATTGCTTCGGCCTATGCCCGTGCACGCGGAGCCGACCGTATGTCGAGTTACGGCGACTTCATTGCCCTGTCCGACACTTGCGACGAATCGACGGCACGCCTTATCAACCGTGAGGTGAGCGACGGCATCATAGCTCCAGGCTATACACCGGAGGCCCTTGAGGTGCTGAAGAACAAGCGCAAGGGCACGTACAACGTGATACAGATTGACCCCGAATACCGCCCCGCTCCCATCGAACGGAAACAGGTGTTCGGCGTCACCTTCGAACAGGGACGCAACGAGATTGACCTCTCCGACCCCGCCCTCTTCGAGAACATTCCCACCCGGAACAAGACGTTCTCTCCCGAGGCTAAGCGCGACCTCGTCATCGCACTCATCACCCTCAAATACACCCAGTCGAACTCCGTCTGCTACGTCAAGGACGGACAGGCCATAGGCATCGGTGCCGGACAGCAGAGCCGCATCCATTGCACCCGCCTGGCCGGCAGCAAGGCCGACATCTGGTGGTTGCGCCAGCATCCCAAGGTGATGGCCCTGCCCTTCGTCCCGGGCATACGGCGCGCCGACCGCGACAACACCATCGACATCTACATCGGTCCCGAACACGACGATGTGCTCCGCGATGGCGAATGGCAGAAATTCTTCACCCAGCAGCCTCAGCCACTGACCGACCAGGAGAAGCAGGAATGGCTCAGCCAGCTGACCGACGTATCGCTGGGCTCCGATGCCTTCTTCCCCTTCGGCGACAACATCGAGCGTGCCCACAAGAGCGGTGTGCGCTACGTGGCCCAAGCCGGCGGTTCGGTACGCGACGACCACGTCATCGAGACCTGCGACAAGTACGACATCGCCATGACCTTCACGGGCGTGCGCCTGTTCCATCATTAATCGAGAAAAGGAGGGACAGTCATGGCAGACAGATTTGCTGGCGACGACATCGATGACGTTATCCTCAACGGCATCACCTTTCGCGGAGGTCCGAAGAAGGACACGCCGAAGAACGACGACCGCGTGCGCACGAAGGCACAAAAGAAGAAATACGTAACCGGGGCTCACGGCAGCGGTTCGGCAAAGAAAAAGGCCGACATCCGCAAGGCCAGAGCTAACAGGCATAAATAATATCGTGGTACAGTAAAAAGAGAGCCTATGTCGTTTGTTCGACATAGGCTCTCTTTTTTATTGTTTTGCAGCTTGCAGTTCCTGTTCGATGGGGTCGTCGTAGAGTTTCTGCAACTGACGCAGGCGACGGTGCATGCGGCGCTGCAACTTCTTGTACCGGGGCTGACCATAGAGGTTGTGCAGCTCGTGCGGGTCGGTCTGCAGGTCGTAGAGTTCCCACTCATCGATGTCGTTGTAGAAGTGGATGAGTTTGTAGCGTTCGGTGCGAATGCCGTAGTGGCGCTTGACCATGTGCTCGGCCGGGAACTCATAGAAATGATAGTAGATGGCATCGCGCCAGGTCGGCGTGGGCTGGCCCTTGAGCAGGGGGACAAGCGACTGGCCCTGGATGTCGGGAGGGACAACGGCTCCGGCCATCTCCAAGAACGTGGGAGCATAGTCGATGTTTTGCACCATCTGGTCGATGATGCCGCGACGGTTGTAGCCACGGGGCAACCGCATGACGAGCGGCGTGTTGAGACTCTCCTCGTACATGAACCGCTTGTCGAACCATCCGTGTTCGCCCATGTAGAAACCTTGGTCGCTGGTGTAGACCACGAGGGTGTTGTCCAGCAGTCCGCTGTCCTGCAGATACTGCATCAGACGGCCGACATTGTCGTCGAGGCTCTTGGTCACCTTGGCATAGTCGCGCATGTAGCGCTGGAACTTGAACTCCGCCAAGGCACGGCCCTGGGGCGGATTGGCCAGGAAGGCACGTGTGAGGGAGTCGTGGAACTCGAAATAGGTGCGGCGGTCGGCCGAGTCGAGGCGGTTGACATAGTTAAGATACGACCACGAGAGGCGGCTCTTGTCGCCGGGCGAGTATATCTTGTTGTCATAGATGAGATCCATGTCGTGGGGGGAGGCAATGGACATCTCCTGTTGCTGGGCGGCGGTGCGTCCCTCCCACGTGTCCCAGAACGTGTCGGGCAGGGGGAAGGTCTGGTCCTCGAAGAGTCGCATGTCCTCCAGCTTCGGCAGCCAGTCGCGGTGGCAGGCCTTGTGGTGAACGAAAAGGATGAAAGGTTCCGTCTTGTCCCGGTTCTCCATCCACTGTATGGCCTTGTCGGTGATGACGTCGGTGCAGTAGCCTTTCTCAATGGAACGGGTGCCATCGTCGTGGACGAAGGTGGGGTTGTAGTACTCGCCCTGTCCGACGAGGATGTCGTAGTGGTCGAAGCCCGTGGGCTTGCTGACCAGGTGCCACTTGCCGATGAGGACCGTCTGGTAGCCTGCCAGTTGCATCAGCTTGGGCATGGTCTGCTGCGAACCGTCGAAGACGCCGTGCTCGTTGTTGGTAAAGCCATTCTTGTGACTGAGTTTACCGGTTATCATGCAAGCGCGGCTGGGGCCCGAAAGCGAATTGGCCACAAAGCTGCGGGTGAAGCGCACGCCCTCCCTGGCGATACGGTCGAGATTGGGCGTCTGTATGGGACTGTTACCATAACACGACATCATCTGTGCCGTGTGGTCGTCGGTCATGATATAGACGATGTTGGGGCGCGTCTGAGCCATCGCCATGGCGCAGATTGACAATTGGCAATTGACAATTGACAGTTTCAGGATGGTGTGATTGTTCATGGCAGATAGAGGTTATATGTGTTGGTTCAATAGCATTTCTTGGTTCTCAATGGTCCGCTTGGAGCAGAGCCAAGGCCTTGTCCTCGGCGGCTTCCATGATTTCGCGCTCGCCAGGCCCTTTGTCGTTGATGCCGCAGAGATGCAGCACGCCGTGGATGATGACCCGCCGAAGTTCCTGGTCATAGGTGGTACCTATCTTCTGTGCATTGCTCAGCACGGTGTCGAGAGAGATATAGAGGTCGCCCGATATGATTCGGCCTTGACTATAGTCGAAGGTGATGATGTCGGTGTAATAGTCGTGCCCGAGGAACTGCCGGTTGACCTCCAGGATGCGTTCGTCGTCCACAAAGACGTAGTTGATTTCGCCCACGCGGCGACCGTAGGAAGCGGCAACCTCAGGCACCCAGCAGCGGATTCGCCGTTGGTCGATGTCGGGCATCTGGGCCCGTCCCTCGGTGTTGAACGTAATGTCCATGTGCAAGTCTTCTTTCGTCAGTTTACTTAGTCCTTCAGCAGTTCTACGGCCTTGAGCACCATGGGGTCGTCGTCATAGATGATGGAGAAATACTCGCTCATGTCCCAAAGGTCGCGTGCCGTGAGTGCCTTCAGCATGCGCTTGAGCAGGGGAATGGTCTTCTGGCGTTCCTCTTCGTCCTTGGGGGTAATCTTCAGTTTCTCGCCCTCCTGCAGCAGCGACTCTATTTCCTTGTCGGGCACCTCGTAGCGAATCTTGAATTCGGTGAAGTCGGGCCATACCTTGGTCAGCTTCTTGCGATTCTTGTCGAGATACCGCAGATTGGCATTGATGACCAGACTCTTGGCCGACAGTTCGCGATAATATTTTGTATAGCGCGTGGTGTCGAGGGGAATGAAGTAGTCGGGCATGATGCCACCGCCACCATATACGGTGCGGCCCAGGCGGGTGCGGTAGCGGAGCGAGTCGGGGAAGTGGATGCTGTCGGCATGACTGAGTTCGCCCGAATTATAGCGATTGATGAGGTCCATGGAATAAGACTTCTGGTCGCCCTTGGTGTAGGGTTTCTGGATGGAACGGCCCGAAGGGGTATAGTAGCGGGCTATGGTCAGTCGGATCATGCTGCCGTCGGGCAGTTCTATGGGGCGCTGCACCAGTCCTTTGCCAAACGAGCGACGGCCAATGACGATGCCGCGGTCGTGGTCCTGTATGGCGCCGGTGAGGATTTCGGCTGCCGAGGCCGAATATTCGTCGATGAGGACGGCCACCTTGCCCTCCTGCCAACCTTTAGACCCATCGCTGACAAAGACCTGCGAGGGGACGCTGCGTCCGCGGGTGTAGACGATGGTGTCGCCCTTGGGAAGGAACTGACTGCTTATCTCGGCCGCTGCGCCGAGCAGTCCGCCACCGTTCTGCTGCAGGTCGACAATCAGTTTCTTCATGCCCTGCAACTTCAGTTTCGCTATGGCCTGCGTCACTTCGTCGCAAGTGGTCTGGCCGAAACTGGAGAAGCGGATGAGACCGATGTCCGGTGTGACCATGTAGGCGGCATCCAGGGTATTGACGGGTATCTTATCGCGCTTGACGGTGAAGTATGAGATGCCTTTCACTCCGTCGCGCACGATGCCCAACTTCACCTTGGTGTCCTTGGGACCGCGCAGGCGGCTCATGATTTCCTCGCGACTCATCTTCACACCGGCGATGGCGGTATCGTTGACCGACACGATGCGGTCGCCAGCCAATATGCCCACACGTTCCGACGGACCCTTCGACACGGGTTGGATGACGAAGAGCGTGTCCTCCAGTATATTGAACTGTACGCCGATGCCCTCGAACGAGCCCTCGAGCGACTCGTTCATGCGCTTGGTATCCTTGGCGTTGGAGTACTGCGAATGGGGGTCGAGCTTGCTGAGCATGCCGTTGATGGCATCCTCCACCTGTCGGTCGATGCTGACCGAGTCGACGTAATACATATTTGTCAGCACGGCAGCCATGTTCAGCTTACGCATAGCATTATCGAAATCGGTCCGCTGCGCATTGATCAAGAGATGTGTGAAAAGCGAAAAACAAAGAATAAGTGAAATACGAATGCGTCTCATTTTGATTGTTAGCACGATTAAATGTTCATTTAAATATTGTAACACAGTCCCTCGGGCAACCATTGGCGGATGTCGTGCCCGAAGTTGGCCAGTTCGCGCACCACGCTGCTGGAGATGTTGGCCAGATCGGATTCGGAGAAGAGGACCACCGTCTCGATATCGCCGTCGAGCTGACGGTTCACGTCGGCCATGCCCAGTTCGTATTCGAAATCCTTGTGGGTGCGCAAGCCTCGTAGAATGAAGCCGATGCCCTGCTGGCGCGCATAATCCACGGTCAGTCCGTTGTAGGCCTCCACTGCGATGCGCGGTTCGTCCCTGTACAGTTGACGCAGGGCGCGCAGACGTTCCTCGACGGGGAGCCAGCCCTTCTTCTGTTCGTTCACACCGATGGCTATGGTGATGTGGTCGAACAATCGCAGGCCACGCTGCACGATGTCGGCATGGCCCCGCGTGAACGGGTCGAAGGAACCTGGGAAAAGAGCCTTTTTCATGCTTCTTCCTCCTCTGCAAGGTCTTCCTCGATGACGAGGTTGTTGATGATAAACTCCTGGCGCTCCATGGTGTTCTTGCCCATATAGTATTCGAGCAGTTCGGCCACGTTGTCGGCCTTGTGCAGCGATACCTGGTCAAGCCGGATATCGGGACCGATGAACGTCTTGAACTCGTCGGGACTGATTTCGCCCAAGCCCTTGAAGCGGGTTATCTCGGGGTCGGGTCCCATGTCCTCGATGGCCTGCAGGCGTTCCTCTTCGGAGTAGCAATATTGGGTGATGAAGTCAGCGCTCTCCGATATCTGGCGACGCACCTTGGCATCCTGGTCCTGGGCGGCCTCCTGCAGGGCTGCGACCTTGGTCTTGCCCAACTTTGACTTACGGGCACGGACACGGAACAGGGGGGTCTGCAGGATGTAGACATGCCCCTTCTTGATAAGTTCGGGGAAGAACTGTAGGAAGAAAGTAATCATGAGCAGGCGGATGTGCATGCCATCGACATCAGCATCGGTAGCCACGATGACTTTGTTGTAGCGCAGTCCGTCCAGGCCATCCTCGATGTTCAGAGCCGCCTGCAGGAGGTTGAACTCCTCATTCTCGTAGACCACCTTCTTGGTCAGTCCGAAACAGTTCAGCGGCTTGCCTCGCAGCGAGAATACGGCCTGCGTGTTGACATCGCGGCTCTTCGTGATGCTGCCGCTGGCCGAGTCGCCCTCGGTGATGAAGATGGAGGTTTCCTCTTGCAGGTCTCCCTTCGTGTCTGTCAGATGGATGCGACAGTCGCGCAACTTGCGGTTGTGCAGATTGGCCTTCTTGCTACGTTCGCGGGCCAACTTTGCCACGCCGGCCATGGCCTTGCGTTCGCGCTCGCTGTCCTGCACCTTCTGCAGGATGATGCCTGCCACGTCGGTGTTCTTGTGCAGATAATTGTCGACCTGCGCCTTGACAAAGTCGCCGATGAACTTATCGATGGAGATGCCGCCCTCGGGGATGGTGGTCAGCGAGCCCAGTTTCACCTTGGTCTGACTTTCGAAAAGCGGTTCCTGGATGTTGATGCTGATGGCACCCACCAGCCCGTTGCGGATGTCGGCATAGTCGTAGTTCTTGCCCGAATAGTCCTTGATGACCTCGGCGATGTATTTTTTGAAGGCAGCCTGATGGGTACCGCCCAGAGTCGTATGCTGGCCGTTGACAAAGGAGTAGTATTCCTCGCCATTCTGATTACAATGGGTGAATGCTATCTCTATGTCCTCGCCCTTGAGGTGCACGATTTCGTAGAGCGGATTGTTGGTCATGCGGTCGGAGAGCAGGTCCGACAAACCGTTGCGCGAGGCTATGCGCCGGCCGTTGAACATGATGGTCAGGCCCGTGTTCAGGTACGTATAGTTGCGCAGCAGGACTTCGATGAACTCCGGCTGGAAACGATAGTGCTTGAAGAGCGAGGAGTCGGGTTCGAAGAACACATAGGTACCATTCTCCTCTTCGGTGGGCATGGTCTGGTCGCTCGTGAGCTGTCCCTTCTCGAACGTTGCGCAGCGCATCTCGCCATCTCGCATGGCCCGCACCTCGAAACGTTCACTCAAGGCATTCACGGCCTTCAGGCCCACGCCATTCAGTCCGACACTCTTCTGGAAAGCCTTGGAGTCGTACTTGCCGCCCGTGTTCAGCATGGAGACGGCATCGATGAGCGCCGCCAAGGGGATGCCTCGCCCATAGTCGCGGACCGAGACTCTCAGTTGCTCGTCCATGTCAACCTCGATGCGCTTTCCGGCCCCCATCTTGAACTCATCGATACTGTTGTCGATAACCTCCTTCAGCAACACATAGATGCCGTCCTCGGCATGGCTGCCATCGCCCAGGCGGCCGATGTACATACCGGGGCGGAGGCGGATGTGCTCCATATCCGACAGGTGCTTGATGTCCTCAGCATCGTATTCGGCCACGGACATTTGCTGGTTTTGTATGATATCTTCAGCCATTAATCCTTAACTTTCTGTTTTTTCATCATTCAAATTCTTCCGGAAGGCGCATCTTCTCTTATGTATCTCACATTCGAGATACTTCCACTGGCTTTGACTGGCATTGTTGTCCTCGAGCTGGTGGTGCGTTTCGGCCCATTCGTAGCCGTCCTGTACCGTCTGGGGAATGATGTCGGCAAAGATGAGGGCATTGGCGCCTTTGTCCTGATACTCGGGCACGATACCCACAAGCAGCATGTCCAGCACCTGTGGATGTTTGTTGAACCAGAGAGCCTTGGCCATGTGCCACCAACCGAAAGGCCACAGCTTGGCTTTGGCTTTCTGTATGGCACGGCTGAGGCTGGTGATGCAGATGCCCATACCGATGACCTCACCCTCTGCCGTCTCTACCACTGACAGGTAGCGCTTGTCGAGATATTGCAGATACTGGTCGGCATAGGTCTCCATCTGCTCGGGATCCAATTCGCAGTAACCATACAGGTTGGCATACGAACGATTCACCACGTCAAGAACCTTCTGGATATAGCCTCCCTCGCGTATCTCGCTCTTCTTCTTGAACTTGCGCAGGCGGAACCCATAGCGCTTCTTCACCATTTCGGCAATCTTGAAGTATTTCTCTATTTGCGCTTCGTGCCCCTTCTTGGGTACCGTCACCTTGCGTTCCACCCAACCTACTTCCTTCTCATAGCCCAGTTGGCGCATGTGTTCGGGATAATAGGGATAGTTGTAGATACTGTTCATGGTCGAGAGTTGGTCGTAACCGTCTGTCAGCATGCCTTCGAGGTCCAGGTCGGTGAAGCCCAGCGGGCCCACGATGGTGTCCATGCCCCGCTCGCGTCCCCATTGCTCCACGGTATCGAGCAAAGCCTTGGTGACACGGATGTCGTCGACAAAATCTATCCAGCCGAAGCGCACGTGACGCTCGTGCCAATGTTCGTTGGCGCGGTGGTTGATGATGGCGGCCACACGCCCCACCATCCTACCCTGCGAGAAGGCCATGAAGCACTCCACTTCGCAAAATTTCAGTGCAGGATTCTTCTTAGGATTGAAGGTGTCCAGCGTGTCCTCCAGGAAGTCGGGCACAGCATAGGGACAGTCTTTGTACAGTTCCCAATTGAAACGAACAAACTGGCGCATTTCCTTCTTGCTCCTTACACTCTGGATGGTGATGTCCGATAAGTTTCTTTCCATGATGTGTTTTAGACTTGATAATATCGTACAAAAGTACAAAAAAGGATTGACAAATCCCCAATCTCGGGCTTTTTTTTGGCGATTTTCGTCGTGTTTAGTGTATTTGATGGGCATTTTATTTGGTCAAAACCAAAAAAGATGTTAATTTTGCTATGTATTATGTAAAGAAGTATGAAAATATATAACGTAAAAGTATCAACTATGAAGAAGTATCTGTTTTTGGTACTGATGTTTTTGACAGCAGTACCTGTCCTGGCTCAGGACGAGTATGAAGAGAACGGCCACCGTCTGCCCCCCTACAATTTCATTGGTCTGCAGGGAGGCGTACAGAACACGTTCAACAAGGAGTTCAACAACTGGAAGACATTCACCCCGACCATGAGTCTCAGTTTCGGCCGCATGTTCAATCCCGTGGTGGGCGCACGCCTCCACTTCAACGGCGCCTGGGACAAGTCGGGCGTCAACTATCCCCTGCTGAGCGACGACGGTCACTACAAGTATAACTACGTAACCGGAAGCGCCGACGTCCTGGTCAACCTGTGCACACTGTTCGGCAAGAAGGATTGGTACCCTGTCAACCTCTTCTTTATCGGCGGTCTGGGTGCCAACTATGCATTCGAGAACTACGGCCGCAGCGAGGCCGCCGCTCCCGGCAGCGACATGATGTATGCCGACAACGACGACCGCTGGGCATTCAACGGCCGCGTGGGTCTGGGTCTGGAGATTCCCATCGTGCGCTGGCTGAGCTTCACCCTCGAAGGTGACCTCAACGCTCGCTTCGCCGGCAAGAGCGAAGTCTTCAACGACGACATCCTGCAGATGACCGCTCAGGCTGGTCTCAACTTCAAGTTCGGCTACAAGAAGGCCAAGAAGGCTGAGCCCGTAGCCGTTGTACAGACCGTCACCGAGACACCTGCCACCGAGACCGCAGCACGTCCCGAGTACCGCACCCGCATCGACACCGTTTGGTACGACGACGTAACCTATAAGGATGTCACCGCCGACCGCGACATCAAGAAGGAAATCTTCTTCAGCGTCCGCGAGTCCGACGTAGCCGACTCCGACGCCCAGATCAGCGCCGTGGCCGAATTCCTGAAGGGTGTGAAGAACGCCGAAATCACCATCACCGCCTATGCCGACAAGGGCACCGGCAGCTCGAAGCTCAACATGAACTATTCGAAGCAGCGCGCCCAGAAGACCCGCCAGGCCCTCATCAGCAAGGGCGTCAGCCCCAGCGTCATCAAGAGCGTAGAGTGGAAGGGCGACACCGAGCAGCCCTATGTCGACAACGACAAGAACCGCGTAAGCATCATCAAGGGACACGGCGTCTACACCCAGAAGGAGAAAGTCGTAACCAAGAAGTTCCGCACCAAGGAAGTTCGCGAGCGCATCAACTGATAGGACTATCTTAAACGTAATACTATGAATCAGATTAAGAAACTATTTGCAGTAGTGCTGCTGGCAGCAAGTACCATGTCTGCCAGCGCCAAGGAGTTGGACTACAAGCCCTTCCCCCACATGTTTGTCGGCCTGCAGGGTGGAGTCCAGACCACTTGGACCAACTACGACCAACTGAAGCTCATCACCCCCACGGCCAGCGTATACTTCGGCGGATGGTTCACCCCGGTAGTGGGTGCCCGTCTGCACGTCAACGGCATCTGGAACAAGGGCGGCTACGACGACCAGGTGCCCGACTTCACCTATAAGTACAAATACGTCACCACCAACCTCGACCTGATGCTGAACCTCGTTACCCTGTTCGGCAAGAAGGACTTCTATCCCGTGAACGTCTACTTGATTGGCGGTATCGGCCTCAACACGGCCTGGGACAACGACGACGCCTACGCCCAGAAGCTGGCCATGCCTCTGGCCTGGGACGGCACCCGTCTGAGCCACAACGCCCGCGTCGGCGCCATGCTCGAGTGGGTATTTGCCAAGCACTGGGGCCTGAACCTCGAGGTCAGCGCCAACAGCCTCAACGACCGCTACAACAGCAAGATCGGCAACAAGGACGACTGGAGCCTCACCGCCCAGCTGGGTCTGGCCTACAAGTTCGGCTTCAAGAAGGGCGCCAAGAAGGAGCCCGCCTACACCGCCACTACCGTAGCACCTGTTCAGGAGACCGCAACCGTTGCCGCCGAGCCCAAGTATGCAACCCGCATCGACACCACCTGGTACGACGACGTCACCTATAAGGAAGTGCCCTCGCAGGAGAAGATGGAAAAGAACATCTACTTCGAAATCCGCGAGAGCGAGGTGGGCACCAATGCCAACATCAACGCCATCGCCGACTTCGTCAAGAACCACAAGAACTGCAAGGTCAGCGTCACCGGCTATGCCGACAAGGGTACCGGCACACCCGCCATCAACAAGAACTACTCGCAGCAGCGTGCCGACCGCGTGACCAAGGCCCTGGTGAAGGCAGGCGTACCCGCCGCCATCATCACCACCAAGGCACTGGGTGACACCGTACAGCCCTTCGCCGAAAACGACAAGAACCGCGTTGTCATCACCGTAGCCACAGGCGACGGCACCAAGAAGGAGAAAGTCGTCACCAAGAAGTTCCGCACCAAGGAAGTTCGCTATCGCGTAGACTAATCCATTATTAAATGAACACGCGCATACGTGCGTGCGACTATAGAGGAAGCCTCTGCTGCATAATGCGCAGCAGAGGCTTCCTTTTTTTATTTTTATGCTCCTCCCCACAGCTGCTTTCGAGGGTACCCGTAAAAAGGCAACCGCTGCGGGCGGACCAAGACCCCAGGACTATATCTCCAAGAGCCAGTTGTAGGCTTCGGCACTATTCATGGGGCCATGCCCCTTCACCCGACGGAACATGCGGTTAGATATAGACGAAAGTGATGACTGGTCATGAGCCAACAGCCTGCTGACATCGGCACGGCTTAGCCCCAGGCGCAACAGAAGGAACATCATCCGTTCCGTCTGTGTTGCGTCTGGGGCTTCGTTGTACAAGCGCCGGAGCAGCCCGGGATCATCGGACAGCAGCATATTCTCCACTTGCTGCAGTTCCTTGGGCTGTACAACTTTATTATTCTTCGACTTTGCATGCAGGTACTTGAACAGCGTACTATGCTCATATCTCTGTTTTGTCTCTCCCTGCGATTTCCGGGCCTTGTGTCGCAGATTCGCAAGCTGTTTTTCCTTATCCGCCACCACCTGCATCTGTTCTTCCCTCCCCATCCTTGCCTGTTCCCATTCATCCGACAGATGCTGCCTCTCCTCCTCGTTTTCAGCATGACTTATCCGTTCCTTCAGCAATTCCATTCTCTCCTCCATTTCCTGTAACTCCACCCTCGCTTGATTCATTTCCGCCTCAGCCTTCGCTATCTTTTTCTTATATTGCGCATACAAATAATAGCCAGACAACATAAGAAGCACCGTCACTATTGCCATCACCATCCAGGTTGCTTGCAACTTGCGCTGTCTCCCCTCCAACTCTATTGTCTTTTCATAGCTATCCTTCTGTGCCCGGCTGTAGTCGTACAGCTCATGCAGGTTCTGCAGGTTTGCCGACAACATCTCCTGATACGCACTGTCCACGGCATCGCATTGCAGCCGGGCGTACTTGAGAGCCGAATCCTTTCGTCCTGCCTGCTCGAAAACGCTTCGCAATCCCCGATATGCCGCCTGCCGATTATTCCAGTCCGATTCCTTCATTTCCCTGCGGAAGAATAACTCCGCAGAGTCCAGTTTACCCAGGGCTGCCAGCAACCTACCTTTTGCATAATAGTAAATTGGAAAGGAACTCTTAAATGTTGTCAAATCTACCTCATCACTGTATTGCTCATAAATCTCAAGGAATTTCTGTGCCTCCTCTAGTTTTCCTAATTCTATATCTGCCAATACACTTGTACAGAGTTTATTTGCTGCAAGTTGGTATTGACCGAGTCTTTGACTTTCTGCCAATACCATCCAACTCTTATCTGCAATGGTTTGGTAGTCGCCCAAAACATAGCACTTCCCCAGTCTTTCCCATTGCGAAGCAACCATCATCAACGTATCTTTTGCCTTGAGTGCATATTTGTAAACACTTGTATCCTCCCTTGCAGATTGCTCATAAAGATTCTGCCGATATAAAATATCACTTTTCTGTCCATATAAACGAGCCAATACGTCATATCGGCAATCTGTGTCCAAAGTATCAGCCGCACCAATTCCATTAAGAAACGCCTCCATGGCCTTAGGTGCTTCATGCAGGTCGCGATATACACTGCCCAACAGATAATACGCTTCCATGAGTTCATTGCTCGTTCCATGTTCTTTATAATAAGCAATGACGCGCTGCATCATGGTATCGTCTCTCTCGGTCAGTGGTTGATATTTCCGATTCCGCTCAGATACATCTTTCATCACTTCAAGAGCCTTCTCCTCGTTCATATCGGGACAGGAGGGGCGGCGTGTACAAGCAGTTGCAAATGGCAGTAAAAGCAGGAGTAGATGAAAATTCTTCATAATTGTGTTGTTTTGTCGGCGCAAATATAAGTTTTTTATTTGATTCCGCCAAATCCAAGAATGCGATGGAACGGGCAATTTTGCCTTCCAAATGAAATTGCAAAGTTTTTTGCAAAGTTTTTCTTGCTGAAGCTATGAAAAATGTGCCGTAACTTTGCAGAAGAATTCTAAAAATGTCATGACACAAGGGAATAGAACTAAAATTTTAAAAAAAGAATTATGAAAAAATTTTTGTTAACATTAGGGATGGTTTTCACACTGTTGACCACCGACCTCCCCTTATACGCATGGGAGCCAATAGGAAACTCTATTTTGTTGTCCTTAGTAGATATAAAACCTAATAATGGATACCCTCGCACTCCCGTTTACATCCCTCAGGTTGGCCAGGAAGGTTACACCCTGCACTTCCACGATGCCGTGGACTTCACCGTCAACCTCTATTCCGTGGACGAGGACGGCGAGCGCACCATGGAGTACACCACCTTCGTACCTGCTACCACCGAGAGCATCACACTGCCCAGCAACCTCACTGGCACCTTCGTCATCGAGGTCGTTCGTGGCAGTCAGCACTTCGAAGGAGAAATAGAATTGTAACACATAAAGGCGATGTTACTATTTATTATTACATTCTTATTAATAACTAAAACAATTAA
>CAMOUQ010000042.1 GCA_946626595.1 uncultured Prevotellaceae bacterium | reverse complement strand
CAACTGACCATTTTTATCGATAATTGCAAATAAATTTGGAAATGTATCCGAAAATTCGTATATTTGCCCAATTTCTAATCCATAACACCATACCACTATGGCAAAAAGAAGAGATTTGAAGAAGGCTATCAACTTCATGTGCGGTGAGTTGTTTGCTGAATGTGTGGCAATTATGCATTACCAGAAGCCGACGCCCCAGGAGGATGTCGACAACGTGATGCTGAGTATCCTGAAACTGCAAGATGACATGCTGAGCCGAGTCAGTCATCCCGAACCGGGCATGAAGGCAGCTAAGTTCTTCAAGAACCTGCGCGAGGACATGGTGACGCACACCGAGGAAATCGTGGAGCACATCAAGGCTCTACTCTAAATCGCGCTGCGTATGTTACAGAAATTTTGCCAGTGGGTCTTGTACAGTTTAATGGGCTACCGTTTTGAGGAAACGGTAAAACGCCCACGCAAGTATATCATTGCCCTGGCCCCTCACACTTCGAACTGGGACTTCATCATGGCTTTGCTCTTCATGGGTGCCGAGAAGTTTCAGTGCGGATTCATGATGAAGAAGGAATGGTTCTTCTGGCCCCTGGGCCCCATATTCCGCAGTATGGGGGGCATACCGGTGTTTCGGGAGAAGAACCGCAGCGTGACGGACGTCATCGGTCAGCAGGCTCGCGAGGCCACCGACTTCCACCTCTGCATCACGCCCGAAGGTACACGCCGTCGCCAGCCCGAATGGAAGAAGGGATTCTACTACATTGCTCTTAAAGGCGGTTTGCCCATTTTGCTCTACGGGCTCGACTACAAGCGGCGCTTGATTCGCTGCACGAAGCAAATCATACCTACGGGCGACTTCGACACCCAGATAGTGGAAATCAAACAATACTTCGAGGGTTTCCAAGGTAAGTATCCCGATAAGTTCACGACTGGACTGGAGGAAAATGAGAAAATGAGAAAATGAGAGAATGAGAAAATGAGAAGTTGAGAAAATGAGAAAATGAGAGAATGAGGAAGGACATAAAGAACATTCATTATTTTAATGGTTTAGTGAGAAAGCAGTTAATCCTACTTTCTCATTTTCTCATTCTCTCATTTTCTCATTCGCTGTCTGCCCAACCCACAGACTTCAAGGCACGGCTGGCCGAATACTTTGCCAAATACACCAATCCTGCGTACACCAGCAACGACCCCATCCGACTGACCGACGTGCAAATCGATGAGGAGCAGCACTGCGTACGCCTCCTGGCTAATGCGGGCTTTGCCTCGCAGCCTTTCACTCCGGAGACGGTGAGCCGAATCCATCGCGAAGTGGAACGCCTCATGCCCCCTCCCTACAACACTTGGCGCATCCTGATTCTGGCCAACGGAACGCCCATCGAGGAACTGGTTCCGCTCGCCCTGAGCGACAGCATGCCCGAACTGCGCCGCTGGGGCGACATCGAGTTCAAGGGCAATCCGTGGGTCTCTCCTTTGTCGCAGCCCTACAGCGTCACCCAGGGTCTGCAAGGCCGACACTTCACCGTATGGCCCAGCCACGGACGCTACTTCGACTCGGCCAAGGGTATGTGGCAATGGCAACGACCAAGGCTCTACTGCACCACTGAGGATATCTTCACCCAGTCGTTCGTCCTGCCTTTCCTCATTCCGATGCTGGAGAATGCCGGCGCTTGCGTCTTCACGCCCCGCGAACGTGACTGGCAGCGCCACGAGGTGATAGTGGACAATGACATGAACCCGACGGGCGGGAAGTACACAGAGACCAACGGCACATACGACTGGGAACAGGCCGGAACGGGATTTTGCAAGTTGCAGGACGTTTATTTCGACAACGAAAATCCCTTTGAAGCCGGAACATGTCGCAGGGCTGAAACTCAGACGCACAGCAGGCACGCAAGCAAGATAGTGTGGCAGCCGAATATCCCGGCCGACGGTCGATATGCAGTATATGTCAGCTACATGACATTGCCCACCAGCGTCAGCGATGCCGAATACATTGTCCGCCATCGGGGCATATCCACTCGCTTCCGCGTCAATCAGCAGATGGGCGGCGGCACATGGGTTTACCTCGGAACATTCGATTTCGCGGCCGGTTCGTCACCCGACAACAGTGTGCTGCTCAGCAACAAGAGCAACTATCGTGGCACGGTTACTGCCGATGCCGTTCGCTTCGGCGGTGGCATGGGCAGCATCTCGCGAGGCGACTCCATTCATTCCTACGTGCGCAGTGCCATGCCTCGGTTCCTCGAAGGCAGCCGCTACTATGCACAGTGGGCTGGTATGCCTTACAAATTGTATAAGAACAAGGAAGGTGTGAACGACTATGGCGACGACATCAACATCCGTTCGCTGATGTCCAACCGCCTGGCTCGCGGTTCGGTCTACCTGCCTGGCGACAGCGGACTTTGCGTCCCCATAGAGTTGTCGCTGGCCGTACACAGCGATGCCGGCTATCGGCAGGATATGTCGCACATCGGCACCCTGGGCATCTACACGACAGGATTGCACACGCAGACCTCGGAAACCTTTGAGGGAGCCTTGGCCGAAGGGCTACTGCCCAGCGGCAAGTCGAGGCTGATGTCGCGCGACCTTTGCGACATGGTCATGACACAGGTCGACAGCGACCTACGAATGCAGTACGACAACTGGAACCGCCGCCAGATGTACGACAAGAACTACAGCGAAACTCGAGAGCCCGAAGTGCCTGGCATGATACTCGAGACTCTCTCGCACCAGAACTTTGCCGACCTCGTCCGGGGCCACGACCCTGTCTTCAAGATGCTGCTCTCGCGCGCTATATATAAAGGTATAGCGAAATACACGGAAGCCGTGCATAGCCTGCCCGCCATTACCATCCAGCCCCTGCCCGTAAAGGACTTCTCCGCCATACTTGACGAAGAGGGCGATTCAGTTCTGCTCTCGTGGTACCCTGTAACTGACCCCACCGAACCCACGTCCATCCCAACGGGTTTCGTCGTCTACACAAGCGAAGGCAGTCAGGGCTACGACAACGGACGAGTTGCCTACCGCAATCACATGAAGGTGCCCGTGCAACGCGGTGTGCTCACCCGATTCATGGTGCGTGCCATTAACGAAGGCGGTGCCAGCATGCCCAGCGAGGAACTGTGTGTCTATGCCGCTCCAGAGGAGAAGCATCGTCTGCTCATCGTCAACGACTTCGACCGATTGGCTGGTCCTCAGCCCATTGATACGGAGATATCGCGCGGATTCAGTTTCGACACCGACCCAGGCGTCGTTTATCAGCACAGCCCCAGCTATTGCGGCCGACAGCTGACCTTTGACAAGAACGGCTTCAACAGGCGCGACGCTGCCGAACTGGGCTTCAGCGGCAACGAGTTCGAGGGCATGCTCATGGCGGGCAACACCTTCGACTTCACTACCCAGCATGCAACCGACTTTCTCCTGTCTCTTCCCGAACTGAGCATTTCGTCATGTTCCTACAGTGTTGTCGAACAGAAAGGCGTGCCTCGCGGTATCCACATTGTCGACCTTATAGCCGGTGCCCAGCGTGCCGACGGATACAGCACTTTGCAACGCAAGACCTTCTCCGAAGACCTTTGCAATGGGCTCACACACTTCACCCAAGGCGGCGGTTCGCTCCTGGTCAGCGGTGCCTATGTGGGTGAAGACATCGACCCTACCTTTGCCAGCCAAGTGCTACATGCTGTGCCGGACGGCAGTTATGCCCTGGCAGACAGCACCTCCATGTTGACAGGCATGAACACGCAGATACCCATCTACTATATGCCAAACGAGGAACGTTATTCCGTCCGTCGGCTCAGCGTGTTGCTCCCGACCAATGGGGCTTTTGCTTCCGTTTCCTCTACGATTGTTCCCCGTCCACTCTCCGTGGCGTTTGAGGGAGAGAAATATCGTTCGCTCACCTATGGATTCCCACTCGAGTGCATCTGCAATACGGGTGTCCGGCAGGCTGTCATGCGAGCCTCGCTGGAGTTCTTGCTAAATAAATAAAAACAAATATGTACACCATTACTACCAACGTAAAAGGCTCACGAAGCCTGAACATTACCGATGAACATCTTGAAACGTTGAAGCGCTACTCGCTGCTCTCCGACCTCCTCGACAGCAACGGCTTTGTCGATGAGAACGTCTTGGAGAAACTGCGCCTCAATGTCCGTTCGATATTAGACCAACACAGCGACGACCAGGCCCTGCTGAGCCTGTGTCGCGAAGTGCTCTTCCACGACAACATGAAGGCATACGGCCTGCACCAGCTCATCCTACTCTTCCTGAGCAAGAACGATGAATGAGGTAACCCGTTGGCTACCAACAACACGCAAGGAGATGGAACTGCGCGGCTGGGACCGTGCCGACGTCATCTTGTTCTCGGGCGACGCCTACGTCGACCATCCTTCGTTTGGCGTTGCCGTCATCGGTCGCTTGCTGGAGGCTGAAGGTCTGCGCGTGGCCATCGTGCCCCAGCCCGACTGGCACGGCGACTGGCGCGACTTCCGTCGTCTCGGTCGTCCCCGGTTGTGGTTCGGCATTGCTCCTGGATGCATGGATTCGATGGTGAACAAATACACGGCTGCCCGCCGCCTGCGCAGCGAGGATGCCTATTCGCCCGATGGACGGCATGACATGCGGCCCGAATATCCCACCATCGTCTACAGTCAAATACTCAGACAACTCTATCCCGACGTGCCCATCGTGCTTGGCGGCATCGAGGCAAGTCTACGCCGACTGTCACACTACGACTATTGGCAAGACCGGCTGATGCCCAGCATCCTGCTGCCCTCTGGGGCCGACCTCATTGTCTACGGCATGGGCGAGAAACCCACCGTAGAGATTGCCCAACGGCTCATGTCGATGATAGAGGATTACGACCCTTCGCTGTCTTACGACGAAACGGGTGAAGCCTGCATCGGTCGCGAAGCCTTTGCCAAAGCCCTTCTGGGCGAAAACCAGATTCCACAGACGGTGGCGTCGTACCCCAGTGACTATTATCCGGCGCTTGTCACACTTCACACTCCACTCCAGCTCCATTCGCACGAAGAATGCCTGGCCGACCCGAAGAAGGAAGCCGAGAACTTCCGGCACATCGAGGAGGAAAGCAACAAACTGCATGCGCAGACGCTCATCCAGGAGGCAGAAAGCAGATGGATAGTCGTGACTCCACCCTACCCTCCGCTCAGCACCGAGGAACTCGACCATTCGTTCGACCTGCCCTACACCCGCATGCCGCACCCCAAATACAAGGGGAAGCGCATACCGGCCTACGAGATGATTCGACATTCCGTTTGCCTGCATCGCGGATGTTTCGGCGGCTGTGCCTTTTGCACGATATCGGCCCACCAGGGTAAGTTCATCATGAGTCGCTCCAAAGAGAGCATCCTGCGCGAGGCAAAAGCCGTAACCGAGATGCCCGACTTCCACGGTTACATCAGCGACCTTGGAGGCCCGTCGGCCAATATGTATGGCATGAAGGGCAAGGATGCCCGTCAGTGTGAGAAATGCAAACGACCTTCGTGCATCCATCCGCGCATCTGTCCCAACCTGCACGCCGACCACCGCCCGCTCATCGATATCTACCAGGCCGTCGACCGATTGCCCGGAGTGAAGAAGAGTTTCATCGGCAGCGGTGTGCGCTACGACCTTTTGCTGCACGACTACAAGGACGAAACCCTGAACCATGCAGCACGAGATTACACAAAGGAACTCATTACGCGCCATGTCAGCGGTCGGTTGAAGGTGGCCCCCGAACACACCGAAGCCCATGTGTTGCAACTCATGCGCAAACCGCCGTTTGAACAGTTCTACCAGTTTAAGGCCATATTTGACCGCATCTGTCAGCGCGAGGGCCTGCGCCAACAGATTGTTCCATACTTCATCAGCAGCCATCCCGGCTGCAGTGAGGAAGATATGGCCCGACTGGCCGAGAAAGTCCGTGACTTGGGATTCCGCCTCGAACAGGTGCAAGACTTCACCCCAACCCCCATGACAGTCTCCACGGAGACGTGGGCAACGGGCTTTCATCCATACACCCTGCAGCCCATATTCTCCGCCAAGACGCCTGAGGAGAAACAACGCCAGCGCAGTTATTTCTTTTGGGATAAATAAGCGAGCGTTCCGTGACGATCGTTCTGCGTAATTCCGTCGACAAGCGTAAAGCGAGTTTTTAAGAAACAAGCGTAAAGCGAGTTTTTAAGAAACAAGCGTAAAGCGAGTTTTAAGAGACCACCGTAAAGCGGGCGAAGCGCAAGAGCAACTGCTTGGTGCCTGCATTCTCGAACTGGACAATGGCTTTCGTGTCAAGGCCCGTTCCTTCGATGGCGGTCACTACTCCACGACCGAAACGACTGTGCTCAATGTGGTTACCAACCTGCACTTGCTGCCCTGCGGGCAATGGTGCAGAAGCCGTGAACGACGACTGCTTGGAAGCAAGGGGCGAGAGTGGCCTCCCCTGCGGAATACTGGCACTTGGCGCATTGCGGTTAGAACTGAGAGTTTCGCGGTTAAAACTTGGAGCTTCGCGGTTAAAACTTGTAGCTTCGCGATTGGAACTAAACGTTTCGCGATTGGAACTAAACGTTTCGCGATTGGTACGCGGTGTTTCACGCCCGAATAAGGTGCTTTGCGGTCGTTCAGAAACTGCCGGGCGACGAACAGCCGGACGCACAACTTCTTCCATCAGTGTGCCAAGCATTCTTCGCTCGTTGTCTTTCTTGAGGCACGCAGGATCTATCTCGCGGACAAAACGACTGCGCTGGTTATTCTCGAACTTTCCGAAGCGCATGCGGCTGTGGCTCCACGTAAGGAAAAGCCGTTCGGCAGCTCGCGTTATGGCCACATAGAACAGGCGGCGCTCCTCCTCGATTCCACCTTCCTCGATGGCCATCTCCGAAGGAAAGAGATTTTCCTCCAAACCGACGACAAAGACGGCACGAAACTCCAGTCCCTTGGCAGCATGAATGGTCATGAGCGTGATGGACGACTGGTTTTGTTCGTCGTTCTTGTCTTGGTCGGTGAGCAGGGCAATGTTCTGCAGATAGTCGGTAAGCAAGACGGAACGTCCTTCCTCTTCGTTGTCGGCGACAGATGCTTGAAGGTCGTCAATCAGTGTCTGGAGGTTTTCCTGACGTTCACGGTCTTCGGGCTCCTTGCCGGCATTTATCTCATCCACAAGCCCCGACTCGCGCAACATTCGCAGGGCCAAAGTGTCGGCCCGTTCAGTAGGAACAAGGGCATTGAATTCATTGACAAACTGAGCAAAACGTTGCAGTCGTGCCTGTGTGGGGCCGTTTACGCTAAGTTGGTAACCGGCAGGATTGGCAAGTACGAGGAAGGGCGAAACCTGGTGGTCGATGGCCGACTGGAACACTTTGTCGAGGGTGGTCTTGCCGATGCCTCGGGCAGGATAGTTAATGACTCGACGCAGGGCTTCCTCATCGTTGGGGTTCACGGCCAGTCGCAGATAGGCAATGGCATCCTTGACTTCCTTACGCTGGTAGAACGAAAGTCCGCCATATATGCGATAAGGAAAACGTCGGCGCTTGAATTCGTCTTCGAAGGCCTTACTCTGACTGTTGGTTCGATACAAAATGGTAATCTCGCCATAGTCGAAATCCTCATGGCGAACCAAGTCGCTGATATTCCGCGCAACGATGGCTGCCTCCTCCTTGTCGCTATAGGCTTCGCAGAGTTCGATGGGCTGGCCCAGGTCCTTCATGCTCTGTACGTCCTTGTGTATCTGGCGCTGATTGTTGTGGATGACGCTGTTGGCCGCATTCACAATGGTTTGCGTGGAGCGATAGTTTTGCTCCAGTTTGAAGAGCTTGGCTCCCTGATAAGCCTTTTGGAAAGTGAGGATATTGTCGATGCGAGCGCCTCGGAACGAATAGATGCTCTGGGCATCGTCGCCAACGACGCAGACGCGCTGGCGATGCTCTGTCAGCAGCCACACTATCTGGTGCTGGGCATAGTTGGTGTCTTGATACTCATCGACGAGTACAAACTGGAATCGGTCTTCGTACTTCTGGCGAACCTCGGGATGCTCTTTCAGTAATATATAGGTATAGAGCAAGAGGTCGTCGAAGTCCATCGCATCGGCCTGGCGAAGGCGTTGCTGATAGGTGGCGTAGATTTTATGGACAAGCGGCATGCGCGAGGCTTGGTCGCGGCGCATAAGCTGGAAGTCCTGGGCATACTGGCTGGGGCGAATCAATTCGTTCTTTGCTTCGCCGATGCGCTTGGCAACGATGCCCGGTCGGTATAGTTTCTCGTCGAGGCCCATCTCCTGAATGATATTCTTCACGAGGCTTTGCGAATCGCGGTCGTCATAGATGGTGAAGTGCGACGAGAAACCGATGCATTCACTTTCGTAGCGGAGAATGCGGTAGAAGATGCTGTGGAACGTTCCCATCCACAGCAGACTGGCCTCATGCTCACCCACCAACTGACCGATACGTTCGCGCATCTCGCGGGCAGCCTTGTTGGTGAAGGTCAGGGCCAGGATGCTCCAGGGCTCCATGCCCTGTTGCATGAGGTAGGCAATCTTGTAGGTGAGCACGCGTGTCTTGCCCGAACCGGCTCCGGCAATCACGAGCGACGGAGCATCGCAACAACGGACAGCCTCCCACTGGGCAGGATTCAGTTTGCTCTCTATTTCGTCATTCTTCATCCGGTTCCAGGTTATCGAGGTCAAGGATATGCAGTTGCAGGGCACGGACAGCGAGGCGCGTGGCATTCACTCCCACCCGTTCGCCTTCGGGGAAGAGGCGGTTGATGAGTTCCGCCTGTCGCTTTTCCAGACTTTTTGTGCCGAAAGGCATCCCGCGCAGTTGGGCAATCATTTCTTTCGTGTAGCCCAAAGCCAGATGGCGCAGGAAGCGTTCGTCGTACTCGTCGATGTCGTAGCTGATGGCAGCATCGCACTTCATGGTCTCAGCCATGACGGACTTCTTGAAGCGGTCTACTATTTTCTCCAGAATGGGCTGGTTGAAAACGAGTTGCCGTCCCTTCATGACGAGCATAACATCGTCGCGGGTCAGCAGTTCGCCCGTCTTCAGGATGATGCCATCGGCACCGGCCTTGAGCACCTCAACCCAGAGACGTTCGTTCAGTATCTCGCCCGTGAAGATGAGCACATGGCATTGGGGATAGCGAGTGCGAACCTGGCGGCAAATCTCCACACCAATGGTGGTGCTGCCACCCAGTCCAAGGTCGAGCAGCAGGAGGTCGGGCTCAGCCACGCGGAAGAGTTTCCACACTTCGCTCTCATTCTGTGCCGTACCGATGACTTCGGCTTCGGGAATCTCTGTACGGAATATCTGCTCGGTACCTTTCAGTTCGAGTTTGACGTCTTCTACAATGATGACTTTGAAGTTTTCCATTATGTCAGGTTTTTCGTTATTACTTAATTATTGTGCCGATGCCTTCAGCAACGTGAAGAATATCTCATAGCCGCCCCCTTCGGCCTGCTGAGCTACAAGTCGGCAACCGGGGTGGTTGGCATAGGTGTCATGTTCGCGAAGGATTTGCTTGGCCACCAGGCAGGGAATGTGGTGGACATCGGGGAAGAAGAGGTTGGCGAGGGCTTCGTCGGACATCGAATTGGCCGTGTCGCGGAGGATGAAGCGAACGAAGTCGCCGTCCACGCAGGCCGTAATCGTCAGGTTTGCCTTTTCGTGACTCATCATTTCCGTGAGCAACGACTCCATCAGCTGGAGGAGCAAAATTTCGTCGGCCAGGACACACAAGCCGCCGACTTGGGAGTCATCGACCACAGACTCGTGAGTCTCAGCCTTCCGACGCGTGAGTCTCCGAGCCGCGACTAAGGAGTCGCTCAGCACCTTCTGCACTGCCACACTCTGCCGCTTATAGCCAGGCTGACTGACTTGCTCGTCGGCTTGTTGGCAAAGCAAGGTGTAGATGTGATGATAGTATTGCACCAGTTCGGACAGAGGCTGGACGTCCTGCTCCTGCATGCTCTCGGCCAGTAGGCGGATGCGCGAAGGATAGTACATCGACTCATGCTTGATGGTCGACAGGCAGTTGTCAAGTATTTGGTTCTGTACGTGCAAGCGGTTTTGCTCGAAGTCGAGTCGGGCCTGTTCGTCGTTCAGTTGACTTATCTCATCGCTCAGTTGGTGCATGGGTTCGATGTAGTTGGCCAGGAGGTGCTGACGATATTCTTCGGACATTCTATTCGCCTCAGGATAGCGATGCGGGAAGGAGAACCGAAGCCCGTCTATCGACAAATTTCGCTTCACCATGAGGTAGAGATTGGACAAATACACCTTTAGCGCAATGATTCCACGTTTACGCCTTATCTCTTTGCCAATCAAACTTCTATAGGCAAAGTACGACAAAGCCAAAGTGAGCAGTACCGAGAGGGTGAGCAATATGTTGCTGCGCCGATGGGCACGCTCCATTTCGTGGAAATAAGTGGGCAGCGTTGCATCCTGATGAATGAACTTATGCAAGCGGATGCAGGCGCGATTGTTATAATGATAGAGGGGAAAATCGTGAAGTGAAAGGGCCGCCAGGGCCACTTCGTTTCGCAGTCCGACGATGAGTTCGTAGTCGCCGGGCGCACCGTCTCTTGCCCACATCAGTTCAGCGCTTTCGTGGTGCGAAGGGTCGGTATCGATGAGGGTCATGGGCGGCAGTCCGGGATGCTCTTGATTCAAGAGTTCAATCAGGTGCCCAGCATACTGCAATGCGTCGGAATAGCGCCCAGTGAGGTTGGCCTGATAAAGCGAATCGTAGCAAGCCGTAACTATGTCGGCCTGGCTGAACAGCGGCCAGGACAGAAGCAGCAGAATCAACCGCAGGACTCGAGGCAGTCGGAAGTAAAAAGTGCTTCCGTGGCCCAACTGGCTGTTCACGCCAAAGGAGCAGCAGGAGAAGAACGAAGAGGTCTTCTTATACTTTTCGATGATGCCCCGGCAGTTCATCAGTCCAAAGCCAAAGCCTTTGCCTTCGCTGCTCTGTCCGATTTCCGATGCATCGTAGACCTTGCTGTTCGTGATGGTTTCGACATCCTCGGGCGAGAGTCCGCAACCGGTGTCGCTGACCTGAATCTCCACATACTCGTCCGCCTCCTTGGCCGAAATGGTTACGCGGCCACCGGCAGGCGTGAACTTGCGGGCATTGTCGGCCAGCGTGTTTATCATGAACAGCGTCAGGCTCTCATCGGCTTTCACCAGTGCCGACGCTTCCTCTACTTGCAGTTGTATTTGCTTTTGGTCGAAGGCATAGTGCCCTTCGGCCACGATTTTGAAAAGCTTATTGAGGGGGAAAGTGGTGATGCGCATGCTCAGTTGGCCATGTTCCATCTTTATCCACTCCGTGAGCACGGCATTGTAGCGTTCTATTTCGTCGACCAATTCGATGATATACTCCCGGCGTTCGGGGCGGATGGCGCCATCGCGCTTCATGCGCAAGACTTCGCCTCCGATGCGGTCGAGGAACGGAACGATTCCGTGCACCAGCGAAACCTTGGCCCGGTTCTCGGCATTCTTGCGCTTATTGTCAGTGACGCCCCGGTGAGCCATCTCCAGTTTTTCCTCGGCTTCCTCGCGGTCGTCATTGAGTTGCGCCAACTGGGCTGTCCCCCACTGACGGAATTCGGCAGCTGGTTGCCATTGTCCGGTCTCCAGTTCATTGAGTGCCTTGGCAAAGCGCCGCTTCATGCTGCGACTTATCAGCCAAGCCACAAGCCAGACAAGCAATAAGGCCAACAGGCAGAGCAAGATGCGCAGATACAGCGCCTTGGTCTGTCGCTCCAGTTCCTGCGTGCGGTTCTCCAGCTCGAGGTCCTGATTGGAAGCCAACAGGAGGTCGAGGTAGGAATTGCGGTTGTAGTCGGAGGCCTGTTTCATGTCCATAGCGCTGTAGACCAGGCTCAGTTGCTGGCGGATGCCGGCAATCCATTCGGGCACCGTGGAGATGCGCGAATCCTGAATCCATTCCTTCTCCACACTCCGCCCGACGTCGTCGGGATTGAAGGCCGTCAGCGTATCTGGCGAAATGTTGCCATAGTAGCGCAAGTGATGGAGGTTGACGCAGTGGAGTGCTTGCTTGTAACAGGAAAGGGCCTGGTCGAAATGTTGCTGCTGGAAATGTATCTCGCCCAGAGTCCGGTAGGTGCAGGCCGTCTGGAAAAGGTCGTTATGGTCCTTGAAGAGCGACAAAGCATGACTGGCAAAGGCCAGCGGCAGTCCCACCTCCTCGGCCTTCCAGTCGGTATGCTGGAAGCGCAGCAGGTTGTAGGCATCGGGGCGCTGACTTTGCAACAGGGAGTCGTTGGTGAGGAACATCGTGGAAAAGGCCTGGAGGCTGTTGGCCTCAAAGTAGCGCAGCGAATCCCTCCGGCTGGAGATGTAGGCACGGAACAGATAGTCGAACTCCTGCAGGGTAATGTCCTGCGCATCGCGCCCCTCCACCAGTCCGCCAGGGCCGAGCATATAGTTGTAATATACCCACTGGGCAGTGTCGACATGGAAGCGGAGGCAAGGCGGCACGGCATCAAGTTCGGCACGCGCCTGGGCATCCTGTTCCTGATAGAAATAGTAGGTGGAAGCAATGATGTGGAACTCGGTCTGGGCATACACCCAAAGGGCGACTTCGTGCGGCGACATTTCGTCTTCCTCGCTGGCCAGCTGCGCCATGCGCTCCTCGGCCCGGCCTTTGGCCTGGAAGAAGCGTTCGCCCTCGCCAGTCCGTTGGCAAGTCTTCATCTGCATGACGTTGCCGCAAAGGCGAAGCAAAGTGTTGGGGTGGCGCGAACGGACGAGCAGGAGAATGCTGTCGACGCGATCGAAGTTCATCTGCTGGTATTCGACGAATGCCAGGTTGAGCCACGCCTCGCAGTAGCCATCGTTATAGTCGGAGGAAAGTGAGAGCGCCCGATGGGCAAGGTCGGAAACGGAATCGATATTCACATAGCGGAAACTGTAGGCTCGCGCGTTGAGCGAATCTACCTCATCCCTTCGTCCCGGTGTCGTTTGGCCATCGCAGGCAACGAACAGACTTAGGATAAGCGCCAGTGCGATATACCATCTACTTCGCATTCAGTATTTTTTCCATTTCGGCAAATTCGTCACCCATATTCAGGTTCAGGTAGATTCGATATAGTGGCTGAGCCCATCGCTTGGTGTCCTCTGGGGTCATCTTGCGCACTTGCTCCATGGGCTCCTTGGCATTGCGGTAGAGTTCCTGCAGGGTCTGGCGGTCCCGTCGGCACTTAGGGTCGCGAATGTCGTTGCAGGCAGTCTCGGCAAAGGCCACGGCCTTGTTGAGGTACGATATACCTTTATTATAATAGGCATCCAGCATCGTGCTGTCGAGCCGCAAGGCCTCGTTGGAGGCAACGATGCAGGAGTCGTATTGCTCCTTGCTCAGGAACATCTGGCTCTGCCCGTACCAATAGATGGCTCGGTCGCCGACGGTGTGAAGCATCGAGTCGCAGAGGGCTATGGCATGGTCGTATTGCTTGCGTTCCGAATAGTGGTCCATCAGGTGGAGGAAGAAATAGTCGTGGGCCGGATAGAGGCGGACGCCCTCGAGGAGGTTCTTCAGCCAGTTGTCGTGTTCCTGCAGGCTTTCGTAGCAGCGCACTTTGTACTCCTGGAGCGAAACGCGCAGTGTGGTGTCAGCCCCATTGATGGCGTCGTCGATGTAGCGGAGTGCATGCCGGGGCTGGTTGGCATTGTAGGCCGAAACGGTGGCCCAGTAGGCTACATGCGGCAGGAGCGTGTCGTTGCGGAACTCGAAGACATCGAGGAAGAAGTCGCTTCGGGCAGTGCGTATGTACATGTCGAAGTAGGGAAAGGCTTCGGCATACTTGTTGCGCTTGAGCAGGAACTTGCCACCATTGAGCAGGTTGGAGCGATAGGTGGTCATGATTTCCCTTCCGCGATTGTGATACTTAGGATTTATCCTTCCCAGGTCGTCGGGCTCGGACTCGATGCTGTCGCAGATGAGCAGATACTCGTGCATCTTGAGTATCGTAGAAAAGAACTTTATGGTGTCGTAGGGTTGCTTCAGGTAGAACTTGAGGTTCTCGGCAGCATTCATGCTGCGTTCCAGTTCCTGAGCCATAAAGTACATTTCGGCCCGTTGTGTCTTGCTGACGTCCTCGCGTGCCACATTGTCCATAAGGTTCTTCTCTGCGTTTGCCTGGTTGCGACTGTTCTTGATGGCAGCCTTGGCTTCGCTCAACAGGGTCTTCACCTTCACCGGCTTGTCAGCAGCGCTGATGGCGGAGGCGAAGGCGAAGGCGAGAAAGATAATAAGATATGCAATGCGCTTCATAGGAAAAATGGGGCCACTCCAAGCCAGCCAGCCCGGAGTGGCCATAAGGATTACGTGATTATTTCGTGTATTGGTCCAGTTCGGCAGCCTTGGCCTTCTGTCCCAGGTTCTTGTAGATGGTCTGCAGCGGACCGGCCCACAGTTCGGGTTTGTCGGCAGCCTTCTCGCGGCAGGTCTCGAAGTAGGTGGCAGCCTCGCGATAGAGACTCTTCACCAGCTTCTCCTCGGCCTTGTTCAGTTCGTCCTTGGACTTGAACTTCTTATCGTAGATTTGCTTGTAGTAGTTCTCGGCAGCCTGGCGATAGAGGGCCATGCCGCACATGTTGTAGCCGTCGACGTATTCGGGGTCAGCCTCGACCGACTTCTTGAAGAAAGGCAGAGCCTCGTTGTACTTCTCCTGTGAGAAGAGGCTGTGGCCCTTACCGTAGTTGGCCATCTTGTTGTTGGGGTCCTTGGCCAGCATCTTGTCGGCAAAGTCGCTCATGGCCTGGGTGCCCTTCTTCGAATAGTAGGCCAGCAGGTTCTGCGTTGCCACCTCGGCATTGGTGGATGCGGGGTCGGCGTCAATCATTTCCTCCAGAGCTACGATCCACTTGGCGGTGTCGCCCTGCTGCAAATAGATCTGCGGACGGCTGCTCACTACGAAGTTGTGGCTGCCCTCGTCGGGGAACTGCAGGGCCTCCTTGTAGAACTTCTCGCAGAGGTCGTAGCGCTTCAGGGTGTAGGCGGTGTAGTAGAGGTTGAAGGCGAACTGGCTGACAGGATATTGCGGGTTGGCAACCTCGGGTTCGTTGGCCACTTTGGGATAGGTCTTGGCAAAGTTGGCATATTTTTCGTAGGCAGCCATGGCGCCTTCCAGGTTCTTTGTCTCGGTGTAGAAGATACAGAGGTAGGCGTAGTAGGTGATCAGCGTGGGCATCTTCAGCTTGGCGGAAACCAGGTAGGGCTTCTGGAACTCGTCCTTGGGGTTGCCGTATTCCAGCTGGCCGTAGCAGCCCTGGCAGACGCCGTCGACCGACTTGGCAAAGGTGAGCGTGTCGAAGGTCTGCTTGTTGGCAGCCAGGTTGAGCTCGGGGTTGAGCAGCTGCCTGCTGACGTCGTCCAGGGCCTTGTTGGCATCGAACAACTGCTTCTGGGCCACATGTCCGCTCTTCAGGGCCTTGGCCAGCAGTTCGTTGGCCTGCAGCGACTTCTGCTTGATCAGGACGGCATTCTTGTCGATGACCTCCTGGTCCTTATTCTCACCCTTGGCCGCCTCGGCCTGGTTGGCCTGGTAGAGGGCTGAAACTTCGTCGCGCAACTTGATGCCCTGGCTGGTCTGAGCCTTAGCTTCCTTCTGTGCAGCCTTCAGCGCAGCCTTCTCCTCGGGAGTCATCTGTGCAAATGCAGTGCCGGCAGCCACCAGCATCAGCATCGAAAGAAAAATCTTTTTCATTGTGTTGTTGTATTAAAAGGTTAATTATATATCCGTTTTTGCTTTTTAGACAATTCTTCCTCGCGAAAGTTTACTCCGTGGCGGCGGGCTGTTCGGTTTCGTCCGTCGGCTCCTCGGGAATGTCGTCTTCGCGGTCCACCACGCAGACGTTGCTGATGACGTCGTTGCGCTTGGCAATGTCGATGAGCTTGACGCCCTGTGCCACGCGGCCCGTCTGGCGGATGTCGGTGACGTGCATGCGGATGGTGACGCCCGACTTGTTGATAATCATCAGGTCGCAATCGTCGTTGACGGAGCGTACAGTCACGAGCTTACCGGTCTTGTCGGTGACGTCGATGGTCTTGACGCCCTTGGCGCGTCGCGAGGTCTTGCGATAGATGTCGTTGCCCTCTTCGTCGGTCAGGGCGCTGCGCTTGCCGTAGCCCTTCTCGCTGACCACCACGATGGTGTCGTTCTGCGGGTCGCGCACTGCCACCATGCCTACGACCTCGTCGTCGCCGCCGTCCAGAATCATGCTCTGCACGCCAGTGGCCACGCGGCCCATGGTGCGCACCTGGTCCTCATGGAAGCGGATGGCGCGGCCGTTGCGGTTGGCAATGACGATTTCGTTGTCGCCGTTCGTCAGCTGTACGCTCACTACGCGGTCGTCGTCGTTGATGTTGATGGCGCGGACACCCATGGCACGCGGACGGCTGTAGTCGGTGAGGCAGGTCTTCTTGATGATGCCCTGCTTGGTGCAGAAGAGCACGAAGTGGCGTGCACAGAACTCGGGGTCGGCCAGCTTGCGGATGCACAGGCATGCGTTCACCTTGTCGTCGGGCTCGATGTTGAGCATGTTCTGTATGGCGCGTCCCTTCTGGGCACGGGTGCCTTCGGGCAGTTCGTAGACGCGTTGCCAGTAGCAGCGTCCCTTCTGTGTGAAGAAGAGTACGGTGTTGTGCATGGTGCCGGAGAGGATGTACTCGATGAAGTCGTTGTCGCGGGTCGACGAGCCCTTGTAGCCTACTCCGCCACGCGTCTGGGCACGGAACTCGGCCAGCGGCGTGCGCTTGATGTAGCCCATGTGCGAGAGGGTGATGACCACCTCGTCGTCGGCATAGAAGTCCTCGGCATTGAACTCGCTGGCGGCAGGCTTGATTTCCGTACGGCGCTCGTCGCCGAACTTGTCGCGCACCTCGATGAGTTCGTCCTTCATGACTTGGCGACAGAGATTGTCGTCGCTCAGTATCTGGTTGTAGTACTTGATTTTCTCCTGCAGTTCGTCGAACTCGCCGTGCAGTTTCTCCTGCTGCAGGCCTGTCAGCTGGGCCAGGCGCATGTCGACAATGGCCTTTGCCTGAATCTCGTCGAGGCTGAAGCGGGCCATCAGGTTCTGCTGAGCCTCGCCGGGCGTCTTGCTGGCCTTGATGATGTGCACCACCTCGTCGATGTTGTCCGAGGCAATGATGAGTCCCTCCAGGATGTGTGCACGCTCCTCGGCCTTGCGGAGGTCGAACTTGGTGCGTCGGATGACCACATCGTGGCGATGCTCTACGAAGTTCGATATGCAGTCGCGCAGGGTCAGCAGTTTGGGTCTGCCCTTCACCAGGGCGATGGCATTCACCGAGAAGGACGTCTGCAGCGGGGTCATCTTGAACAGTTTGTTCATCACCACCTGGGCATTGGCGTCGCGCTTGACGTCTACGACGATGCGCATGCCCTCGCGGTCCGACTCGTCGTTGACATTGGAGATGCCCTCCAGTTTCTTCTCATTGGCCAGCTGGGCGATGTACTTGATCATCTCGGCACGGTTCACTCCGTAGGGAATCTCCGTGAAGACGATGGTGTCGTGCGTCTCGCCACTCTCTATCTCGCCCTTGGCGCGCATGATGATGCGTCCGCGGCCGGTCTCGTAGGCATCCTTGATGCCCTGAATGCCCATGATGTAGGCGCCCGTGGGGAAGTCGGGACCTTTCACCCACTCCATCAGGTCCATGCTCTGCAGCTCGGGATTGTCGATGAAGGCAATGGCAGCGTTCAGCACCTCGGTCAGGTTGTGGGTGGGGATGTTCGTGGCCATGCCGACGGCAATACCCGTAGCGCCGTTCACCAGCAGGTTGGGTATCTTGGTGGGCATGACGGTGGGCTCCTTCAGGGTGTCGTCGAAGTTGTTCACCATGTCCACGGTCTCCTTGTCCAGTTCGTCCATCATGGCCTCGCCCATCAGCGTCAGTCGCGATTCGGTGTAACGCATGGCGGCAGCACTGTCGCCGTCGATGGAGCCGAAGTTGCCCTGTCCGTCGACCAGCGTGTAGCGCATATTCCACTCCTGGGCCATGCGCACCAGGGCGCCATAGACGCTGGAGTCGCCGTGGGGATGATACTTACCCAGTACCTCACCCACGATACGGGCCGACTTCTTGTAGGGCTGATTGTGGACGTTGTTGAGCCCCTTCATTCCGTAGAGAATGCGACGGTGAACGGGCTTGAAGCCGTCGCGCACATCGGGCAGCGCGCGGGCCACGATGACACTCATGGAGTAGTCGATGTAGCTCTTCCGCATTTCGTGCTCGATGTCAACTTTAATAATTCTGTCTTCTGCGTCTTGCATGTTTTATCAATGTTTTATGTGTTTCCAAATATGATGCAAAGATACGCAATTTCCGGGAGGTGGCCAAATTTTGCAACGTAAAACTTTGTTAAAGCGCCCCAAAGGGTCGATTCCGCACATGTCGACAGGCACCCCCAGAAGCCGCCAGAATCGATTTCTGTGCACCTTACGGGCCTGCATGGTTTTCGGATTCCTGTTTCCAGAAGGCTACGAAGCCCCGCCCAGGAGGTCGCAGGATTTTTTTGCATTTTTGCATTTTTGCAAATCGAAAATTACGTTCGGGGTGCTATTATAATAATATGCCTATTAATTGTCATAATAATAATAATTATAATTATAATAGGCCGCAGTGCTCAAAAAACTAATTGCAAAAATGCAAAAATGCAAAAAATCCCGCACCGCCAGAATACCGCAAAATCGCCACATCGCCCTATAGCACAGCACCTTACCCCC
>CAMOUQ010000041.1 GCA_946626595.1 uncultured Prevotellaceae bacterium | reverse complement strand
TGTGCAAAATTACGAAAAAAACAAGGGCAAAGCAAAAAATAGCCTCTTTTTCTTTTCGTCGCATCAAATCGACACGTGAGTCTCGTCGAGTCGACACGTGGGCTGAGGCTGATCGACGCGTCGATCGAGCCTAAGCGACGCGTCGATTGAGGCGAAGCGACACGTCGTTTGACCTCGTCCCATACGTGGGACAAGGAGGGTGTGTCAAAATAAAAATTCAGTCGCCTATGGCGAGTAATCGAGTTCTACTCGCTTCGCTCGTCGAAGAAATCTTTCAAATCTGTACAAATCAAACAAATATTTATTTAAAAAGATTTTTGAAAGATTTTGAATAGATTTGTAAGATTTCTACGCGAAGCGCACTTCCTTCATTTTTGACACACCTTCGGGCATAGGTTCACCAATCTCCCGGCATAGGTTCACCAATCTCCCGGCATAGGTTCACCAATCTCTCGGCATAGGTTCACCAATGTTTCGCTTGCAGAAAACATCGCTTTTGCAACCGAGTTGAGGCAAAATCGGCCCCGAATCAGCCGATTTGCAGCCCATTTTTCAGCAAATCGGCTGCATCGCAACAATCTATAACTAAGACAATTAAACACCCCAATCAGCCCATTCAGCCGATTTTTGCGTTTTTTAAAATTTTTATTTAGGCGCGATAACACAAGGTTGTGTCACACAAATTTGTGTCACACAATTTTGTGTTACGCAAAAAAAGCACTATCTTTGCGATGTCAATAAGTAATCATACTATGAAAAAAGCCGAAGAAAAAAGGAGTTTCGTGTTCGGAGTAGCCGTTGACGACTACAACTTTACCGACCGAGAGAAGGAAACGCGCCAGTTGTGCTCCAACTTTGAGGAGGGAATAAACACCATCCTCATTTCACAACGGCGATGGGGAAAGACCTCGTTGGTGAAAAAAGCCATGAGAATGGTGGACACGGAAAGAGTGATGGTCGTGTATATGGACATGTTTCCATGCAAGACAGAGTACGACTTCTACAACACCTTTGCCGCAGCACTGCTCTTGCAAACCGCCTCAAAGCGCGAACTCTGGATGGAGAATGCCCGCGAATTTGTAGCCAGGCTCACGCCCCGAGTCAGCATCAGCCCAGAGCCACATACCGAAATCTCACTGTCGCTGGGCATCACCCCTGCAACCTATCGCCCTGAGGAGATATTGGCCTTACCTGAAATCATCGCCCAACGAAAAGGGAAACGCATAGTGGTCTGCATCGACGAGTTCCAGCAAATCGGGGAATTCTCTGATTCGCTGACTGTACAGAAGCGGCTGCGCAGCGTCTGGCAGCACCACCGACACACCAACTACTGCCTGTTTGGCAGCAAACGTCACTTAATGACCAGCCTGTTTGGCCTGCGCAGTAAGCCCTTCTATCAATTCGGACAAATGATGTATCTAACCAGAATACCGGTGGAAGCATGGGTCGGATACATACAAAGCCATTTCGAGGAGCGCAGCCGACACATATCTCCCCAACTGGCTACGGAACTATGCCTATACGTAGAACAACAAAGTTCTTACGTCCAGCAACTGGCTTCAATACTCATCGGCCTGCTATCCGCCGGAGAAGCAGCCACAAAGGAGAATCTGCTGACCGCTCAGAATGCGCTGTTGGATGCCAGCACGCCACTGTTCAAGCAGCAGATAGCCACACTCACCGGCTATCAGATGAATTTTCTGAAAGCGATTCTTGCCGGCCACAGTTCTGACTTTGGAGACCGCGAGGTGCGTGAAACATTCGACCTGGGCAGTCCCTCCAACCTGCCCCGCCTCAAGGCCGCACTGCTCGAGCGCGACCTCATAGAAATGGACGGGCGCAACGTGTACATCTCCGACCCGCTATTTGAACGGTGGCTAAGGGAGAGAGGATAAAAAGGGCCTATTGAGGGAGGAGGGGAGAGTTTTTTGTGCGTGTACTATTTTGTATTTCCAAGGGAAAAACGTATCTTTGCACGAACAATGAACTGAACCATGAAAAGACTGTACGGAACACTGGTGGCGGCTATCTGGCTGTCGGCCACCACAGCCTGGGGCACCATCCAAGACGGAGACATGCCCCGAAAGGCAGGGGAACTGAAGAAATATCCCATTGACCTATACGAGGAACCTACGGTGGAGGAAGTTGCACCTACCGCCGAGTGGGAGAACCTGAGCGAAGGGCTGCACTGTTCGTGGGCCGACCGCAACGAGCACTACAGACGGCATCGCGTGCCGGACCTGACGGAGACCGACACGACAACCATCAGTGCCTGGAGAGGCGAAAGGGCGAATGTGGAGGCCGTGCTCTACAGCCGGACGGACCAGGGACGGCTCTCCGTGCGCATGACGCCACTGAAGCGGAATGGCAAGGGCGTTAGCTGGAGGTGTGCCAAGGCGCGCTACCTCAACTATGTCATTACGGACGACGGACGCGGATGCGGCAACCACAACTTCGGACTGCGGCCGTGGCTGGTGCCGGACGTAATCGACCAGGACAGGCCCAAGGCGGTGCGTGCCTGCGAGACGCGCCCCGTATGGTGCTCCATAGAGGTACAGCGCGACATGGAGCCGGGCGTGTACACCAGCAAGTTGGAGGTGGTGGACGAACGCGGAAAGGTGGTGAAGTCGCTGACGCTGAACGTGAAGGTGAATGCCCACCGATTGCCTGAAGGGAAGGGCCGGAAGTTCCACCTCGACCTCTGGCAGCAACCCTACTCCGTCAGCCGCTACTACGGAGCGGAACGCTGGAGCCGGAAACACATAAAGGCACTGCGCCCCTACCTGAAGGCGCTGGGCGAGGCCGGGCAGAGCGTGGTGACGACCATCCTGTTCTACGAGCCCTGGGGGGAGCAGTCGCACGACAAGTTCTCGCCCATGGTGCAGACCACCCGCAAGAGCGACGGCACATGGCAGTTCGACTTCAGCATCTTCGACAAATACGTGCGGCTGTGTGCGGAGTATGGCATAGACCGACAAATCAACTGCTACTCGATGGTGACCTGGGACATGAAGTTCCGCTACTTCGACGAGGCCTCGGGACGCGACATCGACTGGGACCTGACCGTGGGAAGCGACGACTACAAAGTGCTGTGGAACAATTTCCTCCGTGCCTTCCGCACCCATCTGGAGCAGCGGGGATGGTTTGAGAAGACGTGCATCGCCATGGACGAACGCCGCGAGGCACAGATGTTGGCGGCCTACGAAATCATCAAGGCCAACGGCTTCAAGATGGCCCTGGCCGGCAACTACCACCCATCGCTGAACGACAAACTCTACGACTACTGCGTGGCCCTGGCTCAGGGGCGGAAGTTCACCGAGGCAGAGCGTGAGTATCGGAGGGCGAACCACCTGGTGACCACCGTATATACCTGCTGCACGGAGAGCGAACCGAACATCTTCTCCAACTCGCTGCCGGCCGAGGCGGCCTTCCTGCCCATCCACATCGCGGCAAACGGACTGGACGGCTACCTGCACTGGTCGTGGATCAACTGGGACGAGCATCCGCTCACGGACACCCGATTCCGAAAGTTCGGCGCCGGAGACACGTATTGCTACTATCCCGGCAACCGCTCCTCGGTGCGCTTCGAGCGCCTCGTGGAGGGCATACAACAGTTTGAGAAGATACAAATGCTGCGACAGGAGAAGGCTGATGACCACAAATGGCTGCAGACCCTTGACCGGCTGCTTGAGGACTGCCGCAGCCACGTGGTGGCAGGCACCGAGTGTGCCGCCAAGGTGGACCGGCTGGAGCAATTCCTCAACGCGGAATGATGCCTACCGTCATAATCAGCCTTGCTGCTTGAAGGTCTCCTGAAAAGCTTTCAATACGGATACGACCTCTGAGGGGTCGTCTGTGAGCGTCAGGTAGAGGTTCTTGTATCGACCGTTTTCCTCCATGTGGCGCATCATCGGATAGACGGGGACATCGTCCGTCCAGAACTTCTTGCCCATGAATATCATCGGGCTGGCGAATCCGAAGAAGAGATAGTGATCCTGCACGGCATTCTGGAAGATTTCCTGCAGGGTGCCCGCACTGCCGGGGGTGTAAACAACGCCGCCGAAGGCTATGGTCAGTATGGTATCCTCGCGGACGCTGTTCACAAAGTATTTGGCTATGTGAGTGGCGAAGGGCGTGGAGGGTTCGTGACCATAGAGATAGGTGGGGATGCCCAGGCTGACGTACTGGTTCTGCGGAAAGCGGCGCCTGACCTCGAGTGCCGACGACAGCCAACGATGCTCCTTGAACGAAGTGGCTGCGGAGGCGAGCATGCGGATGGCTTCATGCGCCTCTTCGTCGGTGCGACCTGCCATCCATGCGCCCAGATGCGTGGCTTCCATTGCTCCCGGACCGCCACCGCTGACCATGTAGAAGCCTTCCTCGGTGAGCCGTTTGCTCAGCATGGTCACCGTGGTGAACATGGGGTCGGTGCGCAGTATGGCATGGCCGCCCATGATGCCGATGCAGCGCTTCGGGTCGTGGGTCTTCAGAAATTCGACTACGGCCAAGTGGATGTCGGTGTCGTGCATGGAACGGGCCACGGTCTCCTTCACCTCGACAGGTATCTTGCCTTGGGACATGAAGTGCTGATATACGCGACCATCGTAGCAGTTGGCCAGCGACTCCCTATCCTGGGCCTCATCGTCGGAAGGTTCGTAGCCGCGGTAGAGTTCCTCTGCCGTATAGAGCCGCCCGTGGCGGAGCACATCATAGGGAACAGCCCTCAGCCATTCGCCCAGGCCGATAACGTTCTCAAAGTCAATATTGGATATCATGGTATTAGCGGTTTAGACTGTTGGCGTCAGTCGGGATTGTACCCGTACATGCGCAGCGAGCGGTCGCTGTTGCGCCAGTCCTTGTCGACCTTGACAAAGACTTCCAGGTAGATGCTCTTGCCGAAGAACTTCTCCAGACTCTTGCGAGCCTCGGTGCTGACGCGCTTCAGGGCCACGCCCTGGTGGCCGATGATGATGCCTTTCTGGCTGTCGCGCTCGACATAGATGACGCAGGAGATGTGGATGTTGCGGTCGGTCTCCTTGAACGACTCCACGACGACCTCGCAGGCATAGGGAATCTCCTTGTCGTAGTAGAGCAGAATCTTCTCGCGCATGATTTCGGTGACAAAGAAGCGGGCGGGTTTGTCGGTCCACTGGTCTTTGTCGAAGTAGGCGGGATGGTCGGGCAGGAGTTCCTTGATGCGCTGCAGGACGTTGTCGACATTGAAGCGATGGAGGGCCGAGATGGGAAATATCTCGGCCTGGGGAAGAGCCTCATGCCAGAGGGCGAACTTTTGTTCGAGTTCGCCCTGGTTGCTGAGGTCTATCTTGTTGATGAGCACCAAGATGGGCACCTTCAGGCGGGACACTTTCTCGAGGAATTCCTGATTCTTGTCGGGTGTCTCCACCATGTCGGTGACGTAGAGCAGTACGTCGGCATCCACCAAGGCACTCTCCGAAAACTGGAGCATCTGCTCCTGCAACTTATAGTTGGGCTTGAGCACCCCGGGTGTGTCGGAGAAGCAGATTTGCATCTCCGGCGTGTTGAGTATGCCCATGATGCGGTGGCGCGTGGTCTGTGCCTTGAAGGTGGCAATGGAGATGCGTTCGCCGACCAGCAGATTCATGAGCGTGCTCTTCCCGACGTTGGGATTGCCCACGATGTTAACAAAGCCCGATTTGTGCATGGCAGAGGGGTTTTCGGATTTCTCGTTTTATACGGATTATTCTGATTTCTCAGACTTTCTGAGCTGATACCACTCTTCGCGGGTCATCTCGCCCTCCTTGTAGAACTGGGCGGGCGACTTGGCTGCTTCGGGTGCGCCGTCGTAGTTCCAGATGAGATACGAAGCACCCCACGAGAAGCCTGCTCCGAAGGCGGTGAAGACAATCTTGTCGCCCTTCTTCAACTGGGGTTCGTACTCCCAGAGGCAAAGGGGCAGCGTACCACTGGAGGTGTTGCCCATGTGGTCGATGTTGATCATCACATGGTCTTCGCTCAGGCCCACACGACGTGCCACAGCTGACTCGATGCGCACGTTGGCCTGATGAGGAACGAGCCAGGTGACATCGGCTGCGGTGAGGTTGTTGCGCTTCATGATGTTCTCCACGGCATCCGACATCTTGGTGACGGCATGTTTGAAGACGGCGCGACCCTCCTGATAGACATAGTGCTCGCGGTTGTCGACGGTCTCGTGGGTAGGCATCTTCGCCGAACCGCCAGCCTTCATGTGCAGGTGGTCGAAGTCGGCCTCTACGTGGTAGACGCCATCCAGCAGGCCCACCTCCTCGGTGGTGGCCTCAAGCATCACGCAGGCAGCACCGTCGGCAAAGATGGGACAGGTGTTGCGGTCCTGATAGTTGGTCATGCTGGACATGTGTTCGCCTGCTACCACGATGATGCGCTTGTAGCGGCCCGAACGGATGAAGTTGGCACCGGTCTCCAGGGCAAAGAGGAAGCCCGCACAGGCTGCCTCCATGTCGAAGCCGAAGGCATTGCGGAAACCTAACTTCCCGATGAGCACGGAGGCGGTGGAGGGGAAATGGTAGTCGGGGGTGGTGGTGGCGCATACGAGGGCCTCGATGGAATCGGGATCGACGGCCGTCTTCTGCATCAACTGCCGCAAGGCACGTGTCATCAGGTAACTGGTGCCTGTCCCCTGCTCGGGGCGCAGGATGTGGCGCGTCTTGACGCCAATGCGCTCCATGATCCACTCGTCGCTGGTGTCAACGATACGCGACATCTCCTCATTGTCAAGAATATAGTCGGGCACATAACCACCGACACCGGTGATTACAGCATTTATCTTTTCCATATCTTTAATATTCCGAAAATGAGAAAATGAGAGAATGAGAAGTGGGAATACCCTCGTCTCTCATTTTCTCATTTCCTCATTTCCTAAATTACTCAATTACGCTTCTTGTTCGATTGCGACCTTGCCGCGATAGTATCCGCAGGCGGGACATACAGTGTGATAGATGTAGTACTCACCGCAGTTGGGGCATACGGCCAGCGTGGGAGCTACAGCTCCGTCATGTGTTCTTCTTTTGAGAGTCCGGGTCTTGGACTGTCTTCTTTTTGGATGTGCCATTTCTATTTATTATTTAACGATTTATCAATTTCTGTTCAACTCCGATTTACGATATTTCACGCTGAATCGAGGCGCATTGCACCTTTTCGGACTGCAAAGGTACAACAATTAATTAGAAAATAAAAATTAAAGAATGAAAAATATTGTATTTCGATGCAATTTTATGTTTTTTTAAGTTCTATTCGGAAGGTTGTGCCACGTCCCAGTTCGGAGTTTTTGACAAAGATGCGACCGCCGTGATACTCCTCCACGATGCGCTTGGCCAGCGAGAGACCGAGGCCCCAGCCGCGGCTCTTCGTGGTGAAACCAGGCATGAAGACGTCCTTGAACTTGTTGCGGGGGATGCCCTTGCCCGTATCGGAGACCTCCACCGAGAAGCAGTCGCCCTCGTCGCGAGCCGTCAGCGTGATGCTGCCCTGCCCTTCCATGGCGTCGATGGCATTCTTGCAGAGGTTCTCGATGACCCACTCGAACAGCGGCGCCGACATCTTCACGATGAGCGGATGGTCGGGCATGTCGACGGAGAGGTGCACCTTGTTCGAGGCACGGCGACCGATGTATTCGAGTACGTTCTGCACGACATCGTTCAGATTCTCCGGCTTGGGCTCGGGCAGCGAACCTATCTTGGAGAAACGTTCGGCTATGCGCTGCAGCCGTCGCACGTCCTTGTCCATCTCGGGGATGAGTTCGTCGTCGGGATAGGTTTCCCGCAAGACCTCCACCCAGGCCATCAGACTGCTGATGGGGGTGCCCAACTGATGGGCCGTCTCCTTGGACAGGCCCACCCAGACCTTGTTCTGCTCGGCCCGCTTGCTGCTCAGTAAGGCAAAGATGGCCACGACAACGAAGATGAGCACCACGCCCAACTGGACGTAGGGATAATAGGCCAAACGACGGAGCATAAGGCTCTCGCCGAAGCAGACCTCCATGTAGTCGCCGGGACTGTCGAGATTGATGGGTATGTAGTTGCCGCTCTGCTTCATCGAACGGGCACGGCGCATGATGTACTCGAGCGAGTCGGCAGCCGTCTTGCCTCGCACCTCCAGATTGCGGTAGTCCTGAACCTGCCCTTTGTCGTCGACTACGACTACGGGAATGTTTTCGTTGCTGCCGATGACCTTCAGCACCAGAGCCAGGTCGGTGCTCTCATCGGCCTTGTTGAGCGAGTTCATGGCCTCGGCCCACACCTCCACATTGTTGCGCTCCTCCTCGAGCAGGTCGCGCACCAGAAAGTTGGATACTGCCAACGAGGCCACGGCAATGACCACGGCAGCCAACACAAGCAGGATTTTCACCTGCCTAACTCTGTCAGTCCATACCATATTATATATATTTAACGCGCAGAAGGTTGAATTATTGCACAAAAATTCGTACTTTTGCCGTCATGAAACATTATTGGATAATACTTTTAGCCCTGATTGCGACCTCTTGCAAGAAGGATGAACCAGAACCCGACCCAACGATGAAGCGCGTGGTGGTGGTATATATGGTAGCCGAAAACAACCTGTCTTCCTTTTCAGCAAGCGACCTGTACGAGATTCGGCAAGGAATGAAAAACATTCCCGACAGTTGCCAACTGGTGGTGTACTACGACAATGCCAGCACCAATCAGATGCCGCAGATTCTCACCCTGGACAGCAAACAGGGCGAAAAGGTGCTGTACCAGTATCGCAACGACCCCATCAGCACGGACAGCGCCGCCATGCAGCAGACGCTGGGCATCATTCGGCAGAAGTGCCCGGCCCGTAGCTACGGACTGGTGCTGTGGTCGCATGCCAGTGGATGGATTCCGCCGCAGCCACGTAAAACCTTCGGCGTCGACAATGGGAAAAACCTTTCGGCGGGCTCGGCATCGGCCATTGGAACCGAAATGGAGATATCCACACTGGCCAACGTGCTGAAGAAAAGCGGAATGCAATGGGACTACATCTTCTCCGATGCTTGCTTCATGCAGGGCATAGAGGTGGCCTACGAACTTCGCGATGCCGTCAAATGGTGCATCGGTTCGCCTGCCGAGATTCCCGGCGACGGGGCTCCGTACACCGAGATCATGGCCGACCTCTTCCGGGAGCCCGACGAGGTGTGGCACATTGCCGAGAACTACTACAAGCACTATATCCACGGCTCGGGAGTGGTGATTTCGGCCATCAAGACAGACGAACTGGAAGCACTGGCCGATGTCACGGCCCCACTGCTGAAAAACATGCCCGACTATCCCTCCACCACCGATGTGCAACGATACAATCCATCGAACACCCAATGGAAGCCCTACTACTTCGACATGAGCAGTGCCATGTACCAATGGTGTACGGAGGCGGACTACCAGACTTGGCGGCAAGCGTTGGAACGTGCCGTCCCCTATCGCTTTGCCACCGACTTTTGGCTTTCCGCCATGCCCGGGTATGCCGTCTATCCCGATGTGGAGGACCCTGAGCATATCGCGGCCGTGTCGATGTACATTCCCGTCGCAGGGCATGCCATGAACGAATACTACGAGGGCACTGCGTGGTGGAAGAGAATGAGAAAATGAGAAAATGAGAAAGATCATGGCACATAGACGATATTTTGGAAAGTGGCTGCCGCAGCCACTTAACCTTCTCATTTTCTCAACTTCTCATTCTCTCATTTTCTCATTCTCTCATTTTCTTTCTCATTCTCTCATTTTCTTTTTCATTCTCTCATTTTCTCATTCTCTTTATGCTCAGGACCAATTTGCACGGCATGCCCCCACCGTACGCCGACTGACGCACATCGACACCGTAGCTACCCACTTCGTGCTCCCCATCAGCGAGGCACAACAGGCCTCGGTAAGCGGTTTGGGCACGATAAACACACTCATCGAAGAGGCCTTTTCGCACATAGGCAAACGCTACCGCAGCGGCGGAAAGGGTCCATCGGCGTTCGACTGCTCGGGCTTCACGGGGTACGTCTTCAAGAAATTCAACTACATCATCGGCGCTTCGTCACGCGACCAGTATGCCCGAAACAAACCCATCAAACGCAGCGAGATGCGTCGAGGCGACCTGGTATTCTTCACCAGTCCCCGTTCGGGCAAGAACGTAGGGCACGTGGGCATCGTGGTGGACGTGAGCAACAACGGTGAGAGTTTCACCTTCATCCATGCCAGTTCAAACGAGGGCATAAAAGTCAGTCGGTCGTCCGACGGCTTCTATGCCCGCAGATATGTAGGTGTGAGGCGCGTCCTCTGAGGGGGAGAAGGCTCAGAGCCCCTGCTCCTCCAGTTTATCCTTTATCTTCATCAAGGTCTCCATGTAACCGGAGAAGGTCACGCTGGGTTTGTTCTGTTGCAAGGTCAGCATCAGGCTCTTCACCGTATTGGGGAGATTGGAAGTAGATGTCGATTCACTAATCTGCAGCGACTGCGGCAGACGGTCCATGCGTTCCTCGAACCACCGCAACTGCTCGTCGCGGAAGGCCTCGGTATAGTTTGCTTTGTATGTTCTCATTATGATATCGGATTATTCGGATTATTCGGAATACTCTGAATTATCTGATTACTCAAAAGTCCCAGCTGACACCGGCCATCAGCGAAGCATGAGGCATAGGGTAGCCCTGGATGACCTCGTAGTTGCGATAGCCCAAGAGCGTCTCGCCACGCAGCCAGAGGCTCAGCCCCTTCCAGACACGATGGTTGACAGAGGCTGACAGCAGACAGAAGTCCTCCTTCTGCTCGTTGGCTCCGACCTGCGTGTACAGGCCAGCTACGTATTGCACACCGGCCTGGGCCGACCAGCGTTCTTCGCGATAGTGGGCACCCAGGTAGCCCTTGTACGTCGGGGCGGAGAGGACGGGCACGTCCATGTGCAGATAGGAATGGTTGGTGGCGAGGCTCCAATGGCTGCAGATGTGATAGTCCAACTGCGCCTCCACGCCCACGTTCTCCACGTCACCCACGTTGGCGTTGACGCGGGCGCCGTTCACCATCGCCGGCTGTATGATGTCCCAGCCCTTCATGTAGAAGACGTTCACGCCGTACGACAGTCGTCCGGCCATCACCCAGTGCTTCCACGAGAGTTCGTAGTTCATCAGGCGCTCGGGGCCGAGGTCCGTGGTGGAGACAGGGTAGAGATAGAGTTCGCGCATCGTGGGGTTGCGGAAGCCCTTTGAGACGGACGCCTTCAGTTCGCCGTCCTTCATGGGTTTGAAGAGCAGCGCGCCCTGGGGCACCAGTTCCGTGCCGGCAATGGAGTGATGGTCGACGCGCAGGGTGGCGTCCACGGTCAGCCAGTCGGTGGCCTTCTGGCGGAAGTCGACGTAAGCGGCCACCTCGTTGCGGTGGCTTGTGCCGCTGGCCTTCGGTGTGGGGATGGTGATTTCGTTGCCCGTCTGTTTATCCGTATAATAGGCGTGGCCATAGATGTGCTGATAGTCCAGGCCGAAGGTCGTGTTGTTGCCCCGGAAGAAGCCGAACGTCTGCCAGGCCGACACGCCAGCCACGTTGTCGCGACTGCGGAAGTAGCGGGTAGAGGGGGCGTTCACGGGGTCGGCCGTGCCGTCGTCTATCTTGTGCTTACCGAAGTTTGTGTAGAAACTGATGGCACCATGCGTGGATATCGGCCAACGCCCCCTCAGGAGGGAACGCACGGGGCGCGCACCATAGTTGTTGTGCAGCGTCAGGTTGGCCGCACCGCGCACAATCCACTGCTCGTTGTCCGTCATGGGCTGGTTCACCGTTCCGGGCAGTTGGGTGTAGAAGTAGTTAACGTCGGCCATCGCCGAGGCGCGCCAGTGACGGTTGAAGCGGTAGCCCAACTTGGCCATTCCGCCCGCCTGCTGGAAGCCCATATTGGGACGATGGTTGTCGGAACGATTGTATTGGGCACTGACAGTGCTGGAGAAACGGCCGTTGTTCACCTGATTGGTTGCCTCGGCCTGCACGGTGCCGTAGCTGCCTGCGCCCACAGTGACGTTGGAAGCCACCTTTCGTGGGAAGAGCTGAGTTGCCTGACGGGTGACAATATTCAGGACGCCGCCCATGGCATTGTTGCCGTAAAGCGCCGAGGCGGGGCCACGCAACACGGAGACGCTCTCTATGGCATGGCTCTGCAGGAAGTCGGCCACGGAATGACCATAGATGCCGCTATACTGGGGTTCGCCATCGATGCAGACAAGCATCTGACCCACCCCGCTGCTCAATCCGCGCACCACGATGCCACCGGCACCACCGGAATTGACGCCGTAGCCCATCATGCCACGGGCCGGAACGAAAAGGCCGGGCACCAGGCGGTTGAGCGTGAGCATGACGGAGGGCTGATGCTCCGCGGTCAGCGTCTCGTGCCACAGATGTGTCACGCTCTGGGGGAGGTTGTGCATCTCCTCGCTCGTATGGCGGTCGTCGACAACGACCTCGCGCAATCTCACCGTGTCCATTACCTCCGTGGCCGATGCACTCGCGGCCAGGAACAGACATATCAAAAGAAAAGTATTTCGCATATTATCAGAATTTTACCCTTAACAAGACACAAAGATACAAAAAAAGTTTAACATAGGATGTAGCATCGCCTAAGAAAAGTTTCATCGACGTATGGATGGGCCTCGTCCCATGCATGGGACAGCCCAGTCCCACGTATGGGACGGACGTGTCCCATACGTGGGACGAGGCCATGCGACACTACGCATGCGCGCGTATCGCACATTGTGCGAAATAAAATTAAGGTAGAAACTTTGAAAATACCCTGCTTTTTATTAACTTTGCACGGATAATTATTAAATTGGCGTAATATGTTATTTGACAAACAGACCTATATGGAGCGCCGCCGCACACTGCGCGAGCGCATCGGCAGTGGACTGATACTGCTCATGGGCAACAACGACTCGCCCGTCAACTACCCGGCTAACGGATACAAGTTCCGCCAGGATTCGTCGTTTCTCTATTACTTCGGACTTCACCGCGACGGACTGGTTGGCGTCATCGACGCCGATGAGGGCCAGGAGTGGCTCATCGGAAACGACATCGACATCGAGGACATCGTGTGGTTCGGACAGGTGGACTCCGTAGCCGACATGGCCCGACAGACGGGAGTAGCACAGAGCGCACCAATGAAGGAACTGCAGGTACTGGTGGACAAGGCCCGGAAGCAGGGACGTAAGATCCACTTCCTCCCACCCTACCGCCACGACCTGATGATACAACTGATGGACCTCACGGGCATCCATCCCTCGCGCCAACGCGAAGAGGCCTCGGTGGAACTCATCAAGGCTGTCATCGACCAACGCGCCGTGAAGTCGGCTGCCGAGGTGGAAGAGATAGAACGCGCCTGTGCCATAGGCTACGAAATGCATACGACGGCCATGCGCATGTGCCGACCGGGCGTGACGGAACAGGAGATTGCCGGCCGCATATCGGGCATAGCATCGTCGAGGGGCTGCATCGTCTCGTTCCCCAGCATCCTGTCGATGCACGGCGAAATCATGCACGGCTATCCCTCACCCGCCCCTCTGGAGGCTGGACGACTGATGCTGTGCGACTGCGGTGCGGAGACGAACGAGAACTATTGCTCGGACAACACGCGCACGACACCCATCAGCGGACACTTCGACCAACGGCAACGCGAGATATACCAAATCGTGGTGGACTGCCACGACCATGCTCTGAAGTTGGCGGCCCCGGGTGTGAAATGGTGGGACGTGCACTTCGGCGTGGCCCGTCTGATGACGGAACGGCTGAAGGACCTGGGCCTGATGAAGGGCGACACGGAAGAGGCCGTACAGGCTGGCGCACACGCCATGTTCTTCCCCCACGGACTGGGACACATGATGGGCATGGACGTGCATGACATGGAGGGACTGGGACAGACGTATGTCGGATTCGACGACGAGGTGCGCCCCAACCTGGAACAGTTCGGCACCAACTGTCTGCGCTGCGGCCGACGCCTGCAGGAAGGCTGGGTGATGACCGACGAACCGGGCATCTACTTCATCCCCGCACTCATCGACGACTGGCGTTCGAAAGGCCACTGCAAGGACTTCCTCTGCTTCGACAAGATAGAGACGTACAAGGACTTCGGCGGCATACGCCTGGAGGACGACATCCTCATCACCAAGGACGGATGCCGCATGCTGGGCAAGCAGATTATCCCCTACAAGTTGGAGGACGTAGAAGAATTCATCAACAATTAATAATAACTACAATGAGAAAGTTTCTTACCATCGCGCTGGTGGCAATGATTGCCCTGGGCGCTCAGGCTGCCAAGAAGAAGGCTGCAGCCAAACCTTCGAACAAACCCGTGTTCACCACCATCAAGTCGAACCCCATCACCAGCATGAAGGACCAGAACCGCAGCGGTACGTGCTGGGACTATTCGACGCTGTCGTACTTTGAATCGGAAGTGCTGAAGGCAACAGGCAAGACGGTGGACCTCTGCGAATCGTTCGTTGCCAACAAGACGTACATGGAACGCGCCATACAGGTGGTTCGCTTCCACGGCGACTGCCAGTTTGCACAGGGTGGCTCAGCCGAGGACGTGCTGCACACGCTGAAGACCCACGGCATCTGCCCCGAGGGCGCCATGCCCTTCCCCGGCTCGCTGTACGGCGACTCGCTGAACAACTTCAATGAGTTCTTCTCCATTCTGGAGCCCTATGTAGCCGCAGTGGCTAAGAGCTCGGCCAAGAAAATCTCCAACCAGTGGAAGGTGGGATTCCAGGGCATACTGGATGCCTACCTGGGCAAGTGCCCCGAGGAGTTCACCTATGAGGGCAAGAAATATACCCCGAAGTCGTTCATGCAGAGCCTCGGACTGAATCTCGACGACTACGTGAGCATCACCAGCTATACGCACCACCCCTTCTACACGGGCTTTGCCGTAGAAGTGCAGGACAACTGGCGCTTCCCCCTCAGCTACAACGTTCCCATGGACGAGATGATGCGCATCATTGACAATGCTATCAACGAGGGCTACACCGTAGCTTGGGGCGGCGACGTATCTGAGGATGGTTTCACACGCCAGGGCCTGGCCTATGCCATCGACACGAAGGCCACAGAGAGCCTGGCCGGAAGCGACATGGCCAAGTGGCTGAAGATGACGGCTGACAAGAAAAAGAGCCTTATCGACTCGCTGGGCTGCAAGGTGCCTGAGATCGTACCCACCCAGGAGATGCGCCAGGAGCGCTTCGACAACTGGCAGCTGACCGACGACCACGGCATGCAGATCTATGGCTTGGCCAAGGACCAGAACGGCAAAGAATACTACATGGTCAAGAACTCGTGGGGCGAGACTGGTGACTTCAAGGGCACTTGGTACATGACCAAGGCTTTCATCGCCGCCAATACGATGGACTACCTGATTAACAAAAAGGCCATTCCCGCAGACATCCGCAAGAAACTGGGCATCTAAGGAGAGAACATGAACTACAGATGGAATTTTGTTTCCTTAACACCCGAACAGGAGGAAACAGTGAAAGCGCTGGCCACCGGCCTGAACATCAGCCCAGTGCTGTGCAGGTTGCTGGTGAACCGAGGCATCACGGATGTCTTGGAGGCACGTCGCTTCTTCCATCCCCAACTCAACGAACTGCTCGACCCCTTCTTGTTCCGCGACATGGACAAAGCCGTGGAACGGCTGAACCAAGCCCTGGCCCGCAAGGAGCGCATACTGGTGTATGGCGACTACGACGTGGACGGATGTACGGCCGTGGCACTGGTGTACAAGTTTCTGCAGCAATACTACTCGAATATCGACTACTACATACCCGACCGCTACGAGGAAGGGTATGGAGTGTCGATACAGGGCATTGACTATGCCTACGACACAGGCGTGAAACTGGTCATCGTGCTCGATTGTGGCATCAAGGCTATAGAAACTATCGGCTATGCCAAACAGAAGGGAATCGACTTCATCATCTGCGACCACCACGTGCCCGACGACGAACTGCCGCCGGCTGTGGCCATACTGAATGCCAAACGGGTCGACGCAACGTACCCATACCAGGATTTGTCGGGCTGCGGCGTAGGATTCAAGTTTATGCAGGCCTTTGCACAAAGCAACGGCATCGAGTTCTCCAAACTCGTCCCCCTACTCGACCTTTGCGCCGTCAGCATCGCTTCGGACATCGTGCCCATCATGGGCGAAAACCGTATTCTGGCCTACCACGGACTTCGGCAACTGAATGCCAGCCCGAGCGTGGGCATGAAGGCTCTGATGGACATCTGCGGACTGACAAACAAGGAAATCACGATGAGCGACATCATATTCAAACTGGGGCCGCGCATCAATGCTTCGGGACGTGTGCAGAACGGCAGAGAGACCGTAACGCTACTCGTGGAGAAGGACGAGAAGGTGGCACGCATGCAGGCCAACCTCATCAACCACTACAACGACCAACGCAAAGACTTGGACAAGAGCATGACAGAGGAGGCCAACCACATCGTGGAAAGCCTGGACCACAGTCACGAGAACAAGTCCATCGTCATCTACAATCCAGAGTGGCACAAAGGCGTCATAGGCATTGTGGCATCCCGACTGACGGAAATCTACTGCCGCCCCTCCGTGGTACTGACCCGAAGCGACAACTTCGCGACGGGTTCGGCCCGCTCTGTAGGCGGTTTCGATGTCTACAAGGCTGTGGAGAGTTGCCGTGACCTGCTGGAGAACTTCGGCGGCCATACCTATGCCGCCGGACTGACCATGAAGGTGGAACACGTAGAGGAATTCAAAAGGAGATTCGAACAGTACGTTGATGAGAACCTGGACCCCGAACTGACACTGGCACAGGTGGACATTGAGGCCACCATCGACTTCCGCGACATCACACACCGGTTCTTCACCGACCTGAAGCGCTTCAATCCTTTCGGACCTGAAAATCCACGACCCATATTCTGCACACGCCAGGTCTACGACTATGGCACGAGCAAGGTGGTGGGACGCGAACAGGAACACATCAAACTGGAACTGGTAGACGGGAAGAGCGCCAACGTCATGAACGGTATTGCCTTCGGACAAAGCAGTCAGGCACGATACATAAAGACAAAACAGTCGTTCGACATCGTATATGCCATCGAAGAGAATACCCACAAGCGGGGCGAGGTGCAACTGCAGATTGAGGACATTCGTCCAATGGGAAGGGAGAACTCAACCAATTGACAAATTGATAATGGATAATGTACAATGACGGATGGACAATAGATAATGGATACGAAACTGGTGCTGACAACACACCAACCAATACGCCATTGTCCATTACCCATTATCAATCTATACTTAAAAATGTCTGGGGATACGAAAGTTTCCGAGGCATACAGCAAGATATCATACTAAGCATCGGCCAAGGACACGACACCTTGGGACTGATGCCCACGGGTGGAGGCAAGAGCATTACCTTCCAGGTGCCGGCACTGGCCATGGAAGGTATTTGCATTGTTATCACTCCACTGATTGCCTTGATGAAGGATCAGGTGCAGAGCCTGAGAAACCGAAGGATTAAGGCTACTGCCGTGTATTCTGGCATGACACATGACCAGATACTGACGGCCCTGGAGAACTGCATACTGGGCAACTACAAGTTTCTGTACATCTCACCGGAGCGAATAGGCACGCCCCTGTTTCAGGCTAAGCTCCGGCACATGCGCGTCAGCTTCATCACCATCGACGAAGCGCACTGCATATCGCAGTGGGGATATGATTTCCGCCCCAGCTACCTGCAGATTGTCAACATCCGCCATCTCGTGCCCAAAGCACCCGTACTGGCACTGACAGCCAGTGCTACGCCCGAAGTGGTGGAGGACATACAGCGACAACTGGAGTTTCGGGACGGGAATGTATTCCGTATGAGTTTCGAACGCAAGAATCTCGTTTATTACGTCCGCCAAACCACTGACAAATATGCGGAGATTGTACATATACTACGCAGTTTCCCAGGCTCAGCCATCATATACACACGCAACAGACAGCATACTCAGGAATTAGCCGAATACCTTATTAAAAAGGACATCACTGCCACGAACTATCATGCAGGACTGCCGCAGGTAAAGAAGGATGAACGACAGAATGCATGGCAACACAATCAATATCGCGTGATGGTTGCTACCAACGCATTTGGTATGGGCATCGACAAACCTGATGTCAGGCTGGTCTTGCATTTCGACATTCCGGATTCTCCGGAGGCATATTTCCAGGAAGCCGGACGTGCAGGTCGAGACGGAAAACTTGCATACGCCGTTCTGCTCTATAACAACAAGGACTGCAAGCAGGTGCTGAAGCGCATAGATGAGACCTATCCCGAAAAGAAATACATCAAACAGGTCTATGAAGACATGTGTTACTATTTCGAGATGGCCATGGGAGACGGGGCCGGCATCACGCGTGAGTTCGACTTACAGGTATTCTGCTATAAGTACAGGCACTATCCTGTTCGGGCACATAATGCCCTTCTCTTGCTGGCTAAGGCAGGATACATACGCTATACCGAGGATGATGAAATCGTCAGCCGGGTGATGATTACGCTCAGCCGCGATGAATTGTACCGGCTCGACGAGCGCCCCGATAATCAGGAACGAATCATACAAACCATGCTTCGCATGTATAGCGGAATATTTTCAGGATTCGTATATATCGACGAATACGAAGTGGCCAAAATCAGTGGCGCGGAGTACAACGATGTCTACCTATGCCTGAAGGAACTGGCACATCTGGGCATATTGCAATACATTCCACGCAAGCGCACCACCCTCATAACGTTCGTTTCACGGCGAGTAGATCTCGATGAAATCATTCTGCCTAAAGAGATATACGAAGAAAGAAAAAAGCAATACAAGAAGCGCATAGAATCGATGATTCAGTATGTGACAGATCGCGACAGATGCCACAGCAGATTCTTGCTTTTATACTTCGGTGAGAAAGATACAAAGAAATGTGGGCGTTGCGACGTATGTCTGGAGGAGAAGCCCATGGAGAAAGAAGAATTAGAGAAAATACGAGAAAGCCTGATAAATCAACTCAAAGATGGCCCCATTTCTCCCAGGCACCTCGACTTCACTGGATTCGACAAAGACCGATTCATGATAGTCTTCAAGGAAATGCGCAACAACGACGAGATAAAGCTCAATAAAGACCAACACTTCGTATTAGGCAAACTTAGGCATTCCTAAGACTAATTAGTTCATCCTAAGAATTGACTAGGACAGCCTATGAATACCTAGGAATACCTAGGATTGCCTAGGAATACCTAGGATTGCCTAGGATAACCTAGGATAACCTAGGATAACCTAGGATAAAAAAAAGAAGCCCCGACGTCCGTTTGGATGTCGGG
>CAMOUQ010000040.1 GCA_946626595.1 uncultured Prevotellaceae bacterium | reverse complement strand
CTCCTACCCCTGGCTCTGCCTCTGCCTGACGGCTTCGAACATGAGGATGGCGGCAGAGACGGAGACGTTGAGCGAATCGAGGCGGCCGAGCATGGGGATGCGTATGTGGCGGTCGGCGGCCTGGCGCCACTGGGGAGACAGTCCGGTGGACTCCGTGCCCATGACGATGGCCGTGGCCTGGAGCATGGGGGTGTCGTAGTAGGGCAGCGAATCCTGGAGCTGGGCCGTGAGTATCTGCACGCCATGGGCCTGCAGGAAGGCAATGCACTCCTCGGACGGGCAGGCCACGGTGGGCACCGTGAAGATGGCTCCGAGGGAGGAGCGGATGAGGTTGGGATTGTAGAGGTCGGTGAGCGGGTCGCATACGACGACGGCATCTACGCCTGCGGCATCGGCCGAACGGAGCACGGCGCCGAGGTTGCCGGGCTTCTCCACGCCCTCCAGCACCACGAAGAGGGGTGCGCGGCCCGTGGCGGCGGGGGCTATGTCGGCCAGGCGGAGACTGCGACTGCGGACCTGGGCGATGACGCCCTCCGTGGTGCCGCGGTAGGCCACACGCTCGTAGAGCTGGGGCGACAGTTCCAGGGTGTGGGCTGCCTGGGGCAGCGGGCCGTCGCCGTAGAGCTGGGGGCAGACGAAGAGGGTGTCGGCCTGGTAGCCTGCCTGCAGGCAGTGGTCAAGTTCGCGACGGCCCTCGACGACGAAGAGGCCCGTGCGGCGGCGGGCGGACGACTTCTGCTGCAGTTCCATGAGTTGCTTGATGCGCGGATTCTTCGTTGACTCTATTCGTTCCATGCGTAGAAATGATTGGTTTGGATGTGCGAAATTACAAAAAATCGGTCAATATGCCATGAAAATGCAGGACTTTTCGTAACTTTGCAGAAATATATCATAAATATAGGTTATGAGACGGAGACTGATTTTCTGCATGTTGCTGGTGCTGGCCATGGGCGGTGCCACGGCGGGCGCCACGGAGCGCGAGAGACTGAACTTCAACAGCGGCTGGAGGCTGGCTGTGGGCGACCACGAAGGTGCGGCCAGGCCCGAGTGGGACGACAGCGGATGGCGACGGGTGACGCTGCCCTACGCCTTCAACGGCGACGAGGCTTTCCGCAGGGACATCGTGGACCTGACGGACACCGTCTGCTGGTATCGCAAGGCTTGGGACGTGCCGACGGGAGGCCTGCAGGGGCGGAAGTGGTTCGTGGAGTTTGAGGGCGTCAGGCAGGGGGCAGACTTCTACCTGAACGGGCAGCACCTGGGGATGAGCGAGAACGGTGTGATGGCCTGCGGATTCGACCTGACCCCGCACCTGAGGGAGGGGCGCAACGTGCTGGCCGTGAGGTGCGACAACTCGTGGACCTACCGCTCGCGCGAATTCCAGAGCCGCTACCAGTGGAACGACCGCAACTTCAATGCCAACTACGGAGGCATTCCGAAGAACGTGTGGCTGCACGTCACCGACCGGCTCTACCAGACGCTGCCTCTCTACTCTAACCTGGGCACCACGGGGACGTACGTCTACGCCACCGACTTCGACATCCCCCGCCGCAAGGCCGTGATACACGCCGAGAGCCAGGTGAGAAACGAGGACTCGAGAGAGCGCAGCTTCACCCTCTGCATGCGCCTGCTGGACGCCGAGGGGCGCCTGGTGGCCCAGGCCGAGGGCGAGCGCACGACGATGGGGCCTGGCGAGACGCGCACGGTGGCCCTGAAGAAGGAGGTGGAGGGGCTGCACTTCTGGTCGTGGGGTTACGGTTATCTGTACACCGTCCGCACGACGCTGAGGGCCGACGACGGAACGGAGACGGATGAAGTGGCCACGCGAACGGGATTCCGCAAGACGCGCTTCGGCGAGGGCAAGATTTGGCTGAACGACCGCGTCATGATGGTGCACGGATATGCCCAGCGCACCTCAAACGAATGGCCAGGCGTGGGCATCAGCGTGCCGGCCTGGCTGAGCGACTTCTCGAACGACCTGATGGTGAAGTCGGGGGGCAACATGGTGAGGTGGATGCACGTGACGCCGTGGAAGCAGGACATCGAGTCGTGTGACCGCGTGGGTCTGCCCCAGGCCATGCCCGCAGGCGACGCCGAGAAGGACGTGGAGGGTGCGCGATGGTTGCAGCGCAAAGCACTGATGCGCGACGCCATCATCTATAACCGCAACAATCCGAGCATCATCTTCTACGAAAGTGGCAACGAGAGCATCAGCCGCGAGCACATGCTGGAGATGAAGGCCATACGCGACGAGTACGACCCCTGCGGCGGGCGTGCCGTAGGCAGCCGCGAGATGCTGGACATCGACGAGGCGGAGTACGGCGGCGAGATGCTCTACATCAACAAGAGCCACAAGCACCCCATGTGGGCCATGGAATACTGTCGCGACGAGGGTCTGCGCAAATACTGGGACCAGTGGAGTTACCCCTTCCACAGGGAGGGCGAGGGACCGCTCTACAGAGGCAAACCGGCCAGGGAGTACAACCATAACATGGACGAGTTTGCCGTGGAGATGGTGCGCCGCTGGTACGACTACTGGCTGGAGCGGCCGGGCACGGGCACGCGGGTGTCGGCGGGCGGTGTGAAGATAGTCTTCTCCGACACCAACACGCACCACCGCGGCGAGTCGAACTACCGCACCAGCGGAGTCACCGATGCCATGCGACTGCCCAAGGACGCCTACTTCGCCCACCAGGTGATGTGGAACGGATGGGTGGAGCCGGAGTCGGCACAGACCTACATCGTAGGCCACTGGAACTACGGCAGTCCCAATCCTGCTGAAAGCGGTGCGGGAGGCGGTCTGAAGAAGCCCGTCTACGTGGTCTCTACGGGCGACGAGGTGGAACTCTTCATCAACGGCCGCTCGCTGGGCAAGGGCCGACAGCAGTATCGCTACCTCTTCACCTTCCCCGATGTGCCCTTCGAACCGGGCACTCTGGAGGCCGTGGCCTCGGATGGTAGCCGCTACCGCCTGGAGACAGCTGGCGAGCCCTACGAACTGCGACTGACCACCATCTGCAACCCCGAGGGCACCAGAGCCGACGGGGCCGACATGGTGATGTACGAAGTGGAGGTGGTGGACAGGCAGGGACGCCGGTGCCCGCTGGACGACCGCATGGTGCACTTCGACCTCGAGGGCGAGGCCTCCTGGATAGGCGGCATAGCCACTCGCAACAACCGCCAGCTGCAGCGCCCCGACGAGAACCGCCCGGAGGGACTGCTCGACGCAGCAGCCACCAGGAATGTCTCGGACAACTTCGTCGGCAGCAGGGACCTGCCCGTGGAGTGCGGTGTCAACCGGGTGCTGGTGCGCACGACGACGAAGGCCGGCAACATCCGGCTGACGGCCACGGCCGACGGACTGAAGTCGGCTACGGCATCGGTGGCAAGCAGCCGCCCCAGCGGGAACCATCTGCCGCAACTGACCCTCAGGGGCCGACTGGACCGCGGCGAGACTCCGCTCACGCCTTCGTACAAGGAACGGGCCCGCGGCATCGAAATAGCATCGGCCCGGGCGGGCCACGACAGCGAGCATGCCACACGCAGCTTCGACGACAACGAACTCTCGGAGTGGAAGAACGACGGCCGACTCTCTACGGCCTGGATAACGTACCGGCTGGCACGGAAGGCTGCCGTAGACGACATCTGCCTGAAACTGACGGGATGGCGACTGCGCAGCTATCCGCTGGAAATATATGCTGGCAAGGAACTCATCTGGAGCGGCGAGACGGAACGCAGTCTGGGCTACGTGCACCTGAAACCCCAGCGGCGCGTGAAGACGAAGGAGATAACCATCCGGCTGCGCGGTGCTGGCAAGGACGAGGATGCTTTCGGCGGCATCGTGGAGGTGGCCGAACCGGCTGCCGGCGAACTCGACCTCTTCAAGGCCCGCAATGGCGGCGACACGAAGAACGAACTCCGCATCGTCGAAATAGAGTTTATCGAAAAGATATAACTACGAAAACACTTTTGACCACGGAAACACTTTGACCACGAAAACACTTTGACCACGAATTACACGAATTAAACGAATTATAACGACCACGATTAAACGGATTAGACAGATTATATAAAGACCACGAATTGCACGAATTTCACGAATTATCTCTTGACAACCAAGTAATTATAAATTCGTTTAATTCGTGCAATTCGTGGTCGATTTAATCCGTTAAATCGTGGTCGTTTTAATTCGTTTAAACGCGGTCGTTATAATTCGTTTAATTCGTGCAATTCGTGGTCAAGTTTCCTGCGGCAGGGCGACCTGGAGGTGCAGTTCGTCGAGCTGGCTCTGGTCGATCAGGCCGGGGGCGTCGAGCATGACGTCGCGACCGGAATTGTTCTTGGGGAAGGCGATGCAATCGCGAATCGAGTCGAGCTGGGCAAAGAGGCTGACGAAGCGGTCGAGTCCGTAGGCAAGACCTCCGTGAGGGGGAGCACCGTACTTGAAGGCGTTCATCAGGAAGCCGAACTTCTGCTGAGCCTGTTCGGGCGTGAAACCCAGAATCTCGAATATCTTCTGCTGGAGCTTGGCATCGTGGATACGGATGCTGCCGCCGCCCACCTCAACGCCATTGATGACCATGTCGTAGGCATTGGCACGCACGGAGGCAGGGTCGGTGTCCAGGAGGGGTATGTCCTCGGGCTTGGGCGAGGTGAAGGGATGGTGCATGGCCATGAGGCGCTGCTCCTCGTCGCTCCACTCGTACATGGGGAAGTCGATGACCCAGAGGCAGGAGAACTTGTCCTTGGGGCGCAGGCCCATGCGCGAACCCATCTCGAGGCGGAGTTCGCACAGCTGCTTGCGAGCCTTCAGGGTGTCGGGACCGGAGATGATGAGGATGAGGTCGCCGGGCTTGGCCTGCATGGCCTGCTTCAGGCGGTCGAGCACCTCGGGCTGGTAGAACTTGTCGACACTGGACTTGACGCTTCCGTCCTCGCCGACGCGGGCATAGACGAGGCCCTTGGCGCCAATCTGCGGACGGCGCACGAAGTCGGTCAGTTGGTCGAGCTGCTTGCGGGTGTAGGTGGCCTGTCCCTCACAGAGGATGCCACCGATGTACTCGGCCTCGTTGAAGACGGAGAACTCGCCGGTGCCCTTCAGCACGTCCATGAGTTCGACAAACTTCATGCCGAAGCGGGTGTCGGGCTTGTCGGAGCCATAGTACTTCATGGCATCGGCCCAGGTCATGCGGGGCAGCGCGGGGATGTCGATTCCGAGAATGGTCTTGAAGAGGTGGCGGCTCATGCCCTCGAACATCTGCAGGATGTCCTCCTGCTCTACGAACGACATTTCGCAGTCAATCTGGGTGAACTCGGGCTGGCGGTCGGCGCGCAGGTCTTCGTCGCGGAAGCACTTCACAATCTGGAAGTAGCGGTCCATGCCTGCCACCATGAGCAGCTGCTTCAGCGTCTGCGGGCTCTGCGGCAGGGCATAGAACTGACCGGGATTCATGCGACTGGGCACAACGAAGTCGCGGGCACCCTCGGGAGTGGAGTTGACCAGTACGGGGGTCTCAATCTCCATGAAGCCCTGCTGGTCGAGATAGCGGCGCACCTCGAAGGCGAACTTGTGGCGCAGTTCCAGGTTCTTGCGGACGCAGGAACGGCGCAGGTCGAGGTAGCGGTACTTCATGCGGAGGTCGTCGCCGCCGTCGCTCTGGTCCTCGATGGTGAAGGGGGGCGTCTGTGCCTCGTTCAACACAACGAGCTGGCGAACTATGATTTCGATGTCGCCAGTGGGCAGGTTCTGGTTTTTGGACTGACGCTCGCTCACCTCGCCCACCACCTGGATGACCCACTCGCGGCCCATTTTGTTGGCCCGTTCGCACAGGGCAGCATCGGTCTGCTCATCAAACACTAACTGAGTGATGCCGTAGCGGTCGCGCAGGTCGGCAAAGGTCATGCCGCCCATCTTTCGCGTACGCTGCACCCATCCGCTCAGGGTTACGCTCTCACCTACATTGGCCAGCCGAAGCTCGCCACAAGTTTTTGTCCTAAACATCTTGAATATTTATGTTTTTTCTACGGTTTTATGTCTTTTGACGTGCAAAGGTACGAATTAATTCACAATTCACAATTCATAATTGACAATTATTTTGTATCTTTGCGGACAATTAATATTTGAATAAAGAGACTTATGGTAAGCAATAGTTCCCTCGTAGGTGCAAAAATCAAGAGCATCAGAGAAGGCAAAAACCTCTCGATAGAAGAAGTGGCCGAACGCAGCGGCCTGTCCGCAGAGCAAATCATGAGAATAGAGACTGACCAGAATCTGCCCTCGCTGGGGTCGCTCATCAAGGTGGCCCGCGCCCTGGGCGTACGACTGGGCACCTTCCTCGACGACAATGACGAACTGGGCCCCGCCGTATGCAGGGCCGAGGAACGGACGGCGAGCATCAGCTTCTCGAACGACAGCGCCGCAGCGCGAAAGAACATGGAGTATCACCCCCTGGCCCAGCAGAAGGCCGGGCGCCACATGGAGCCCTTCGTCATCGACATCAATCCCAGCGAGGAACGCGACTTCCAGCTCTCGGCTCACGAGGGCGAGGAATTCATCTACGTCCTCGAAGGCGAGGTGGAAATCGACTACGGCAAGCAGACCTACACCCTGAGACAGGGCGACAGCATCTTCTACGACTCCATCGTGAAGCACCATGTGCATGGGGCCAACGGCCAGGGAGCGAAGATTCTTGCAGTGGTTTACATCCCATTCTAATAATAGGAAGACAGTACAATGGCAACAAAACTTGACATGGCAGGCAGACCGCTGCCCGACAGGACTTATCCCGCCGAAACGGGCGCTGCCGGATACACACTCTCGGAACGAACCCTGGGGCAATGGCTCGAATATTGGGCCGAGACGACGCCCGACAAGGAGTACATCGTATACTCCGACCGCGACCTGCGATTCACCTGGGCTAAATTTAACGAACGCGTCGACAACCTGGCCAAGGGACTGATTTCCATAGGCGTGAAGAAGGGCTCGAACGTGGGCATCTGGGCCACCAACGTGCCCGACTGGCTGACATTCCTCTACGCCACGGCAAAAATCGGAGCCGTGCTCGTGACCGTCAACACCAACTACAAACAGGCCGAACTGGAGTATCTGTGCAAGGACTCGGACATGCACACACTGTGCATTACGGACGGAACCTGGGAGTGCAACTACGTGGACATGACCTACCAGATGCTGCCCGAACTGCGCGAGTGCCAGCGCGGACACCTCAACAGCGAACGGTTCCCCTACCTGAAAAACGTGGTCTACATAGGCATGGAAAAGTACAGAGGCATGTTCAACACGGCCGAACTGCTGCTGCTGGGGCAGAACGTCGACGACGAAGAACTCTTGCGGATGAAAAGCCAGGTCACTTGCCACGACGTCTGCAACATGCAGTACACCAGCGGCACCACGGGATTCCCCAAGGGCGTCATGCTCACCCACTACAACATTGCCAACGACGGATTCTTCACGGGCGAAAACATGGGATTCACACAGGACGACAAACTTTGCGTCTGTGTGCCCCTGTTCCACTGCTTCGGCGTGGTTCTGGCCACGATGAACTGCCTGACACACGGTTGCACGGAAGTGATGGTGGAGAAGTTCGACCCGCTGGTGGTGCTGGCCTCCGTGCATAAGGAACGGTGCACCGCCCTCTACGGCGTGCCCACGATGTTCATAGCCGAACTGAACCATCCCATGTTCCCCATGTTCGACCTCACCAGCCTGCGCACAGGCATCATGGCCGGCAGTCTTTGCCCTGTGGAACTGATGAAGCAGGTGTCCGAGAAGATGTATATGACCATCACCAGCGTCTACGGACTGACCGAGTCTTCGCCCGGCATGACGCAAACCTGCCTGAACGACACCTTCGAACAGCGCTGCACCACCGTCGGTCGCGACTTCCCATTCGTGGAGGTGAAGGTGCTCGACCCGGAGACCGGCGAAGAATGTCCCGTCGGCGTTCAGGGCGAAATGTGCTGCAGAGGCTTCAACGTCATGAAGGGCTACTACAAAAATCCACAAGCAACGGCCGAGGTTATCGACCAGAATGGATTCCTCCACTCGGGCGACCTGGGCATCAAGGACGAACAGGGCTTCTACAAGATAACGGGACGCATCAAGGACATGATCATCCGAGGCGGCGAGAACGTCTATCCGCGCGAAATCGAGGAGTTTCTCTATCAGATGCCTGGCATTCGCGACGTGCAGGTGGCAGCCGTCCCCTCGAAGAAGTACGGCGAGGAAGTGGGTGCATTCATCATCCTGGAAGAGGGAGCAAAGATGGAGCCCGAAGACGTTCGCGACTTCTGCCGAGGCAAGATTGCCCGATACAAGACACCCAAGTACGTCTTCTTCATCGACCAATTCCCCCTGACCGGAAGCGGCAAGATACAGAAGTTTAAGCTGAAGGAAATGAGCCTCGACCTCTGCAAAAAGCAAGGCATAGAAGTGGTGTAAGTAAATTAAGAGTTAAGAGTTAAGAATTAAGAGTTAAGAATTAAGGATTGAGAAAGGCTGTCATGAATGTATTATACCGAATCTACCAGCTATTCATTGCAGCACCCTTGTTGCTACTCATAACCGCACTGACGGCCATCGTCACCACCATCGGTTCCACCGTCGGCAGTGCCCACTTCTGGGGCTACTGGCCTGGCCACATCTGGGCACGATGGTTCATGCGTATCCTCCTGTTGCCCGTCCACATCGAAGGGCACGAAAACATCGACCACAAGACGTCCTATGTCTTCGTGGCCAACCACCAGGGAGCCTTCGACATTTTCATCATCTATGGCTATCTGGGACGAAACTTCAAGTGGATGATGAAGCACGAACTGCGCAGCGTGCCACTCGTGGGCAAAGCATGCGAGGCGGCCGGACACATCTTCGTGGACAAACGCGGACCCAAGGCTCTGCAGGAGACTCACGACCGTGCTCGGAACGTGCTGCAGCATGGCACCTCGCTGGTTGTCTTCCCTGAGGGCGAACGCACACTGACTGGCCACATGGGACCCTTCTACCGCGGAGCTTACCAACTGGCCGACGAACTGCAACTGCCCGTGGTGCCCATCACCCTGAATGGCCCCTACAAAGTGCTGAGCCGAAAGAGAGGCCCCATCAACTTCGTTTTCTGGCACCCCCTGAGCATGAAGATACATCGCCCCATCCTGCCGATTGGCAAGGGGCCCGAGAACATAAAGAATGCCATGCAACTCTCGCGCGAAACCATCGCCGCAGACTTAGAAGAATCGTGAACTTGCCCATCATAAATCGTGAATTGTCCACTCTGAATTGTCCATTGTGAATCGTGAATTGAAAAACTTTCTCGAAGCGGAGATTCTTCCGCGATACGACCATTTCGACAAAGCCCACCAAAGAGGACACGCCGAGATGGTAATCAGGCAGAGTGTGGAACTGGCTGAACACGTCGGAGCCGACGTCGACATGGCCTACACCATTGCCGCCTACCATGACACAGGACTCACGGAGGGTCGCGACATTCACCACTTAGCCTCTGCCCGAATCGTTCGCGCCGACAGTCGGCTGCGCCAATGGTTCAGCGAGGAACAGATAGAGGTGATTGCTGAAGCCGTGGAAGACCACAGGGCTTCGTCGACCCATCCACCACGCAGCCTCTATGGAAGAATCGTGGCCGACGCCGACCGTTACATTGAACCCCTCGACATCATCCGCCGCACCATCCAGTTTGGTCTCGACCACTATCCCACCCTCGACCGCGAGGAACACTATCGGCGCACACTGCAGCATCTGCGCGAGAAATATGGTCGAGGCGGTTATCTGCAACTGTGGATGACTGAGGAACTGGGCGAAGACTCACAACTGGGCAATGCCGGACGACTGGAACAACTGCGTTGCATCATCGACGACGAGAAACAAGTGAGACACTATTTCGACAAAATCTGGAACGAAACAACCGAACAGGAATAAGAACAACTGAGTAATATTCAACATATATGACACATCTGATAGCTGACAGCGGAGGCACCAAGACATCGTGGATTCTCGTCGAAGCCGACGGCCAACGGGAATTTGAGACGCAAGGCATCAATCCCATGCGCGACAGCGAAGACGACATTGCGCGCACACTGCGTTCATTGCCACCCTTCAATGCCACGTCCCTCTTCATACACTTCTACGGAGCAGGTTGCATGCCACCCTATTCCGACACGATGCACCGCGTTTTGCAGAACATCTTCCCCTTTGCACGCATAACGGTAGACAGCGACATGCTGGGAGCCGCCCACGCACTCTGTGGCGACCGCGAGGGCATTGCCTGCATTTTGGGCACGGGCTCAAACTCCTGCCTGTATGACGGAAAGAAAATCGTCTCCAACGTTTCGCCCCTGGGATGGATTCTGGGTGACGAAGGCAGCGGAGCCGTCCTGGGCCGAAAACTGGTGGGCAACGTGCTGAAGGGCATCTTCTCAGCCGAACTCTGCCAGGCATTCGCCGAGGAAACAGGATTCGCACGAATAGACATCATCGACCGCGTCTACCGACAGCCACAGCCCAACCGATTCCTGGCTTCGCTGGTGCCCTTCCTGGGACGCCACAGAGACTCCGCCGAAGTGCACGACTTCCTGGTCGACAACTTCCGCAGTTTCTTCAACCGCAACGTGGCCAACTATGGCCGACGCGACCTGCCCGTTTCCTTCGTCGGAGGCATTGCCAGTAACTATACTTCAGAACTGGAAGAAGCCGCCCGTCGGGAGGGTTTCCGCCTTGGACGTGTGCTGAAGCGCCCCATCCACGGCATGGCCGACTATCTGACCCACTGGAACCAGCAAGCTGAATAAGAAAGGAGAAAGATGATAGAGAAACACATCATACTGGAAGATGCCGACCCCATCGTATTCTACGGAGTGGGAAATACCAATCTGCAAATGGTGAAGGCCCTGTACCCCAAGTTGCGCATTGTGGCCCGAGGCAATGTCTTGCGCGTCATGGGCGACGAGGAGCAGATGGCCGAATTTGAGGAAAACGCAGAGAAGATGCAACAGCATTGCTTGCAATACAACAGTCTGACCGAGGAGGACATCCTGCACATCGTGAAGGGCGAGAAGACAGGGCGCGAGGGTGCCCAGGACGTCATCGTCTACAGCACTCAGGGGCGCCCCATCGTGGCGCGCAGCGAAAACCAGCGCCGACTGGTGGAAGCCTTTCAGCGCGACGACATGGTGTTTGCCATCGGCCCGGCGGGCAGCGGCAAGACCTACACCAGCATAGCCCTGGCCGTAAAAGCTCTGAAACAGAAGGAGGTGAAGAAGATTATCCTCTCGCGCCCGGCTGTGGAGGCAGGCGAGAAACTGGGTTTCCTGCCTGGCGACATGAAGGACAAGATTGACCCCTATCTGCAACCCCTATACGATGCACTGGAGGACATGATTCCGGTCAGCCGACTGCAGGAAATGATGGAGCAGAAGGTGATACAGATAGCTCCGCTGGCCTTCATGCGAGGCCGCACGCTGAACGACGCCGTCGTCATCCTGGACGAAGCCCAGAACACCACCATACCGCAACTGAAAATGTTCCTGACCCGCATGGGCATGAATACAAAGATGGTGATTACGGGCGACGCCACGCAAATCGACCTGCCCCACTCCATCCAGTCGGGACTGACGCATGCCATGCGCATTCTGCAAGGGGTGAAAGGCATTTCGTTCATCCAGACCGACAAGAGCGACATCATGCGCCACCGGCTTGTCACTCGCATCGTCGAAGCGTACGAGGGAGTGAAGAGTGAAGAGTGAATCATTATACAATAATAAATATATAGAGATGAAAGCACTAACGAGAACTGATCTGAATCTGCCTGGGCAGAAGAGTGTGTACCACGGAAAGGTGCGCGACGTGTATAACATTCAGGACGACCTGATGGTCATGGTGGCCACCGACCGCATTTCGGCCTTCGACGTCATCCTGCCAAAGGGAATCCCCTACAAGGGGCAGGTGCTGAACCAGATAGCAGCATCCTTCCTCGACCAGACGGCCGACCTGGTGCCCAACTGGAAACTGGCCACGCCCGACCCCATGGTGACCGTGGGCCTGAAGGCTGAGGGCTTCCGCGTGGAGATGATCATCCGCGGCTACCTTACGGGCTCTGCCTGGCGCGAGTACAAGCAGGGCTGTCGCGAATTATGCGGCGTGAAGTTGCCCGATGGCATGCGCGAGAACGAACGTTTCCCTGAACCCATCATCACTCCAACCACAAAGGCCGAAGAGGGACACGACGAGAACATCTCGGCAGAGGAAATCATCCGTCAGGGACTGGTCAGCAAGGAGGACTGGGAGACAATGGTTCGCTACACACGGCTGCTCTTCCAGCGCGGAACGGAGATTGCCGCCCAGAAGGGTCTCATTCTGGTGGACACGAAATATGAGTTCGGAAAGCGCGACGGAAAGGTCATCCTCATCGACGAAATCCATACGCCCGACTCCAGTCGCTACTTCTATGCCGACGGCTACGAAGAACGCTTCCTGAAGGGCGAACCCCAACGTCAACTCTCGAAGGAGTTTGTGCGTCAGTGGCTCATCGAGCACAACTTCATGAACCAACCTGGCCAGGTGATGCCCGAAATCACGGACGAATACGCACAGAGCGTGAGCGAACGATACATCGAGCTCTACGAACATATCATCGGCCAGAAGTTTCTGCCGGCCGACACCGAGGGTAACCTGGAACAACGCATCCAGAAGAACGTCGAAGAATGGCTTACCAGGTACAAATCGTAACGCCATATAACAAAAGCGAACGCAAGGGGACGCAGGTGGAGAAGATGTTCAACAACATCGCACCCACCTACGACCGCCTTAACCATACGCTATCGTTGGGCATCGACCGCCTGTGGCGAAATCGTGCCATCGACTCCCTGAAACCGTTTGCCCCACAGGAGATTCTGGACATAGCCACGGGCACGGGCGACTTTGCCATCCTGGCAGCCGAACGCCTCAAACCAAAGCATGTGACTGGGGCCGACATCAGCCTGGAGATGATGGAGATAGCCGCACACAAGGCCAATCAGCAAGGACTCGAGCGCACCATCTCCTTCCAACGCGAGGATTGCATGCACCTGTCATTTTCCGACCAGTCGTTCGATGCCGTCACCCTTGCCTACGGAGCTCGCAACTTCGAAGACCTCGACCAAGGCTTCCGAGAGATACTGCGCGTGCTGCGCCCAGGAGGTCATCTGCTGATGCTGGAATTGGCAACGCCCAAGACAGCCCCCATGCGGCAACTGTTCTGGCTCTATTCGCACCTGGTGATTCCCCTTCTTGGCTGGATTCTCAGCCGAGATGTGAAGGCTTACAAGTATCTCATCAACAGCGTCGAGGCCTTTCCGCAGGGCGAAGTAATGGCGCAGGCACTCAAGCGCAACGGATTCGTTAGCGGCGAGTGGCGACGCTTCACCTTTGGCATCTGCACGATGTACCTGGCGCGGAAGGGGATGAGGGATTAGGGATGAGGGATTAGAGATTAGGGAATAGAGATTAGGGATTAGGGATTAGACATGTTTGGATTTCTTAGAAAGCGAATAGAAAGATGCCTGCGCGAGAGCATACGGCCGACGCTTGTCGAGGAGATGAGGGTCCAGATGGAGTATGCCCTGCGGCGGCAGACACTGATGCAATCGGCTCTCCACTGCCAGGAAATGGGCATCGAGGAAACACACGAGAGCCGAAATAAAGACATCGAGGAGACCGGTGGACACAAGACTCAACTCATTGTATCTCTCACTACACACGGCGAACGTCTCTACGAGGTCTGGCTGGCCATCGAAAGCATCATGCAGGGCACCGTCAAGCCCTCGGCCATCGTCCTGTGGCTGGGTGAGAACGAACCAGAGGAAATGCCCATAAGCCTAAGGAGGCAGATGAAGCGCGGACTCACCATCCGACGGACACGCGACATACGTTCGTACACCAAACTGGTGCCAGCCCTGCAGCATTATCCCGAGGCCGACATCGTCACCATAGACGACGACATTCTCTATCCGCCAGACTTCCTGGAGAACCTGCTCCTCATGCACCGACTTCATCCTCAGGCCATTGTGGCCAACAAGGTGATGCGACTGCGACGTGCCCAGGACGGAGTGCCGGAAGGCATCAGGGAGTGGCCCTACACTCTGGAGACGAATGGAGTGCGCGACGCCGACCTCTTCTTCGAAGGCTTCGGCGGCGTGTTCTATCCAGCCCATTCAATGCCCGAGGAGGCGCTCAACGAGGATGTTTTCTCCACCATCAGCCCCACGAACGACGATGCATGGTTCAATGCCATGGCACGGTTGGCCCAATGCCCCATCGTCCCCTGCAATGTGCATCCCTACGACTACATCGCAGCCGTCAACCCCAACGTGCAGTCGACAGCGCTGTACCATACCAACAACACTGCCGAGAACCTCAACGACAAACAGATTCGCAACATCTGGGAACACTACCGCCTGCAAGGCCAATAAGTAGCCACTCTTAATTCTTAATTCTTAACTCTTAATTCTTAATTGAATTATATGGACAAATACGGACTAATCGGTTACCCTCTGGGACACAGTTTCAGCAAACGTTTCTTCACCGAAAAGTTTGCCCGTGAAGGCATAGATGCTTGCTACGAGAACTACGAAACGCCCACGGCAGACAGCCTGCGCGACATCGTGGAGCAACATCCCGAATTGCGTGGTCTCAACTGCACCATCCCACACAAGCAGGCCATCATGCCGTTGCTCGACTGGGTCTCGGACGAGGCTCGCCAGATAGGTGCCGTAAATGTCATACGCATACGTCGGCAAGGAGATGGGAAGGCCCGCCTGGAGGGCTTCAACTCCGACTGCATTGGGTTTACTGACAGCATTAGACCTTTACTTTCATCGCAACATCGTAAAGCACTGATACTCGGAACAGGAGGAGCGTCACACGCCATCTGCTACGCACTCTCCCGCCTGGGACTGGAATGGACATTGGTGAGCCGACGACCGAAGGAGGGACAACTGACCTACGACGACCTTTCGGCAGAGACAATCGGAGACTACCAAGTCATCGTCAACTGTTCGCCAGTGGGCATGTTCCCCCACACCGACGAAGCACCCCGACTGCCCTACCATGCACTGACCCACGCCCACCTGCTCTACGACCTTGTGTACAATCCCGAGGAGACCCTCTTCATGCGCCTCGGCCGCGAACGCGGGGCCACAGTGAAGAACGGGTTGGAGATGCTCGAACGGCAAGCCCTGGCCAGCTGGGAAATATGGAATGAATGATAAAATTAATTGACAAGAAATATGAAGCCTTACAAATTCAAGCCCTATCTGAAGACTGTCATCTGGGGCGGTGATAAGATTGCCCCATTCAAAGGCATCACGACCAACAAAGCCAACATCGGCGAGAGTTGGGAAATAAGCGGTGTGCGTGGTCATGAAAGTGTGTGTGCCGACCGCGGACTTGCCGACGACGAGGACCGTGGACTGACCCTCTTCCAACTCATCGACAAGTACAAAGAACGGCTGCTCGGCCAGCGTGTGTACGAAAGATTTGGCACCGACTTCCCACTGCTGGTGAAGATAATCGACTCGCGCCAAGACCTGAGCATACAAGTGCACCCCAACGACGAGTTGGCCCAGCGACGCCACAACTGCGCCGGAAAGACAGAGATGTGGTACATCATCGAGGCGGAACCTGGGGCACAGATTCATGTGGGACTGAAGAAGGCCATCACGCCCGACGACTACGTACGGCTGGCCACCCAGGAGGCAGGCGAAGGCCGAAACCCCTTTGCCGACATCATGGCCAACTACGAGAGTCACCAGGGCGACTGCTTCTTCCTGCCTGCCGGCCGACTGCATGCCATCGGAGGCGGCAACCTGCTGGCCGAGATACAGCAGACGAGCGACATCACCTATCGCGTCTACGACTACGGGCGTAAGGACGACGACGGACACCCACGCGAGCTGCACATCGAACAGGCACGCGAGGCCATCGACTACACCGTGCATGCCGAATACCGCCAGCAATACGACCGCGAGAGCCCCTCGGCCGAATTGGTCGACTGCCCGTACTTCACCGTACGTCGCGAAATCGTGCATGAGGCACAACTTATCGACTACCACTGCGACTCGTTCGTCATCGTCGTTTGCCTCGATGGAGAAGCCATAGTGAACGGCATCGCCGTCAAACGCGGACAGTCACTCCTCGTGCCGGCCGAAGCCAATGCAATGCAGGTGGAGGGCTGCTGCACACTGCTGACGGCAACTGTATAGAAAAATATAACTCATAAAAACTGAGCACCATGAAGAAAACACTACTTGCCATAATGATGGCGCTGGCGATGCTGACAGCATACGCCGAGGGCAACCACAAGCCCTTCACCATACCCGAACTGACCAGTTGGACAGGCGGCACGGGAACTACCACCCTGAGCGGACGCATCGTGGTCAGGAGCAAGCAGTTCCGCCCCATAGCAGAGCAACTGGCCGCCGACTATGCCCTGATGTGCGGACGACGCCTAAGCATCGCCACCGGCAAGCCCTCGAAGGGCGACATCGTGCTGACATGCAAGAAGTTGGACACCATGCCCGGCGAAGGCTATCAGCTGGAGATAGGTGAGACGATAGCGATAAACTCCCCTGGCACCCAAGGGGCATTCTGGGGCACGCAGACGCTGCTGCAACTGCTCGAACAAGGCTCGCTGCCCAGGGGCGTGGCCATGGACGTTCCGCAATACCGCCTGCGCGGATTCATGCTCGACGTCGGTCGCAAGTTCATACCCATCGGCTACCTGCGGAATCTGGTGCGCGTGATGGCCTACTACAAAATGAACACCCTGCAACTGCACCTCAACGACAACGGCTTCAAGCAATACTTCCAGAACGACTGGAACAAGACCTCCTCTGCCTTCCGCCTGGAGTGCGACACCTACCCAGGACTGACGGCCAAAGACGGCCATTACACGAAGCAGGAATTCATCGAACTGCAACGGCTGGCCGAACGGCTGCACGTGGAAATCATACCCGAGATAGACGCCCCAGCCCATGTGCTGGCCTTCACGCAGTACAGGCCCGAACTGGGCTCCGAGGAGTACGGCATGGACCACTTCAACCTCTCCAACCCCGCCGTCTACACATTCATGGACAGCCTCTTTCGCGAATACCTCTCGGGCAAGGAACCCGTCTTCCGTGGCCCCAGGGTAAACATCGGTACCGACGAATACTCCAACCGCGACCAGCAGGTGGTGGAACAGTTCCGCGCCTTCACCGACCACTATCTGGCACTGATGCAGCAGTACGGCAAGCAACCCCTCCTGTGGGGCTCGCTGACCCATGCCCGAGGCACCACGCCCATCCGCCACGAGGGCGTGCTGATGGCCTGTTGGTCGACCGACTATGCCCAGCCCGACTCCATGGCCACACTGGGCTACCAGCTCATCTCCATCCCCGACGGGCTCGTCTACATCGTGCCCGCAGCAGGCTACTACTACGACTACCTCAACTGCGAATACCTCTATCAGCACTGGACGCCAGCCGTGATGGGCAACAAGACCTTCCCCGAGCAGCATCCGCAGGTGGAGGGCGGCATGTTTGCCGTATGGAACGACCACTACGGCAACGGCATCGCGACGAAGGACATACACCACCGCCTCTTCCCTGCCATGCAGACGATATCCACAAAGTGCTGGACGGGGCAGAAGACCACCCTGCCCTATGCCGAATATGACAAGATGCGCACCCTCTTGAGCGAAGCCCCTGGGGTGAACGAACTGGGTCGGCTGAGCGCAGGGGCACAGACGCTCCCTGCCGTTGAACCAGGCAAAGCGCTGGGCCTCGGTCTCGACGACGTGGGTTTCGACTATGCCGTGTCGTTCGACATCGACTGCCAGCCCGAGCCCCAGGGCACCATCCTCACACAGAGCCCCTACGCCACATTCTACCTCAGCAGTCGGCAGAGCGGCCGTCTGGCCTTCGAGCGCGACGGCTACATCAACGAATTCAACTATGCGCTCCCCTCGTCGGGCAGGGTGAACATCCGCATAGAGGGCACGAACAAGGAGACACGCCTCTTCGTCAACGGACGCCGCCGTCAGGTGCTCAGCACACAGCCTGTCTACGTCATCGCGGAGGAGAACCGCGTCGACCACCTGGCCTCCGACGCCCCCTTCCACCCCACCGTCTACTCCACGGGCAGGCGCATGTTCTACGTCCCCACGCTGTTTTTCCCCCTCCACAGGGCAGGAAACTTCAAGAGCCGCGTTACGAATCTGCGCGTCGAGGCACTGAAATAGGCGTTCCAGCCTCGATTTTTGACACGCAAAATGGGGTGTTTTAGGCCATGAGGCAGATGCCGAGTTGTCTAAAACGCCCCATTTCATCGAGAAGTTGGCACTTTCGGATGGTTGAATGCAATATGTTTGCAACATTGTCAGGCGCGGTCAAATCGGTCATTGTCAAGATTGTCAAGATTGTCATTGTCAAGATTGTCAAATTTGATTTTTCAAATGCGGGGGTTTACAGCTCAATAAAAAGAAATAATAATATATATATTATTATTTCTTTTTATTGCGGATTTTCCCTCACTTCTGCGAGATGAATTTGACAATCTTGACAATGACAATCTTGACAACATCGGTTTCAGAAGAGAAAGTGACCAAAAGCCCATAACACACTGGATGTCTGCAAAATAGGAAGGTCGACAGGCGAAAAGACAGCCTCCCGACGCCCATAAATCGGCAAAACACTTGATATAGCCCTCCCAATGTCGTAACTTTGCACACGAAGCCCCCGCTAAACAACTGCCTAAGCCACACGACGCGCGAGCCGACACATCACGTCGCAACGACCAATGCATCATGTCGCAACGGCCGACACATCACGTCGCAACGGCCAATGCATCACGTCGCAACGACCAATGCATTACATTACATCCACGCCACACATATATAAGCCGGACCCCCCGGCAAGCGCTCTTTGACCTGCCGAAATACACTAATCCGCCACCTTCAGGCACGAAACACGCCCGCAGATTTTGCCACATCGGATTTTCTTTGTATCTTTATGCCCGATTAGTAAACAAACCTACAAAGATATGCAGAACCAACGCTACATGATGCGCGGCGTCTCGGCCGCCAAGGAGGACGTACACAACGCCATACGGAACATCGACAAAGGCCTCTACCCCAAGGCTTTCTGCAAGATTATACCCGACATCCTGGGCGGCGACCCCGAGTACTGCAACATCATGCACGCCGACGGGGCTGGCACGAAGTCGAGCCTCGCCTACATGTACTGGCGCGAGACAGGCGACCTCAGCGTCTGGAAAGGCATTGCACAGGACGCCCTCGTCATGAACACCGACGACCTTCTGTGCGTCGGAGCCACGGACAACATACTCGTCTCCTCCACCATCGGACGCAACAAGATGCTCATCCCCGGCGAGGTCAT
>CAMOUQ010000039.1 GCA_946626595.1 uncultured Prevotellaceae bacterium | reverse complement strand
AACCTATATCAGAATTTTATTTGTTTAACCATCAACCTATTTCAGGACGAGTCATTGTGAGGATTTATCGTCACTATTTCGGCCCATCGACACGCATATCGTCACTCGGTTAACGCATTGAGTAAAAATTCGTTACACATTCCGAGTGACGATATGCCGATATTTTTGCGAAAAAGTCTGTAGTGCGCACGCGCGCGCGAGGGCAGTTATTCCTCAAGCGCACCGATGATATCGGCTACGGAGGAGAAATGGTGGCGCTGGAGATAGTCGCCGATGCCCTGCACGATTTTCTCCGTAATGCCGGGGTCGATGAAGTTGGCCGTTCCGACCTCTATGGCCGATGCTCCGGCCAACAGGAACTCGATGGCATCGGTGGCCGACATGATGCCGCCAAGCCCCACCACCGGTATCTTGACCGCATGGGCCACCTGGTACACCATGCGCAGGGCCACAGGCTTGACGGCTGGACCTGACAGGCCGCCCGTGCCAATGCTCAGCACCCGGCGACGCCTTTCGGCATCGATGGCCATGCCCATGAGGGTGTTGATGAGCGAGACGGCATCGGCGCCTTCGTCTTCAACGGCGCGGGCTATGGAGGCAATGTCGGTGACATTGGGCGAAAGCTTCACGATCAGCGTCTTGGGATAGGCCCGGCGAACGGCCCGCACCACACTGGCGGCTCCCTCGCAGGTTACGCCGAAGGCCATGCCGCCCTGGCGCACATTGGGGCACGAAATGTTGAGCTCGATGGCTGGGATGCGCTCCAGTTCGCCTATGCGTCGGGCACATTCGGCATAGTCCTCGATGGCCGAACCGCTCACGTTCACCACGACATTGGTGTCGAGGTCGCGGACTTGCGGGTAGATGTGCGTACAGAAGTAGTCGACGCCCTTGTTCTGCAGGCCCACACAGTTGAGCATGCCGCTGGCCGTCTCTGCCATGCGCGGATAGGGATTGCCCTCGCGTGGGTTCAGTGTCGTGCCTTTGACAACGATACCGCCCAGGTGGGAAAGGTCGACGAAGTCCATAAACTCCAGTCCGTAACCAAACGTGCCACTGGCCGTCATCACGGGGTTGCGCAGTTCCAGCGCACCAATCTTTGTCGATAAATCCAAGGTCACCATGTCAGTTCATTTACGTTAAACACAGGTCCGTCGGTGCAAACACAGTGGTTGTGGCCGTCGGCCAAAGCCTCCACACAACACAGGCAGGCGCCGACGCCGCAGGCCATGCGGTTCTCCAGCGATGCCTCGCAGTCGATGCCCTTCTCGCGGGTCAGCTGGGCCACGGCCTTCATCATCGGGCCTGGGCCGCAGGTCTGCACGAGGTCGAAGTGGCGTTCGTTCCACACCGAATGTTGGGTCACGAAGCCCTGTTCGCCAAGGCTTCCGTCCTCAGTTGTTACGAGCACCTCGCCCAACTCACGGAAGGCCGGGAGGCGCAGTAGCATGTCCTTGGTGCGAGCACCCAGAAGGAATGTGGGGCTCAGGCCTCTCTGCTTCAGCACCTTGCCCAACAGGAACAGGGGGGCCACGCCAACACCGCCGCCCACCAGCAACACATTCTTGGCGTCACCGACCGTGAAGCCCCGACCCAGAGGCAAGACGACATTCAACGTGTCGCCCACGTGCAACTGGGCCAGCCAGCGTGTGCCCCGGCCCACAGCCTGCACCAGGAACGAAACCTCGTCGCCCTGGACATCGTGGATGCTGATGGGCCGACGCAGGAACGTGTCGGGAGCATCGGTGCGCAACTGTGCGAACTGTCCGGGCTGGCACTCGGGAAGCGAGCCCTCCGAGGGACGCATACATAATAAAACGAAGGTCGGAGCAGGTGCTTCAACCTTCGTTATCGTGAAATCTAAAATGTGTTTCTTCATCCGTTTCTACATTATTTCGATGCAAAGGTACGGATAAGAAGTGAAACTTCCAAATTTTGGACAACACTAAAAGTCGCCACCCATGCCGCCGCCGTTACCGCCGAAGCCACCTTGGCGCATGCCGCCACCATTGCCGCCGAAGCCGCCCTGAGGTCCGCCGAAGCCCTGACGCTGGCCGCCCTGGCGCTGCATCTGACGCTGACGGAACACCTTGACCAACTGCTGGGGAGTGAGTGTCTTCTTGAACTCATCGAGGTACTTGCGCTCCACCTCCAGGCGCTTCTGCTGCTGAGCAATCTGCTGTTCCTGACGAGCAAAATATTCGTCCAACTGCTTCTGTGCCTCCTCGTCGGTCAGCTTCTTGCGCTCCTGCTGGCCCTGCAGGGTACGCTGGCCCTGCTGGTTCTGCTGTACGGACTGCAGTTCTTCGCGATACTGCTTATATGTAGCCACGAAGCTGGTCTTCTGGTCGCCCTTCAGGTCCAGGTCCTTGGCCAGGCGTTCGGCCTGCTGAGCTACCATCTCTGCGCGGCGTGCCTGCATGTCCTCGCGGTTGGGGCGCTGAGCCGATGCGGTGTTGTTGACTGAGAATAGAAGGGCTGTTGCCAATAATGCTGATGCAAAAAGATTCTTCGCTTTCATTTTCTAAATTATTAAGGTGTTAATAATAGGGTTATTTAGTTGTGCACACGACTTTATGACCCTCGGAATCCGAGAGCGTTTAATCGGGATGTGAAATTTTGCAGATTTTAACCCTTACCGCGTGGTGATGTGGAAGCAGCCCTGCTTCACCTCATACTTGATGTAGCAGCGGCGTTCCTCACGCAGGTCGCGCAGCACCTCGGCAAGGACGTATTTCAGCGTGTCGTTGGTCACGGTGCGGCGGCGCTCGCCTGGAGGTTCCACGGTGCTATACCTATTATAACAGATGTCGAACGTCGTGCCGAAGCGGTGGCAACTCTGGTCGCTGGCGTTGCCATTCTTCAGCAACAGGCGAATCACGTCCTCCTCGCTCCGAAGCACGCTGGTGACGATGATGCGATGCAGGGGTACGCCTTTCACGGCCAACGAATCCAGGTAGTTGCGGCCGATGTCATGCAACAGATGGGCAGCACGCGGCACCAGATAGGGAATGCTGCTTGTCATGCCTCGGTCGATGACATAGTAGGGATTGGAACCCACGTAGACGAGTTCGTCCTTTCGGTGTTCGGCCTGTTCGCGATTCCGAACCGGGCGAACGCCCCAGCGCCTTGCGGCCACGATCTGGACGTCCTGCACATCGGGGAAGCATTCCTGATAGCTATAGACGCTGAGTATGGGATGCCGACCGAAAGAAGCCGACGGCGAAAGCGACGTCACCTCTTCCACCTCAACCGGCTCCACGTCAGACATTTCCGTGGTTTCGGCAGAAGGTGCCGGGGCCTCGATTTCCTCCTTCGGCTGCTCCATTGCAGCACGCACGGACGAACTGGTCCAACGCACAACCGTCAGCACGGCCAGCGTCGCCCCACACATTCCCAGGTAGATATTCTTCTTCAGTCTGCGCATTTCGTTGGCAAAGGTACGAAAAAACGAGCGCAATGCAAAAGGAAAGCTTGCTTTTCTTTTCATTGCCGAGTGACAGTACCTTCGGCGGAGTCAAAGGTACGAAAAAACGAGCGCAATGCAAAGGGAAAGCTTGCTTTTCTAATCCAGCTGTTGCAACATTACAGATTTATTATTAACTTTGTGCAGACTTTTAATCCTTAACCACTATGAAAAAGATACTTAACTTACTCTTTTTCGCCTGCATTGCCATAGTCGCACAGGCAGAGACGAAGCCCTACGGGATTAAGACCCAAGGGGGCGAAACACGTGTCACATTCATGTCGCCCAGCATCGTGCGCGTACAGCACGGCAAGGCCCTGGACGGCAAGGCCCCGCAGAGCATGGTCGTGACGATGCAGCCCCAGAACGTACGGCTGAGCGTGAAGGAGGCGGCCAATCAGGTGGTGCTCACCTCGTCGGGCCTCACCGTGACCATCAACAAGCAGGACGGACAGGTGCAGTTCCTGGCAAAGGGGAAGAACCTGCTGCGCGAGAAGGCAACAAGCCTGCAGCCTCGCCTGGCCCAGACCTACACCCTGGACAAGGACGAACCCATCTACGGACTGGCAGCCCTGCAGGACGGCAAACTCAACCGTCGCGGAACCGACCTCAAGAAGATGGAGCAGTCGAATCTCGAAGACTTCCAGTACGTCATCCAGTCCATCAAGGGATGGGGCATCTATTGGGACAACTATAGTCGTGCCGACTTCAGGGACAATGCTGAGGGGATGACCTTCAGCCCTGAGACGGGCGACCAGATTGACTACTACTTCATGTTCGGCGGTTCGGCCGACGGCGTGAACCGGCTCATGCGCCAACTCTCTGGCGACGTGCCCATGTTCCCCCTCTGGACCTTCGGCTACTGGCAGTGCAAGGAGCGCTACAAGTCGAGCCGCGAACTGCTCGATGTCGTCAACTGGCACCGCAAGAACGGCGTTCCCCTCGACGGCATCGTACAGGACTGGCAGTATTGGGGCTCCAACTATCTGTGGAATGCTATGGAATTCCTGAACGAAGACTTTGCTGACGGCGAGCGCATGGTGCAGCGTGTACACGAACAGAACGCCCACCTCATGATGAGCATCTGGGCCAGCTTCGGCCCCATGACCAAGCAGTATCGCGAACTGAACGAGAAGGGTCTGCTCTTCGACTTCGAGACGTGGCCACAGAGCGGTAGCGGCATCTGGCCTCCCAAGCGCGACTATCCCAGCGGAGTGCGCGTCTATGACCCCTTCAGCCAAGAGGCACGCGACATCTATTGGAAGTATCTGCGTCGACTGCACGACTATGGCGTGGACGCCTGGTGGATGGACTCTACCGACCCCGACTACGTAGGGCCTAAGGACGAGGACTACAACCGTCCCGTTGGTCAGTCGCCCTCGCTGGGCATACCGGCTCAGGGCACCTGGCGCTCCTTGCGCAATGCCTTCCCCTTGGCTTCCGTGAAGGGTGTGTACCAGAACCAGCGTCGACTGGAGCAGGACAAGCGAGTCTTCATCATGACACGCTCGGCCTTCGCCGGCCAACAGCACTACGGCAGCGGACTGTGGAGCGGCGACGTCACCTCTTCCTGGGACGTCCTGCGCCGTCAGATACCCCTGTGCCTGAACTACACGATGACGGGTTGCCCCAACATCAACACTGACATCGGCGGATTCTTCTGCGGTCGCTATGGCGGCAGCAATGCCAACAAGAATCCCAACTATCAGGAACTCTATGTCCGCTGGATGCAGTTCGGCCTCTTCTGCCCCGTATTCCGCAGCCACGGGACCGATGCTCCTCGCGAGATATACCAGTTCGGCAAGAAGGGCGAGCCCGTGTTCGACGCCATCGAGCAGACCATAAGGCTGCGCTATCGCCTATTACCTTATATATATAGTACGGCATGGTCCGTAACCCACGACGGCGAAAGCTACATGCGTGCACTGATGTACGACTTCCCGCAGGACCAGCGCACATGGGAACTGACCGACGAGTTCCTCTTCGGCCGTTCGTTGCTGGCGCTGCCCATCACCCGGCCGCAGTACACCGACGAAGGAACCAACGCTGCCCGTTCGGTCGACTTCAGCCAGCCGGCCACAGCCACGAAGTACCTGCCCAAGGGTGCCGACTGGTACGACTTCTGGACGGAGCGTCTGTACCCCGGCGGTCAGGACGTTGAACTGTCGACCTCGTTTGCCCAGACACCGATGATGGTCCGTTCGGGTTCCATTCTGCCCTTGGCCCCCGTCATGCAATACGCTTCTGAGCATCAGTGGAATGAGCTCGACATTGTGATATATCCGGGTGCCAACGGCAAGTTCACCCTCTACGAAGACGAGGGCGACTCGTATCGCTACGAGCAGGGTGTGTACTCCACCATCGCCTTCGCGTGGAACGACAAGAAGGGCGAACTCACGATTGCCCGCCGTCAGGGTCAGTTCCCCGGCATGCTCGCCAATCGCACCTTCCGCCTCCGCCTCGCTGGCAGCCAGCAGGCGAAGTCGGTAACTTACAACGGTCAGGCTCTGAAGGTTCGCCTCTGAGCCCGACCACATGCCTATGGAACAAAACAAAGAAGGAGGCTGTGTCAAACGACACAGCCTCCTTTTTCTTCACCACGAATTTCCCGAATTTCACGAATATATAACTACTTAATTAGCAGAAAATGAAATGTTCGTAAAATTCGTGGATATTACTGAGCGGGAGTCTCGGGAGCGGGAGTTGCTGCGGGAGCCTCGGCCTTGGGCTGGGCACCAGCCTCGATGGCAGGCACGTTGGTAGGATTGGTTGCCTGTTCCTCGATGGCCTGCTCCATGATGGCCGAACCGGCGCTCTTGGGAGTTGCCAGGAAGGCAACACTGATGATGCTCAGCACCACCATTACAGCAGCCAAGCCCCACGTGGTCTTCTCTATGACATCGGTGGTCTTGCGTACACCAAGCATGGCATTGTTGTCAGCAAAACCGCTGGCCAGGCCGCCGCCCTTGGATTCCTGAATCAATACAATGAGACACATCAGTACGGATGCGACTACAATCAAAATTACGATTACGTTGTACATTGTTTTACTTTATTTTATTGTTATTATTTACGATTATTTTCTCAAGATAACGTATTTGGTCTGCAAAGTAACGATTTTTTTTTGGATAATTCAAGGAAAGTTGCCGAATAATTTCAAGAGCCTTGTCAAATTTGCCCTGTTTGATGTATATTCGAGCCAAAGTTTCGGTGAATATCTGACTATCGGCCCCCATTTCGCTGTCAATCTCTGGTTTCTGCAGTTCGTCGTCGGGCTGTTCCTGGATGACGATGCGCCCTTGCTCGAGGAATGAGTCGAGGAGAGGTTGTCCGTAGGTGCTGGCGGCGGATTGCGGTTCGCCCGTCTGGCTGTCTTCCTCTATCTGCATCATGTACGAAATGTAGTCGGTGGAGGCATCCGCCATGGGGCGTTTGCGATTTGTAGGTTTCGGTTCGGCCACCTCGGGCAGTGTGGTCAGGAAATCGTCGATGAGCGAATAGGTACGGTCGGCGGCATCGTCGGCTTCGGCATTGACCTTGCGCGGTCCCGAGTCGGGGGTGGGTTTCAGGCGCTCCCCTTCGATGAGATTGTAGAGCACCCGGCGCGAGGGAATGTAGATGGCAGCCTTTCGCAGTTCCTGTCCGAAGGAGGGGTCGTGGTTCTCGTAGAGCGAGCGCAGCAAGAGCAGTCGGGCGGCCTGATAATAGGGATATCGCTCCAGCAGTTGCCTCAGTTGCCTTTGCTCCGCGGCCCCGCCATTACCGGTCTCGTTGATGTATTCTGTGATGCGCTTTGCCATAGTATGTTACCAGTTTGCCACTGTGGCGTTAAAGATTTGTTCTGCAATGTCCTTCACCATCTGCGTCACCAGTTCCTCCTGAACGTTGACGAGTTGCTGGCTGCTGTCGTATTCGGCTGTGGCAGAGAACTGCCTTTCGAAGTCCTCGGCATGTTTGGCATTGTTGGTGAAGCGGACGTTGACGGTCATCTTCAGCTGCACCTGGCTGGAGTAGCCTTCGGCCGAAATGGCCTTGTTGTACTGGTCGAAGCCGGTAATCTCGCCTGCCAACTGCAGGTCGCCGTTCTTTCTCACCTGCCTCAGTTTGGTCTGCGAGGCATAGAGGTCGGTAAGTTTGTTCTGGAAGATGCTTTGCATGGGTGCCCACACATAAGCCGAACGGATGGGGAAATTGTCGATCTGTATCGTCTTGGTCTTGTTATAGTCGATGCTGGCGCCATTGAACTTGTAGCTGATGCGGCAAGATGAGACACAAAGCACACTGAGAAGACAGAGGAGACAGAGCAAAGAGGCACGACAAAGGGCCTTGCAACAGAAAACTCTGATATCAGGAATCCAGTTCCCTCCTCGAGTCGTCTGTGCTCTGCGTCCTCTGTCTTCTTGGTACGTTCTGTGCTTATTATTCTTCAATCCCATAGTCCTTAATCTTACGATAGAGGGTGCGCTCGCTGATGCCCAGGTCGTCGGCAGCCACCTTGCGGCGGTTGCGACTGCGACGAAGGGCTTTCTCTATCATGCGGCGCTCCATCTTCTCCAGGTTCAGGTCTTCGTCGTCCTCCACGTCCACATAGTCGTCTTCCTGTGCCACCTGGGTAACATGGGGCATGCCCTGATGGGGGGTCTCCACTTCGAGGCGCTCATGTGGGGCCGGCAACTGGCGCACCACCTGGGTCGACTGTGCCTGTCCGTCCACCTTCTGCTTCAGCATCTCCACGTCCATCTTCAGCGAGTGTATCATCAGTTGCATCATCTTCATGGCATGCTCCACACTGCCGTCGCCACGAGTGCTGACGGAAGCGTCGCGCAGGGCCAGGTCGGTGGTTTCGGCCGAGGGGGTGATTTCGAACTGAGCCAATATCTCGGGCGTGATGATGCGCTCCTTGGAGAGGATGCTCATCTGCTCCACAACGTTCTTGAACTGTCGGATGTTGCCCGGCCACTTATATTGCATCATCACCCGTCCGGCCTCGGGCGTCAGCCTCAGGGGTTCGGGAATGCTGTATTGCTGTGCCGTATCCATGGCGAACTTCTTAAACAGGAGCAGCACGTCGTCGCCACGTTCGCGCAGAGGGGGCATCTTCACGCTGATGGTGCAGAGCCTGTAGTAGAGGTCCTCGCGGAACTTGCCTTCGCGTATGGCCTTCTCTATCTGCACATTCGTGGCCGCCACGATGCGCACGTCGGTCTTCTTCGGTTCCGAACCGCCCACGGGGATGTATTCGCCCGTCTCCAGCACACGCAGCAGGCGGACCTGGGTGGAGAGGGGCAGTTCGCCCACCTCGTCCAGGAACAACGTTCCGCCATTGGCCGCGCCGAAGTATCCGTCGTGGTCGCTGATGGCCCCCGTGAAGGAGCCCTTGACGTGGCCGAAGAGTTCGCTGTCTATCGTCCCCTCGGGTATCGAGCCACAGTTGATGGCGATGTATCGTTTCGTCTTGCGCAGCGAATGGTCGTGTATGATGCGCGGAACGACCTCCTTACCCGTACCGCTCTCGCCCTGGATGAAAACGGCCAGATTGGTCTTTGCTACTTGCAAAGCCGTATCGAGCACATTGTCCAGCCGGGCATCGCGTCCGATGATGCCGTATCGCAACTTTATCTGATTTAAATCTATTTCTGCCATGCAGTATCTTTCTTCCAGTGTGCAAAGTTACGAAAATAATTGCTAACTTTGCAAAAAGTTATGATAAATTATGTCCACAATATTGCAAGAAAGCACGAAAGATAACCTATGGCCGTAGAGAAAATAACATCACTCTCCCACCCTGGCGTGGAAATGTTCAGCAGCATGACCGAGGCACAGCTGCGCAACCGATTGGAACAAGAGAAGGGAATATTCATTGCCGAGAGTCCCAAGGTGATACGTGTGGCGCTCAGTGCGGGCTACCAGCCCGTGGCCATACTGTGCGAAGAGAAACACATTACCGGCGATGCGGCCGACATAATAGGAATGTGTGGCGACATTCCCATTTATGTCGGAGAGCGTGCATTATTAGCGCAGCTGACGGGCTACCAGCTGACGCGCGGCGTGCTCTGTGCCATGCGTCGCCCGCAGCCCTGCAGCGTGGAGTCCATTTGCAGCAACGCCCACCGCATCGTGGTGATAGACAGCGTGGTGGACACGACCAACATCGGAGCCATCTTCCGTTCGGCGGCCGCCTTGGGCATAGATGCCGTACTGCTCACCCCCACCTCGTGCGACCCTCTGAACCGCCGTGCCGTGCGCGTTTCGATGGGCACCGTCTTCCTGGTCCCCTGGACATGGATAGAGCCACCCCTCAGCAGTCTGCACGCCCTGGGGTTCCGCACAGCAGCCATGGCACTGACCGACGACTCTGTACCCATCGACGACCCACAGCTGATGGCCGAATCCCGCCTGGCCATCATCATGGGCACCGAGGGCGACGGACTGGCTCGCGAGGTCATCAGCGATGCCGACTACGTGGCCCGCATCCCCATGTCGCACCAGGTGGATTCGTTGAACGTGGCCGCTGCGGCTGCCGTGGCCTTTTGGCAACTCAGATGGCAAGGCTGACCTTCGGCATATTTCTCTGGTTCTGGTCGGCAACGATGCTGGCACAGGGCACGTTTCGGGTGGTTACGTGGAATGTGGAGAACCTGTTCGACTGCCGCCACGACTCGCTTCGCGACGACTACGAATTCATGCCCGACAGCCCTCGGCAATGGACCTGGGGACGATACTGGAGGAAGATTGAGGACATCAGCCGCGTGGTGATGGACATCGGCGGGACGACGGCCCCCATGCTGGTGGGCCTCTGCGAGGTGGAGAACGACAGCGTGATGGCAACCCTGTGCCATCGCGGTCCCCTGCGCACCATCGGCTACAGGTATGTGATGAGCGACAGCCCCGACCGGCGTGGCATCGACGTTGCCCTCATGTACCAGCCCACCCTGTTCCGCCTCATGGGCTACGACACCCGACGCATCCCCTCCCAAGCGCACGGTCTCCGACCCACACGCGACCTGCTTCACGTCTGGGGCCAGACCGTCGGAGGCGACACACTGCACATCGTCGTTTGCCACCTGCCCAGTAGGGCCGGAGGGCACAAGGACAGCAAGCGCAACCGCCGGTTGGCCGTCGGCGAACTGATGCAGCTGACCGACTCGCTGCTCCGTCGGCAGCCTGCCTGCCAACTGCTCGTGATGGGCGACTTCAATGCCACGTTGCGCGATAAAGCCCTGGCCCCCTTGCTGAAGGGCACGCCGCTCGTACCGCTGACGCCAGCAAAGCGCAGGGTCAGCAGTGGCACGTATCGCTTCCAGGGAGAATGGAGCTGGATAGACCACATGCTGGTCAGTACCGCCTTGGCGCAGAAAGTGGCCGGAGGCATCCAGCTGTACGCTGCATTCTGGATGCGACGCGCCTCCTCGGACGGCACTTGGTATCCCCGCCGAACCTACCTGGGTGCAAACTACAGCGGGGGCGTGAGTGACCACGTCCCCGCCTATGTCGACTTCAGGTTCTGACTACTTCAGGACGCCCAGTTCCTTGCCCACCTTGACGAAGGCCTGGATGCACTTGTCCAGATGCTCGCGCCGGTGTCCGGCCGACAGCTGCACACGAATGCGGGCCTGCCCCTTGGGCACGACGGGATAGTAGAAGCCCGTGACGTAGATGCCCTCTTCCTGCATCTTGGCAGCGAACACCTGCGACAGTTTGGCATCGTAGAGCATGACGGCGCAGATGGCAGACTGCGTAGGCTTGATGTCGAATCCGGCCTGCATCATCTTGTCGCGGAAGTAGTTGACGTTCTCCACCAGGCGGTCGTGCAGTTCGTTGCTCTCCTTCAGCATCCTGAACACCTCCAGCGAGGCGCCGATGATGCCCGGTGCCAGCGAATTGCTGAACAGATAGGGACGCGAGCGCTGACGCAGCAGGTCGATAATCTCCTTGCGGCCCGTCGTGAAGCCACCCAGTGCACCGCCGAAGGCCTTGCCCAGGGTGCCCGTGTAGATGTCCACCCGGCCGTAGGTCTTGAAGAACTCGCTCACGCCGTGCCCCGTCTCGCCCACTACGCCTGCCGAATGGCTCTCGTCCACCATCACCAGTGCGTCGTACTTCTCAGCCAGGTCGCATATCTTGTCCACCGGGGCCACGTTGCCGTCCATCGAGAATACGCCGTCGGTGACAATGATGCGGAAGCGCTGAGCCTGAGCCTCCTGGAGGCACTTCTCCAGTTCGGCCATGTCGGCATTGGCATAGCGGTATCGCTTGGCCTTGCACAGACGCACGCCGTCGATGATGCTGGCATGGTTCAGCGCATCGCTGATGATGGCATCCTCCTCGGTGAAGAGGGGTTCGAACACACCGCCGTTGGCATCGAAGCAGGCAGCATAGAGTATGGTGTCCTCCGTCTTGAAGTAATCGCTGATGGCCTGCTCCAGCTGCTTGTGGATGTCCTGCGTACCGCAGATGAAGCGCACGCTCGACATGCCGAAACCGCGTTCGTCCATCATCTTCTTCGATGCTTCAATCAGACGCGGATGGTCGCTCAGTCCCAAATAGTTATTGGCGCAGAAGTTCAGCACCTCCTGCCCCTTCACCCGGATGGCAGCACGCTGCGGAGTCTCAATGAGGCGTTCCTCCTTATAGAGTCCGGCCTCGCGAATCTCGGCCAGGGTCTGGCAGAGATGATTTTTCATTTTTCCGTACATAATAATAATATTGATTTAAGGATTTAATAGTTTACGCATACAAAGATACACAATTATTCCTTAAACTCTAATCTCTATTCCAAATATTTTTTGTATTTTTGCACATCAAAATCAAGTTTAACCCAAACTATCACTATGAAGAACATTCTGGTTATCGGCTCTACGGGCCAAATCGGCACAGAGTTAACTCGCGAACTCAGAAAACGTTACGGCAGCAGCCACGTGGTTGCAGGCTACATCGCAGGCGCAGAGCCCAAGGGCGAACTGCTGGAGAGCGGCCCGGCAGCCATTGCCGACGTGACGGACGGACAGCACATCGGCGACGTCGTGCGCGAATACAAAATCGACACCATCTACAACCTGGCAGCGCTGCTCAGCGTCGTGGCCGAGAGCCGCCCGCGCTTGGCATGGAAGATAGGCATCGACGGACTGTGGAAGGTGCTCGAGGTGGCACGCGAGAACCACTGCGCCGTCTTCACGCCCAGCAGCATCGGTTCCTTCGGTGCCGACACGCCCCACAACATGACGCCCCAGGACACCATACAGCGTCCGCGCACCATCTACGGCATCTCCAAGGTCACCACCGAACTGCTCTCCGACTACTACCACCTGAAGTATGGCACCGACACGCGCTCGGTCCGCTTCCCCGGCCTCATCTCCTACCAGCAGCTGCCCGGCGGCGGCACCACCGACTACGCCGTCGAAATCTACTACGCAGCCGTGCGCGGCGAGCGCTTCGTCTGCCCCATTGCCAAGGGCACACTCATGGACATGATGTACATGCCCGACGCCCTGAAGGCCGCCATCCACATCATGGAGGCCGACCCCACGCGCCTCGTCCACCACAACGGCTTCAACGTGGCCTCCATGAGCTTCGACCCCGAAACCATCTTCCAGGCCATCCGTCGCCACAAGCCCCAGTTCGAGATGACCTACGAGGTAGACCCCCTGAAACAGTCCATTGCCGACTCGTGGCCCGACAAGATGGACGACTCCTGTGCCCGCAACGAGTGGGACTGGGCGCCCGACTACGACCTCGAGAGCATGACCGTCGACATGCTTCGCCATCTGGAAGAGAAGCTCAAGGGATAACACCCACACACATCACTACGCATCGAAGCAAAAAAAGACTCACCCTGAAGGCCGTCGGCAATGGTCTCCAGGGTGAGTTGCTTTGTCAGTTCAGCGTCCCCGGGGGGCTATTCCATCCGAATGCCCTGCAGGCATACACTGACCGACAGTGCAGCAATCATCATTACAAATCTGTTCTTCATTTTATCAATATCTGTTTTTAATATATATTCCTAATTAATATCAGTATTGCCTTCCTCAAAAGGCAGGGCTCCAAGGAATCGGTCAAAGTCGCTCTGGAACAGACGGTCCTGCACGATGCGGTATTTCTCAAACTCCGTCTCGGCATGCTTGGTGGCATCTTCGTGGCTCACGCTACCAGCACCTTCAAGCAACGGTCGCTCGTCACTCGACAGATAGGCATCGATGCGCTTTGCCCAGTCCTCCATCGTCATCGGAATGTGCCGTTTGGCACGGCTCTCAGCAAACTCCAGCACAGCCGTCACGATGCGCCCCATGTCCTCCAGTTCCATCTGTTTGAGATAGTTCTTGGCAACCGTCACATCCGTCCTGACAATCTTTCCGTCGGGCGCATTCTCCCAGGTGGTCAGTCCCATGTGCTCCTTGTCAGCATCTGCCCGCTCCATAATCAGTTCAGCGGCAGTCCTTCCATGCACGGCAAAGTGCATCTTGTTCTGTATCTTTTGGTAGAACAGCCGCGTAGTGGGCGCATCCTTGTTGTAATCCAAACTGGTGGCATAGATGTCCGTCAGTTTCTGGTAGAATCGCCGCTCGCTCAGACGGATTTCCCGTATCTCGGCCAGCAGGTGCTCAAAGTAGTCCTCGCCCAGGAACGTGCCGTTCTCCATACGCTTCTTGTCAAGCACATATCCCCGTATAGCATACTGCCGCAATACGCTCGTAGCCCATTGTCGGAACTGGGTGGCACGGATGCTGTTCACACGGTAGCCCACGGCGATGATGGCATCGAGCTTATACATCACGACAGAGCGTTTTACAGTTCTGCTGCCTTCCTGCTGAACTGTTTCCATTTTGGAAATAGTTGCTTCTTCGTTCAGTTCTCCCGTCTCAAAGACATTGGCAAGGTGTTTGCTGATGGCAGGCACTCCCACGTCGAAGAGTGCCGCCATTGCCTTCTGTGTACACCAAATCGTCTCATCGGCATACATCACCTCGACGCCCTGCTCCTTATTCTCCGCTTGGAAAATCAGGAACTCCGCCGTACTATTCCTTATCTCACGCTTTCCCTTCATAATTGGTTAAAAAAACTTACTGATAGCAGCGATAAACCATCCACCAGTGCAGATTCTTCCCCACACGTTGGCAAAGTTACGAAATTATGCCGACATACGAAAGCGATTTCCAGGGAAGATTCCATCTCGGTTCTAATCTGGAATGAACGACCATGAGATATGCTTCGCCATCTGGAGGAGAAACTCAAGGCATAGCCCGACGGCCCAGATCATTTCTGCGAGCCGAAGGTTGCAGAACTTATCGTTGTAGGTTGGTGAACTTGTAAGCATAGGTTGCAGAACTTATCGTCGTAGGTTGGTGAACTTATTTACACAGGTTGACTGAACTTCGGTGCAAAGATACGGCAAAGGGATGACGTTACTGTGCTATTTGAGGAAATTCCGGACTATTCGAGGAAATTATAGGTTCTTTTTCGTCAAGGATAGGCATAAGCCCCCCTCTATGGCCCTTATATAAGGGCCTAAGAGGAGGGGCTGTCGCCTGAGTCGGCGGCTTCTGGCATAGCCCCCATATATATATAGCCCTTTTTTATAAATATAAAAAAAAGGGCGATTAATTATTATATGGGGTGGGGCTGCCAGAATGGCGCGGTAATCTCCCGACTATTCCTTCAAGTCCTTCAGATACCGGAGGACACTTTCCTTTGACACCATCCATCGCCTATCATCACCGCGGAAAGCCTTAATCATCCCCCTCCAGACAAGGTTCTTAAACTCAGCCTTAGTGCAATTCAAATATTGTCTGGCTGTATAGCCACTGATTATTTTTTCGTCATCCACCGTTTCGGAAGTCTTCAGCTTGATTTCCTTCCCATCCTTTCCATTCTCATCTGCTGCTTCGTTAACGTGAATGTCAAAATGTTTCTCCACAGCCTTAACATTTATCATCCACCTTCCTCTGCGATTCTTATACCCAGGCAGCTCACCCATATTTACGAGACTCAGAATCTCGTTATACGGCCGTCCGGTCAGTTCGGCCACTTCTACGGTCTTGAGAAACATTCTATTGCCTTTCGTTTGACGTTTTACTTTGTTCCCACTTCCTTCCATCCATCTTCTTTTCGCGTCCTGCCAGCCGTTAGCCTTCAACACTCTGACAACATCCCTATACGACATTCCAAAATTCAGATTAAAGTCTTCCAACAGTTCTGAGATGTCATGAGCTGTTTTCTGCCCACTGTTTCTCATCTTCAAGACCTGTTCCTTACTTTCTATCTGTGGAATGTCAGAAAATTTGCAGGCCCCCATCACCCGTAGTATTTTAACAGCCCTTAATGGCAGGGCAATATCTTGGAGCTGAGTCTCAAGCAACCCTGTCAGTTCTGCACTGAAATCCTTATCACCGACCTCTTCGCTAATTATGACTTCCTTAGGAAGTAAAGATTTCAGCCTTATATTCTCTTCTCTCAAGAGATTATCCTGAACTTTCAGTTTTACATTCTCAGCCTTAACTTCTTCAAGATTTTTACGCTGTTCTATGAGCAGTTCCCCGGCTTGCTTTGTAGCCTTCACTACAATCTGTCGTATCCGCTCTTGGGTAAGACGAAACCGCGACGCTATCCCGCTCCGCGAATCGCCTTGCAACGTATCATGCAGTATCTGATAGCTACGCTGGTCCATCTGGTCTTTTATGCAAGTCAAAACAGAAAGGCAGAACCACTTGATGTCATTGCTTTGTGGCAAGACGTCAACGTCAGTATATTCTTCCTCGTCTTCATCTTCCAATTCTTCATCCTCATCCTCCTCTGGCTTCGCTATAAAAGCAGATAATGCCTCCTCATCCCCGTATACTATCTCAATGTCGTCTTCCCCTATCAGTCGCCTCAATACCATCAAGTCCCAATAGTCCACAAAACCGGAAAGAACCGCTGACGTCTCGTTCAAGAAATCCAAGAGCCATTCTCCTTTACATTCTTGAATCAGCTGTGTCAGCAACATGGTATCTCCAATAGCATGCTTTTCGCCAAAAGGCGCACACAGCACACTATCCGTCTTGGGAAGATGATAACTCTTCAGCGACTTGGAGTCTATGAACTTGAAATCACGCCAGATGGAATCCGTCTCGGTCTCGCTGTCCACATAAATAGTCTTGACTGCGTCTCCGTCATACAGCATGCAGATATCGCCCTCCTTTATCGGATAGCGATAGTCTGCCAGTCTTTCGCTCACCTTATTGAGATAATAGACAACCATCGGTTAGAAAAGCTTATTCTCCGTAAATCCTCGTTCAACAATATCTACTACCGGCATACGTGTCTTGAACTCAGGGTCTATGTTATGACATTGTGTCTTTACGATGCCACGTCTATGAATGGCGGGGTCAAGGCAATACATGCGAAACTCATCTTCATTGACATCCTCTATCTTGTGCCAATGCGGGAAGAGCAGTTTCATATAGGCAGTCGCTATACGCTTGATGGCATTACTGTCACGGACATCTGCCTTTTCTTCGAATCTGACTAATTGGTCGAAAAGCAGTCCGTAGGTATTCTGCGTCCTCATGGTATGCAGAATCTCTGAGAAATACTCAACATTGATAGTCCAACCCTTGAAAATCATACTCTTATCTACGCGGGGTAACAGCCATCCCTCAATAAAACAATGGAAGCGGTCAAGCAATGCTGACTCTTGGAAATTCTTTGGCAAGTTGCTGAAATACATCTGCGACAACGGAACGTTATGCGCTGACAGGGGGATATTACCCATCAGCATCAACCCACATTCCGAGGTAAACTCATTATTGTCGATAGTAGTCTTACCGCTTTCGAGATATGACTTCAAAGCTGCCTGTATCTCTGCAGGTTCTTGGAACACAATGGTCTGAATCTCATCAAACACCGTGAAGTCGTGGTTCTTGATGATGCCGTTCTGCTGCTTGGTTTTGTCGAAGAACAGTTTGGCACGTGTCACCTTTCCGCCGCTTACCAGCCAGCCATATTTTGACAAATTGCCAAACACAAAACTCTTACCCGTACCCTTTGGGGCCAATTCAATCACATTCAGTCTTGGCTCAATGAATATCAACAGACGGGTCAGGAACTCCAGTTTCTGTGTCAGCGAAGCAAAGCCGTCAGGGTCGTACTCCATAGCTGACAACAGTACGTCTATCCACTCCTGCGTAGTGAAATACTTGCGTGCATCAGCCAGATAACCCACATCCACAGAACTATAGGGTTTGAACGCCTTGTAGTCCACCATCTGGATATGGCTGGTCTTACCATTGTTGTCTGGCAACAGGCAGAGTTTGATGATTCCCCAACGTTCTCCATCCACGAAATCGCCTGAGTTCTTCGAATAGACATATTCGGGTATGATGCCCTCACGCAGCTTTATGCCATAGTCGGGAATGGCAAACTGCCTTTCGTTCTTGATGATGTCGATATACACCGTGAAACGTGCCAACAGGGTGACTTCCTCGCCATTCTGTAGGCGGTCCTTCACGCTACCTTGTTGCGAAGGTATCACCTTGTCGAGAAACTGCGTCAATGCCAACTTGTCTATCTCTCCCGTCTGAACGTCCAGATAACGCTTTAGCAGAAAGTCCTTCACGAAGGCCGGAAGATTACGACCTACAAACAGACTACCAGTAGATGCAGGGTCTTTATAGATGGACATGGCAGAAAAATGCTGCCTGATTTTATTGCATATTTCTTCTTTCATACGTCTTTAACTTAAAAACCAAACAAATCTTCTTCCTGAACTCCCGTGCTGACTTTTATCTTCATCGGGCGCTCAACGTCACCGATGTGCAACGATATATCCTGACAGTTCGCGTCCAGTATCAAGTCATCGGTCTCATAGACATCTCCTCCAAGATGATGCAACTGATACACTTTACCATTATAGTTGACATGAGGAACATCGGTAGATGGCAGGTTCTTAATCTCTATCTGAGCCTTGGGGTTAGAACCGCTTATCTCGTAGGTGAGCAGTTGTGCAGACCAGTTTGTGGGGGCGGGCGCACTACTGATGATAAAGATAGGCACCAGTACCTCTTCAGGAGTACAACCACCATGTGCTCCTTGATTAGCAGGAACCTTGGCACATAGCGATTCGTGCTTCAACGCACAAAGCGTTTTCCCGTCTTCCAGTCGGAAATAGCTGTTGTCGGCATCGTTTCCTGCCTTCTTCCTGATGGCTATTCGTCCGTGATGGTCGCTATCTACTCCTGTCAGATTCTTGCCACTCAGCATCTGTGAGAGGTAGGTCAGTCCGTGGTCTGAGATAATGGCTATCTTCTTACCTATATATAGTTGCAGGATGTTCTCAATGCTCTTCCTCATCAGTTCTATTTCTTTGATAACGGTGAATGGACTGATATTGTCTGTACGATGTGCCTGTGCGTCCAGGTCACCAAACTTCTCCAGTATTTGTCCTTCTGGCAACAGCCGTTGTAATTCTGCCTTGTTGATATCGGTCTTGGTAGGCAACTTGGCTCTTGCTATCTTTATTTCGTTCAGATAGATTTGCTGCTCTTTATGCTCTGCCACAATCTGCTTCACCAGCGGTATCCAGTCGATACCCAGACCGTCTATCCAATAGAACACCTCGATGTCGCCACGATTCTTCAGCAGCGTATAAACAGGGCTAAAACTGTTATACCACAGGTCGAATCTGGACTCCGTCTCGTTCAACTGCTGTATGCTCTGGCTGATTTCCTCAGTATATCGATTGGCCAACTTTGCCCGCTTGTACTTCTCGATATAGCCATTCACCCAGTCGGGCACGCCTGCACTGACTCCGATTCCTTCTGCGGCATAGTAGTACAGGTCTGGAAAGAAACTCTCCAAATCGTCTGCTGTAATCTTTCCTTGGCCCAACCATTGCAGGGCAATTTCTTTCTCCTTGCGCGTAATGCCTGTAAAATATCTTAAGGCGCTGGTATAGCCCATTCTCTCGGGTAATGCTTGCAGGGTCTTCGCCACCATGCTCTCTGCTGCTTCCGTCAGCAGCACATTCTGTTGGGCCGCATATTTCAGGCAATAACGACGTACGTCCATCTCTGCCGTAATCTCAGAAATGTCTCCAGCCATCGCCTCTAACAGTTCGTTCGTGCCGTAGTTGGTCGTTGCTTTTAGCACGCGGCACAGGTATCCTTGACCGTTTTCCTTGTTGTCATAATAGCGGGCCAACAGCCATCGGTCAAAGATGGCTGGATGACTAAACCACAGGCGGATAAAGTCCTTGTGGTTCTCTATATCGTCAGTCCCGAAATGCTGTTTCACAAACTTCGTGAAACTGAACCCCGTACTGACATCTATCTCTTCTGCCAGACGTTCCCAGTTGTCGCCGTCGCTCATCA
>CAMOUQ010000038.1 GCA_946626595.1 uncultured Prevotellaceae bacterium | reverse complement strand
GCAGTGGAGTTGTCGGTGATGTCGGATATAGTGATATCCTACGAGAAGGAACACTTTCCGATAGAAAAGCCCAGTGTCGGGGAACTGATAACCCTTTCCCTGGATGAGAAACGTATGACGCAGCGCGAACTTGCCGCGCTCATTGGTGTCAGCCCATCGCGCATCAGCGACTATGTGTCGGGACGTTCGGAACCTACTTTGAAGGTGGCCCGCTCCTTGTGCCATGCGTTGAATATTGCGCCCGCAGCCATTTTGCAAATGTAGGGAACGTGATGAGATAAAATATTTTTTTTAGGGAAAAGTTTGCATTTCTTGTTTCGTTTTACTATTTTTGCGGCCGAAATATGTACGTACGCGAATGAAACAACTGAAAATTACCAAGAGCATTACGAATCGAGAGAGTGCTTCTCTGGATAAGTATTTGCAGGAGATAGGTCGCGAAGACCTGATTGTCGTGGAGGAAGAGGTGGAACTGGCACAACGCATTCGCAAGGGCGACCGCGCTGCGCTGGAGAAGTTGACCAAGGCCAACCTCCGCTTCGTGGTCTCGGTGGCCAAGCAGTATCAGAATCAGGGCCTTTCGCTGCCCGACCTCATCAACGAGGGCAACCTGGGCCTGATCAAGGCAGCCGAGAAGTTCGACGAGACGCGTGGCTTCAAGTTCATCTCGTATGCCGTATGGTGGATTCGCCAGAGCATTCTGCAGGCCCTGGCCGAGCAGAGCCGCATCGTGCGCCTGCCCCTGAACCAGGTGGGCTCGCTCAACAAGATCAGCAAGGCATACAGCAAGTTTGAGCAGGAGAACGAGCGCCGCCCCAGTCCCGACGAACTGGCCGAGGAACTGGACCTGCCCGTCGACAAGATCAGCGATACGCTGAAGGTGAGCGGTCGCCACATCTCGGTGGACGCCCCCTTCGTGGAGGGTGAGGACAACTCGCTCCTCGACGTCTTGGTCAACGACGACAGCCCCATGGCCGACCGCACGCTGGTGAACGAAAGCCTGTCGCGCGAGATTGACCGCGCACTGGACACACTGACCGAGCGCGAGAAGGCCATCATACAGATGTTCTTCGGCATCGGACGCCAGGAGATGACGCTGGAGGAGATAGGCGATGAGTTCAACCTTACGCGCGAACGTGTGCGTCAGATTAAGGAAAAGGCCATCCGCCGCCTGCGCCAGAACTCGAAGAACAAACTCTTGAAGTCGTACCTGGGATGATGTTGCGCCGACTGCTCTTTGTCCTTTTCGCCAGTCTGTTGGCGACGACTGCCCTTCATGCGGCCGACAAGAAGCCCCGCAAGGCACAGGTGTACATGTTCGGGTTCGCTGCCAGTCTGGCAGACTCGGCGTGTGTCATCACCGACCTGCAGCAGATGGAGGTCTACCTCCAGTCCAATGGCTTCCTGGCCGACCGTTCGCTCTACTCGTTGCAGCTCAACAACCATCTGTCCACTAAGGAACACATGACCGGCAACCTCACGTGTGCCGTCTTTTTCAATAAAAACAAGGCTAAGGCCGAAAAGCGCCTGCAGAAGGTGAGCAAGCGCTATCGCACCAACTCAGACCTGACGGTGCGCTTCCTGGGCAAGGACGAGTTTACGTTCGAAACGGAAGAGTGGGTAGAGCCCTACACGGCTGCGGACACTGAGGGAAATGCCCAGCCGACGGCCGACACCACGAAGAAGAAGGGTAAAAAGAAGAAAAAGTAATCAGTAAATTATATATATCAGATAATGTATACGAAGCACTACCGCGTCGGCGGTCATCTGCTGGAGATCATATTCGTGAACGATGGGGTGGGCGATGAACTTATTCCGTCGTTCCGTCCGTTTGTGCTGACCGAACCCGTTGCCGACGAGCAACCCCTGTTCACCCTGACGGTGGATGCTGACAGTCGCTACGACGGTCCGCGTGACGAAGTGGGACAGTTCGACGGCTCGGGCAACAACTATGGTGTGTACCAGGTGCCCGACGGAGGCTACTACATCGAGATTAGCAACCCTGCACAGAAGTTGTGCGGTGCCCTGCTGGCCGACAAAGGTTTTGTCCACTGTCGGGTATCTTTCATGGCCGACGAAGCCTCGAACCGAGCCTTTGCACTGAACAATTCGCTCATGATGGCCTATGCCTTTGCTGCCTCTGGCCATCAGACCGTGCTGATGCATGCCAGCGTCATCCGCAAGGATGGCTACGGCTACCTCATGACGGCGCCCAGCGGAACGGGCAAGAGCACGCATACCTTCCTGTGGTACAAGAATATCCCCGGCTGCGACCTGATGAACGACGACAACCCCGTCGTGCGCATCGTCGATGGGCAGCCCATCATCTACGGCACACCCTGGAGCGGCAAGACACCCTGCTACCGCAACATACAGGCACCCGTCGGTGCCATCGTCCGCATACAGCAGCGCAAGCAGAACGAGATACGCCGGATGCGTCCCGTAGAGTCGTTGGCACAGTTGCTGCCGGCTGCCAGCAGCATGAAGTGGGACGAGAGCGTCTACATGGGCGTTTGCGACACCCTGTCGGCCATCATCTCCAAGGTGGGCATCTACGAACTGGGCTGCCTGCCCGATGCCGATGCTGCATGGTTGTGCTATAAGACGGTGAAGGTGACGGATTAGGGGATTGGAGGATTAGGGATTAGAGATTAGGGATTAGAGATTAGGGATTAGAGATTAGGGATGAAGGAACTGATTCGGAAGGTTTTGCAGTGGGTACTGAGCCCCGTGCGGCGGAACTACCGCCAGCGCAACGGAGTGCGGTACGAAGGCGAACGGCGCGAGATGCCGAATCGCATACTGTTGGGCATGGCCCGCGACATGATTCGCGAGGGCCACACGGCAACGATTGCGGTGAAGGGCTATTCTATGCGGCCGTTTCTGGAGCACGAGCGCGACCGCGTCATTCTGGATGCCCCCAAGGACCTGAAGGTGGGCGATGCCGTGCTGGCCGAAATTGCACCGGACCATTACGTGCTGCATCGCATCATTGCCATCGAAGGCGACCAGGTGACGCTGATGGGCGACGGCAACGTGCGCGGCACGGAGAGCTGTCGGCTCGGCGATGTGGCGGGCGTCGTCACGCACTACCTGCGTCCGGGCCGCACCCTGCTGGCCAGCGATGAACGGCTGAAGCGTCGCATACGTCTCTGGCGCCGGCTGTTGCCTGTCCGCCGCTATCTGCTCTTCGTCTACAAGGCTGTGGTATAATAAAAATAAAAAATAGTATGAAGATAAAAGACGGATTTAATTTGAAAAGCGTGTGTGGCGAATACGTCATCGTGGCCACCGGACGCAAGAATGTCGATTTCAGTCGCCTTGTCAGCCTGAACGAGAGTGCTGCCACGGTGTGGGAGGCAGTCGTAGGCAAGGACTTCGAGATAGACGATGTCGTGAAGGTGCTGCTCGACAATTATGAGGTGGACGAAGCCACTGCACGCCAGGATGCCGAGAAACTGATGGCCAGCTGGGCCGAGGTGGGGCTTATTTAGAAATTATCCGCTGGTAGCCTACCAGTTTGTCGTAGCGACCGCCCTGGGGCCGATGATAGACGAGAATGATGTATTCGTTCTCCGTCTGGAAGAAGTTGCCGTCGGGCGAGGGCGCATTTTCCTGTAGATACTGATAGTTGTAGTAGCCCTGTTTCAGGTAGACAGCGGCCTCGTATTGGTGTGTCTCGTCGTTCCATTCCATCCGGCACTGCGGGTCCTGGGGGCCGTTTGCCCATTGTCCGTAGAGATAGATGTCGCCTCCGTCGAGTTTCTGTCCGGTCTGCAGGATGAAGTGTACCCACAGGTATTCGCTCGTCGTGGCATCTTCCTCGTCGTCGTTGTCGTTGCGCATGACGAATGCGCCGTTCTGGTCCTCGTCGTAGACGTAGTTGCGAGCCGGGCGGTCGGCAAACAGGGTGGCATGGTGGTAAGGCTCGTACCAGCGCATGTTGTCGACGTTCAGTCCGGGCTTGTTGATGTCCAGTATCTCGAACTTATGAAATTCGTTGCCAGCCGGGAAGATGAGTGCGCGCTGGTGGGTAAATTCGATGCCTGTAGACTTCTGTATGTTGGGTGACAGGTCTACGACGCGGTTGTCCTGCCGACGGTTTTGCATCACCACGGTATGCAGTTCGCGCAGAGGGTCTACCACGCGGTTCGCGCCATAGCTGACCCCGAAGGTTAGCTGCTGGTGTTGCTGGTTGAAGTCGATGTCGGTGTTTCCGCTCACCGAGCTGTTGATGCTCATGGTGGGCTCCACGATGCAGAATTCGGCCTTCAGTAGCGGATTGTCGCGGTCGTCATCGTCGAACACGGTCACGCGATAGTTGCCCGAGAGGCGCATCTGCGTCTCTGGGTTGGGAAGTCTCAGTCGATAGTGGGTGTAGAGTTGGGTGGTGTTGAAGGAGTTCTCGTAATCCTCGATGGGCTGGTCGTTGAAGCCCGCGAGGTAGTCGCTCTCGAAGAGTCCCTCGGTGACAGTCCAGTCGGCATTGCAGTGTTCGATGTGATAGACCAGACGATGATAGTCGTGGCTCATCTCGTCGAACTCCACCGAAAAGTGCTGGTGCTTGCCCATGACGATGATGGGCGGCACCAGGGTGTTGCCGTCGACGCTGACTTGCAGCGAGCGTATGTCCTCGGAAAAGATTCGGTTCTCCTGGGCGTGGAGAGAATGAGAGAATGAGAAAAAGATTGAGAAAATGAGAAAATGAGAAAATGAGAAAATGAGAAGTTGAGGCAGCTGCCGCAGCCCTGCCTTTGAAAAGTTTCTATGTGCCGTAATCTTTCTCATTTTCTCACCTTCTCATTTTCTCATTTTCTCATTATCCTAATCACTCTCACGCCCAATTGACTGGGATGCTTGCCCATGTACTCGAAGAGCGTCATGGGCTCCAGCACCACCTGTTTGTGTATCTGGCTTGCGTTGAGCAGGTGCAGTTGCTTGTCCTCGCCCCATTCGGCAAATCCGATGTGCGAGGTGTCGAGCCCGTCCTTGCGGGTCACGATGGCCAGTATGTCGCCGTCGTGGACGATGCCCAGTGCCGACGACAAGGGTTGATTGAGTTGTTCGCGCGGGATGTAGTGCACGACATGTCCCTCGCATTCGCGTTCGTATCGGCGTATGACTACTTGAGCCTGCTTGTCGTTCTTCAGCATGGGGTAGTAGTGCGGGTAGCGGCTCATGTAGTGCAGACTGATGTGCTGTGTGGCCGTGAAGGGTGCTTCCTGGCTCTTCACCTCTTTCACGATGCCTTGTCTTTCGTTACTCTCTATCCACTGTGTGAAGTAATGGTTGCGCGAGGGGTAGCCGTCGAGGACTCCATTGCGATAGCGGAGGCGTGTCAGATTCTTGCAGTAGTCCTGATAGCTGGTGCTGCCCTGCTCCTGTGTGAGTGCCAAGGCCAGGGCCGTCTCCACAAAGGTGGTGCAGTCCAGTTGGTGCAGATTCACCACCAGTTGTTCCTTCTGATTCACCTCCAGTGTCTGTGCCACGTAGGGCGTGCCGATGAACTGATGGGCATACCACAGGTGGAGTGGGGCAGTGGCCTCCTTCTTCCCCTGTTTCAGCAATTGAACGACACGTAGACTGTCGGGCTGGGCGTGGAGAGAATGAGGAAATGAGAAAATGAGAAAATGAGAGAATGAGAAAATGAGAAGGTGGGGCAGCTGCCGCAGCCCTGCCTTTGAAAAATTTCTATGTGCCATAATCTTTCTCATTTTGACCTTCGGTCGAGTCTGCTTTCGCTCGGCACTGCTCATGCGAGCATGGCATTGCTCTCGCTTAATCGCAGACTTCTCATTTTCTCATTTCCTCATTCTCCTATTTTCTCGACGTATCTCATTTGCTTCAGAATCCACGTTTGTCGGCGAAGCATGTACGACGACGGGTCTTTGCTACTGAACTTCAGTGGATTGGGCAGCGTGGCGGCAATCAGGGCACAGTTGGCACGGGTCAGGTCGCTGGCCGGATAGCCGAAGTTCAGTTGTGCCACGGCTTCTGCTCCGTAGATGCCGTCTCCCATCTCGATAGAGTTGAGGTACACCTCCATGATGCGGGGTTTCGACCAGAATATCTCGATAAGGCCGGTGAAGTAGACTTCCAGTCCCTTGCGGAACCATCCGCCGCCCGGCCACAGAAACACGTTCTTGGCGGTCTGCTGGCTGATGGTGGATGCGCCGCGTTGCCGTTTCCCTTGCCGATGTTCCTTGATGGCGTGGCCAATCTCGGTGAAGTCGAATCCGTGATGCTGCAGGAAACGCTGGTCCTCGCTGGCCATGACGGCAACGGGCATGTATTCCGACATCTCCGTCATGGGCACCCAGTGGTGGCGCAGCCGCAACTTCTCGCCGTGCTTCACCTGCTGTACGCAGCGGATGACCATCAGCGGTGTCACATACACCGGACACCAGCGGTATATAATAACAAAGAGGATTGTACTCCCAAAGAACAGGAGTACAATCCATCTCAAAAGTCGTTGCAGTTTTTTCAGCATTACTGCAGTGTGCCTGCCTCGGCAGCCTTGATCATGGCTTCGCTGGCATAGAGGTAAACCTCAACACGGCGGCTGGCGTTTACATCCTCCTTGCCATTAGCGTCGTAAACCAGGAACTCGGGGTTCTCACCATAACCAGTGGTGCTCTTAATCTGCTTGCTGGCCACCTTGCAATTGTTGGTCAGGTAGTTGGTGACCGACTGTGCACGAGCCTGGCTCAGGGTCATGTTGGTCTCCTCGCTGCCATCGCTGCTGGCGAAACCGCAGATAGCCACGTCGCAGTCGGTGTAAACGTTCAGCACGTTGTCGGCAAACTTCTTCAGAGAAGCCTGAGCAGCCGACTTCAGGGTAGACTTACCAACGGTGAACAGGATGCCGTTGTCGAAGGTAACCTTCACGCCGTCCAGACCGTTAGAGTCCTTGATCTTCTCAACCTGAGCGTCCTCGAGGGCCTTGGCAGCAGCAGCGGCCTTGTCCATCTTGTGACCAATCAGCGTACCAGTGGTTACACCTACAGCCGTACCTACGGCAGCACCGATGATGGCACCCTTCTTGGTGTTACCAGTCAGGTGACCAATCAGAGCACCGATACCAGTGCCGGCAGCACCGCCAGCAGCAGTACCAATCAGGGCACCCTTACCTTTGTTGTTCATGTCACAGCCAGACAGAATCAGAGCAACGCTCATGACGCCGGCAAGAATCTTCATACTTTTCATCATTGTTCTTTTTTAGAGTTAAATTAGACTTGTTAATCATTTTCGAGGGCAAAGGTACAAAATAATCCCTAATCCCTAATCCTTAATCCCTATTTTTTTCGTACCTTTGCAAACAAATTAATATAAATTAAACAAAATTTATGGCAAAAGAACTGGATTTCCTTACTAAACGAAGCGAGGATTACTCAAGATGGTATAACGAACTTGTGGTTAAGGCCGACCTGGCCGAACAGTCGGATGTGCGCGGCTGCATGGTCATCAAACCCTATGGCTACGCTATCTGGGAAAAGATGCAGCGACTGCTGGACGACCGTTTCAAAGAGACGGGTGTGCAGAACGCCTACTTCCCCCTGCTCATCCCGAAGTCGTTCCTCAGTCGCGAAGCTGAACACGTAGAAGGCTTCGCCAAGGAGTGCGCCGTGGTGACCCACTACCGCCTGAAGACCAACGAGACACACGACGGCGTGGTGGTGGACCCCGCTGCCAAGTTGGAGGAGGAACTCATCATACGTCCTACCTCCGAGACCATCATCTGGAATACCTTCAAGAACTGGATACATTCGTATCGCGACCTGCCCCTGGTGGTCAACCAGTGGTGCAACGTCATGCGCTGGGAGATGCGTACGCGCCTGTTCCTCAGAACCAGTGAGTTCCTGTGGCAGGAAGGCCACACGGCCCATGCCACACGCGAGGAGGCCGAAGAACGTGCCAAGATGATGCTGAAGGTGTATGCCGACTTTGCCGAGCAGGTGATGGCTGTGCCTGTCGTTCAGGGTGTGAAGAGCGAGACCGAACGCTTCGCCGGTGCCCTCGACACCTACACCATCGAGGCCATGATGCAGGACGGTAAGGCCCTGCAGAGCGGTACCAGCCACTTCCTGGGCCAGAACTTCGGCCGGGCCTTCGAGGTGCAGTTCCTGAACAAGGAGAACAAACCCGAATACGCTTGGGCAACATCGTGGGGCGTATCGACCCGTCTGATGGGTGCACTCATCATGACCCACTCCGACGACAACGGCCTCGTACTGCCTCCGCGTCTGGCTCCCACACAGGTGGTCATCATCCCCATCGGTGGCAAGCCCGAACAGATGGCAGCCGTGGATACTGCCGTCGCTCCCATCATCGAGCAACTGCGCCAGATGGGCATCAGCGTCAAGTACGACAATGCCGACAACCGTCGCCCCGGCTTTAAGTTCGCCGACTACGAGCTGAAGGGCGTGCCCGTACGCCTCGTGCTGGGTGCCCGCGATCTGGAGAACGGCACCGTCGAGGTGATGCGCCGCGACACGCTGGAGAAGGAGACCCGTCCTCTGGAGGGCATTGCCGAATACGTTCGTCAGTTGCTCGACGACATTCAGCAGAACATCTACCAGAAGGCCAAGGCCTATCGCGATGCCCACATCTACGAATGCGACAACTACGACGAGTTCAAGGCCCGCGTCAAGGATGGCGGCTTCTTCCTCTGCCACTGGGACGGCACGGCCGAGACCGAGGCTAAGATTAAGGAAGACACGCAGGCCACCATCCGTTGCGTGCCCTTCGGTTTCGAGCAGACACCCGGCACCGACATGGTCAGCGGCAAGCCCAGCGTGGCTCGTGTGCTCATTGCACGGTCGTATTAATTAGAGTGCTTAGGGACTTTAGGGGCCTTAGAGCCCTTAAGGCCCCTAAAGCCCTTAAAGTCCTTAAAAAAGAAGCAGAAACATGTCCAGTGCACAAGGTCGGCGAAACGGGTGGGGGCTGTGGATAGCCACACTCTTCATGGCCGAGGAGATTCCGGCCAGCATCGTCACCTTTGTGGCCATACTCATGTTCCTGCAAACTGGTACCTCGCCTGCGATAGCCACGTGCTATTGTGGGCTTCTTTTTTTACCCTGGGTGCTGAAGTCGTTCCTTCGGGCACATGTGCGCCGCATGGGCTACTTCCGCCGTCAGTTGCAATGGCTCGAACTCTCCTTCGTGGCCGTGCTCATGGCCTTGGCTTTCACCTTCCTGCGCTACACTCATCGCAGTCTGTTCCTGTTCGTCTGGCTGTTTGTGCTGTCGTTCCTGACAGCCTGGCACGAGTTGGCGGCGCGCATGTACTACGAACGCATGTTCCGACCTCGCATACAGCGCATCTACAACACACCGAAGATTATAGCCTCGCAGTCGGCCGTCGTGCTCACCTACGGACTGCTCATCATGTTCGTCGGCGCCCTGCAGGTCTTCTATCGGCGCATACCGCGCTCATGGACCGAGGGGTGCTATCTGATAGCCGGTGCGCTGCTGTTCTTCGCCCTTTACCATCTGTTCGCCCTTCATCGGCCCAACCATGCCGACCCTCGTCTTCACAGCAGCCCCATCAAGGCCGTTCGCGACGAGATGCGGGTGATCGACCGCATTCGGCAGAAACCCCTGTGGCTGCGCTACGTCGTGGTATTGGCCCTGTTGCTGTTGCCCCAGAGCCTCATGTTCTACAGTCGCGTACTGTTTCTCTATCTGCCGAAGGCCGATGGCGGTCTCGGTTGCACCATCCAGGAAATAGGCTTCGCGCAAGGCACCGTCGGCGTCATAGCCTTCAGTATAGGCATGTTGGCTGGGCGCCAACTGATGAGTTGGATTAATGTTCGCCGCATACTCTGGTGGTACGCCATCCCCCTGGGACTGTCGCCCTTAGTATATCTGCTGATGACCTACGAACCGCCCACGTCGCTGATGGTGCTCTCCGTCGCCACGTTCCAAGCCCAGTTCTTCTTCGGCTTCGGACTCAGCGTCGTAGCCTTTTTTGTCCGCTACATCAGTGGAGATCGCTATCGCAACACCATCAACTACCTCTACATTCCCCTCGTGGCCACCGTCATGCTACCGGCCATGTCCCTCTCCGGCTTGCTGGTTCAGGTCATGGGCTTCCGCACCTTCTTCCTCATGGATGTCCTGTCGGCTCCCGTTTCTTGGCTCTACCTATATTTTATATTGCGCGCGCGGAAACAGTTCAGTGCAAGTTCGAAGTGCAATGTCGCTGGTGATGTGTCCACGACGTTGCCGAATCATGAGCCGGAGGTTCCCGAACCTGTGGACGAAGGTTCGTGAACCTATGGGGAGAAGTTCGTGAACCTATCGGCGATGGTTCGTAAAGCTCGGAAAACTCCAAATTTATTTGCGTTTTCGCTCGCTTAATCGTATCTTTGCACGATAATTTTGAAAAAGACAACAATGAAACCGTACACTTGGATACCTACGCTCTACTTTGCTGAGGCCCTGCCCTACATGGCTGTGATGACGCTCAGCGTGATAATGTACACCCGTCTGGGACTGACCAACACCGAACTGGCCCTGTATACGAGCTGGCTCTATCTTCCCTGGGTCATCAAGCCCCTGTGGAGCCCGCTGGTCGACCAATGGCGCACGAAGCGCTGGTGGATACTGGCCATGCAGTTGCTCGTAGGGGCGGCTTTGGCCGGTGTGGCCCTGTCGCTGCCTATGGCCATGTGGCTGCGCCTGTCGCTGGCCTTCTTCTGGCTGATGGCCTTCAGCAGTGCTACACACGACATAGCAGCCGACGGATTCTACATCCTAAGTCTCTCGCAGGAGGACCAGGCGCTGTACGTGGGCATACGAAGTACATTCTACCGCATCGGCAGCATCTTCTGTCAGGGCATTCTGGTGATGGTGGCCGGATGGTTGGAGAGCCGCTACGACGTGCCCCTGGCCTGGAGCATCACGATGCTGCTGATGGGGGCCATCATGGTGGGTTTGGCCGGTTGGCACTATACGTTCCTTCCACGCATGGAAGAAACGAAAATTAAAAATGAAGAATTAAAAATTAATAATTATATCGTTCAGCCGTTTGTTGCTACAGTAAAGGCGTTTTGCTCCAAGCCTCACATCTGGGCGGCAGTGCTGTTTATGTTACTGTTCCGCCTGCCTGAGGCTCAGTTGGCCAAGATGGCCCAACCCTTCATGCTGCGCTCCATGGTTGAGGGCGGTCTGGAACTGGGCACGGCCACGGTGGGCTTTGCCTATGGCACGCTGGGTGTCATTGGTCTGCTGGCCGGAGGCATCGTGGGCGGTTGGCTCGTGTCGAAGCACGGTCTGCGTCGCTGGCTTTGGCCTATGGTGATGGCCATATCGCTGCCCGACCTGGTGTATGTATATCTGGCCTATGCACAGCCCACGAGTCTGTGGATTATTAACCTGTGCGTCTTCACCGAACAGTTGGGCTATGGCTTTGGCTTCACGGCCTATATGCTCTTCTTGGTTTACTTTTCGCGAGGCGAGCGCTCAACGTCGGTGTTTGCCCTCTGCACGGCCTTCCAGGCACTGGGCATGATGTTGCCGGGCATGATGGCCGGATGGCTGGCCGATGCCATGGGTTTCCTCCATTTCTTCGTCTTCGTGTGCCTTTGCACGGTGGTGACCTTCGTCGTGAGCGGCATGATACGCAGAGACCTGGAATAATGTCGTTTACGGCTCGTCGGCGAATAATTTTGCAGGTCATGGCTATTAAATCATGTTAATTGTTTTTGTCGATTTAATGTTTTTTGTATATTTGTGCCTGATAAGTTATATCCTTTAACCCAATAGACTATGAAACAAAACTACATGAGAATGGCTCTCATGAGCCTGATGATGGGTGTGGCCACTATGGTCATGGCCATCAGTTATCCCAAGTATCCGGCACAGACGCCCGTGGAGGGTGGCAAGTATGTGCTGTGCAACCTGGCTGTGCCCACGGGCTACATGTCGAGTACCAGTTGGGACGGTGCCTACTACTTCCTGGGCAAGGACGATTCCAACTATGCTAACTATGCCTTTACGGCCCATCAGGCAGAGGACGGCACATGGTTCTTCACCACCAGCGAACAAGTGTCGGCCGTGGATGGCGAAGAGCCCACTACGACCTATACCTATGTGGGCGTACCCGGAGGTACGGACAACCTGCGTGGTGGAAAGAATGACATCTTCGAACCGGCTTATTTCGCACTGTTGCCGGGCATACACACGGGTTTCTATCAAATCCAGGCCTTGGAGGGCAATAATCTGAACACGCAGGGCCTGCTGCTCCACTTGAATGCAGGCGGTCAGTACTTCGTATTCAACGAGCCGAACGATGGCGGTCAGTGGTATCCCGACTTCTACGGCGGCATCAAGTACGAAGAGGACGGCGTGACCCCCATTGAGGTCTATGACGAAGAGAGAGACCTGTACCTGAAGGTGATGGCCGACTCCACCAGCATGAACTGGGCCTTCGTCCTCGCAGAGGATGTGCCTGCCTTCGTGCTTGCAGGTAATGCCTATGCCCAGCTGAACAACTACGAGCGTCAGTATTGCAACATCGAGGGCTATGCCGATGGCTTCCAGGCTTCGCTCAATGCCGTACTGCCAACCTATGAGTCGACAGAGGAATTCTCTCAGGAACTCATAGACCAGATGAAGGCTCTTTTGCAAGCCAAGATAGACCTGTACAATCAAATACTAAAGGCCGAGAATATGGACGTTGCCGAACTGGAACGCGCCATAGAGGCTGCCAAGGAAGCCTTCAATACGAAGACGGCTGCAGAAGACGTGACGGCAGCCCTGGAGGCTCTGACGAAGGTGATGAACGACTACAGCCTGGGTCTGGGCGACATTACGCCGATGGGCAAGAACATGAGTTTCGAAGACCTGTCGAGCCAGAACGGCAATGAGACCAGCGGTTGCCAGCCCGCTCCCACGGGATGGAACGTATATGTGAACGGTAACAAACTGGAAGAAGGCAGCACCGCAGGCCTGTCGAACTGGCACGGCATCAACAGCGACTGCACAGGATACAAGGACGGCAACTACGGCTTCGGCCTGTGGATGCCCAACGTGCCCGAATACGAAATCAGTCAGACCATCACGGGCCTTGAAAAGGGTACGTACACCATCACGGCCGGTCTGATGGTAGACCGTCGCCGCACCACGCAGCGCCTGTTCGGTAACCTCAACAGCACGCTCTTTGCTTCGGAGTTTGAGTACGAAGAGGGCATACTGCCTGGCGAATACAAAACCTATGCCGACCTGTCGGTGGTGAACGACGACCGCACGATGCAGGAAATGAGTGTCCGTGCATACGTTTACGACGGCACGCTGACCTTCGGTGTGCGCACCAATGGCGACATCAGTGCTGCCTTGCGCGAAAGCGGCGAACAGGGTGACGGATGGTTCAAGGTCGACAACTTTACTATCACTAAGGACGGCTACATCGAGCAGGATGCTCAGGACCTCTATGACTACCTGAGCGAACAACTTGAGGAAATAGCCGCTAAGCCCATGGACAGCGAGTTCCGCGACAAGATGACTACCGACTATGAAGACCTCGACGAGGGTATTGCAGCCTTTGCAGCCCTGTTGGGTGAGGCTGAGGCACAGGTCAAGGCCTACGAACCTCTGGGCAAGGCCCTGGAACAGGCCTGGGAGCGCCTGACCGTTTGCGAGGAGACAGGTTATGTTGGCACGGGTGCCTATGCCGATGTCATTGGCGACGTGAATGACAAGTACTCCGATGGCGACTACCGTCCTAGCGATATAGCAGCAGCCGTGGCTCGTCTGGAAGAGGCTTATCAGGAATGCCTGCGCAGCGGTGTCGATGAGGGTGCCGATGTCAGTGACCTGATTCTGAACCGTTCGTTCGAGGACCTCAGTGCCCAAGGCGGTGTGAACAGCGACGGCACGCAGGCTCCGCCAACGGGTTGGACCCTGCGCCTGAACGGTGTGGTTTGTGAGACTGCCGACGACATCCGCGCCAACGGCGTTTCAGCCTGGTGTGCCATCAATAGTGGCGACGCAGGCAAGAACCAGCCTACCGAGGGCACCCATGTATGGGGTATCTGGAACAGCTCTATTCCTTCGGTGGAACTCTCTCAGACCCTGACAGGCCTGGAGCCTGGTACCTATACGCTGACGGCCGACGTCATGGCCGACGGTAACAGTTGGGCCGGCGACAACATGACGACGCAGCGCATATTTGCCCAGAACGTCATCTGCCTCTATGGTGCAGAAGGCGACTACGACCCCGAATGGCTTCAGGGCACATCGTCCGACGACATCTATCAGGCATGGCGCAAACAAAATGTTGAAGGACTGTTGCTGGACGAGAAAGAGGGCTACGAGTTCATCAACTATGGCGACTACAACCCCACGGATGAAGGTCACGAGCAGCTGAGAACACTCATCCTCCACTTCGGCGTCGACGAGAGCGGAACGGCCACAATCGGTTTCCGCACCGATAATCTGGACGGCCGACTGGGCGAACCCAAGCGCACCTTCACGGGCGACGAAGTGGGCAACGGCTATGGATGGTTCAAGATTGACAACTTTACGCTCTACTATGAGAGCCATCAAATACCGACCTGCATCAAGGCACCCGAGACGGCCACCAATGCCCAGGCAGGCAATGCGCTCTACGACCTGAGCGGCCGACGTGTGGAACGCTTGGCCAAGGGCGTTTACATCCGCGACGGAAAGAAGATAATCAGATAATATAAATATAGGTATAGAACGGGCGTGACCATGAGACGCGGACACGCCCGTTCGTTTTTTTGGAACGTAATGGAAGAAACGAAAATCAATCTGGAGGAACACTCGCTGGAGTTGCGCGATACGCAGTTCATCAATCTGATGCGGCGGCGTATCTTCAATGTCCTGCTCATTGCCAATCCTTACGATGCCTTCATGCTGGAGGACGATGGACGCGTGGATGAGAAAATCTTCGACGAGTATGCCAAACTGGGACTGCGCTATCCGCCCCGCTTCGTGCAGGTGGCCTCGCAGGAGGAGGCTCAGCGTGAGCTGAAGCGTACCAGCTTCGAACTGGTGATATGTATGCCAGGTACGGACAACAATGACGTGTTCGACATTGCCCGCGACATCAAAGAGAAGAACCCCAAGGTGCCCATCGTGGTGCTGACCCCCTTCTCGCATGGCATCACGAAGCGCATGGAGCACGAGGACCTCAGCATCTTCGAGTACGTCTTCTGCTGGTTGGGCAACACCGACCTGCTGCTCTCCATCATCAAGCTGATTGAGGACAAGATGAATCTGAAGCACGACACGGAGGCCGGAGTGCAGATGATCATGCTCGTAGAGGATAACATTCGTTTCTATTCCAGCATTCTGCCCAATCTTTACAAATTCGTACTACAGCAGAGCCTTTCGTTCGCTACTGAGGCCCTGAACTCGCAACTGGAGACCCTGCGCATGCGCGGCCGGCCAAAGATAGTGCTGGCTCGTACCTACGAAGAGGCCTGGAACTTGTACAGCGAGCATAAGAACAACGTGTTGGGCGTGATCAGCGACTGCCGCTTTCCGCGACGCGGCGTGAAGGACCCACGGGCAGGCCTCGACCTGCTGGCCGCCATCCGGCATGAAGACGAATTCCTGCCTCTCATCATGGAGTCCAGCGAACCCGAGATGGCAAAGGAGGCCCGCGAACATGGGGCATCGTTCCTCGACAAGAACTCCAAGAAACTGGCCGTCGACCTGCAGCATCTCGTTTACCACTACTTCGGTTTCGGCGACTTCATCTTCCGCGATCCGAAGACCATGCAGGAGGTTGTCCGCATACGCAACTTGAAGGACCTGCAGGACAACATATTCACGGTGCCGGCCGACTCGTTGCTCTACCATGTTTCGCACAACAATGTGTCGCGCTGGCTCGGCAGCCGTGCTTTGTTCCCTATAGCCGAGTTCCTGAGAAACATCAAATGGGACGCAGCGCCCGACCTCGACCTTCATAGGCAGATTATCTTCGACGCCATTGTGCGATACCGCAAGATGAAGAACCAGGGCGTGGTGGCTGTCTTCCATCGCGACCGCTTCGATCGATACAGCAACTTTGCCCGTATCGGTGAGGGCTCACTCGGTGGCAAGGGACGTGGCATAGCATTCATCGACCACATCATCAAGCGCCATCCCGACCTCAATCAACAGCCTGGGGCTCACACGATGATACCGAAGACGGTGGTGCTATGTACCGACATCTTCGACCAATTCATGGAGGCCAACGAACTCTATCCCATCGCCCTGAGCAATGCCAGTGACGAGGAGGTGCTTCGGCACTTCCTGGCTGCCAAGTTGCCCGATTCGCTGAAGGAAGACCTGCTGGCCTTTCTCGATGTCGTTCGCCAGCCCATAGCCATACGTTCCTCGTCGTTGCTCGAAGACAGCCACTATCAACCCTTTGCCGGAATCTATTCGACCTACATGATTCCGTACAGCGACGACCGGCAGGCACGCCTTGACATGCTGGTGTCGGCCATCAAGGGAGTCTATGCTTCGGTATTCTACAGGGCATCGAAAGACTATATGACAGCCACGTCGAACGTCATCGACCAGGAGAAGATGGCCGTCATCCTGCAGGAAGTGGTGGGCACACAGTATGGCGACCGGTTCTATCCTCATATCTCGGGCGTGGCACGTTCGGTCAACTATTATCCCATTGGCGACGAACAGGCCGATGAGGGCGTGGTGAACTTGGCGTTGGGACTGGGCAAGTACATCGTAGACGGCGGACTGAACCTGCGCGTCTGTCCGGCTCATCCCGACAAGGTGCTGCAGACAAGTGAGATGGAGATGGCTCTGCGTGAGACCCAGACTCGCTTCTATGCCCTTGACCTGAAGAATATGTCGACCGAAATTTCTGTTGACGACGGATTCAACCTGTTGAAGTTGCCCGTCCGCGAGGCCGATAAGGACGGGTCCCTGGCAGGCTTGGCTTCGACCTACGACCCCTACGACATGGTTATCCGCGACGGCATCTATGAGGGAGGACGCAAGGTCATTACCATGTGCGGAGTGCTGCAGCAGGGAACATTCCCCTTGCCCAAACTGCTCAGCCTGTCGATGCAGTACGGCCAGCAGGAGATGCGCAGGGCAGTAGAGATAGAACTGGCCGTGAAGCTGAATCCCGACCGTACGGGCGATTTCTATCTGTTGCAGATACGTCCGATGGTGGATAACAAAATGCAACTCGACGAAGACATCTGCGAAATACCCGACGATGAGGCCCTCATCCGTTCGCACAATGCCATCGGACACGGTATCATCACTGATGTCTGCGATGTGGTCTATGTCAAGACCGACCAGTATTCGGCCTCCAAGAACCCCACCATTGCCGAGGAGATAGAACGCATCAACCGCGAATTCCTGAACGAGCGCGATCAGGCTGTGGCGGCCGGTGATACTACGGCAGCATCGCGCAGTTATGTGCTTGTCGGGCCAGGACGATGGGGCTCGAGCGACCCGTGGTTGGGCGTGCCCGTCAAGTGGCCGGCCATTTCGGCAGCCAAAGTTATCGTGGAGGCCGGACTGGATAACTATCGTGTCGACCCCAGTCAGGGGACACACTTCTTCCAGAACCTGACCTCCTTCGGAGTGGCCTATTTCACGGTGAACAGTTACATGGACGACGGCATCTATCGTCAGGACGTGCTCGACCGTCAGCCAGCCATCCACGAGACCGACTATGTGCGTCATGTACGCTTCCCCCAGCCGCTCGTCATCAAGGTCGACGGCATGAAGAAGGAAGGCATTATTATGGAGTGACAAAGAAGATAATATTGTACCAGACCATACGATAATATTGTATCAGACGTGGCAATACATTATACAAAGAAGGAAGAAATATTGAACTCGACGTCCCACGGTGCAGGCATTCTGCTGGGCATCGTGGTGGGGGCCATATTCCTCTACTGGGTCTATCGCCAAGGCGACGGTTGGGCAGAGTTTGGCATCTGGCTGTATCTGTTCGGCATGCTCTCGTCGTATGTCGCATCGACGGTCTATCATGCGCTGCCCAGTTCGTGGAAGGCGAAGGAAGTGATGCGTAAATTCGACCATGCGGCCATCTATTGGCACATAGCCGGTTCCTATTCGCCCATCACCCTGATAGCCCTGCGACAGCATGGGGTCTGGGGGTGGGCCTTGTTCGCATTCGTGTGGACCTGTGCCCTCGTTGGGACGGTGATGAGTTTCGTGCGGCTGAAGGAACATAGCAATCTCGAGACTGCCTGCTTCGTCGTTATGGGCTTGTCGTGCCTGGTGGCTCTGAAGCCGTTGGTCGACACCATACCCCAGTCCTTCGCCTGGATAGTGGCTGAGGGCGTGTGCTACATCACGGGTGCCTTGTTCTACACCATGCACCAACGCCCCTACATGCACAGCATCTTCCATTTCTTCGTTTTGGCAGGCTCTGTCTGCCATATTGTTGCCGTATGGGGAATGCTTCAATAGAGGATAATAGTCTACATATTTATGGCAGATTCCTCTTTTTTGCATGTTTTTGCTATATTTTCGTAAGATTATTTGGTGGTTTTGTGTAAATGTGTTACCTTTGTCGTCGAAAAGGTAAAAGATTGATATTTTTAATTTAGTTTTTATGGACGCAAAGAAAGTTTTGGAAGACTTGAAACGTCGTTTCCCCAACGAGCCTGAGTACCATCAGGCAGTAGAAGAGGTGCTTGGCACTATCGAAGAAGAGTACAACAAACACCCCGAGTTTGACAAGGTGAACCTCATCGAGCGCCTGTGCATTCCCGATCGCGTTTATCAGTTCCGTGTGACCTGGATGGACGACAAGGGACAGATTCAAACCAATATGGGCTACCGCATCCAGCACAACAATGCTATTGGCCCGTACAAAGGTGGTATTCGCTTCCACTCGTCGGTGAATCTGGGCATCCTGAAGTTCCTGGCTTTCGAACAGACATTCAAGAACAGCCTGACCACGTTGCCCATGGGCGGCGGTAAGGGTGGCTCCGACTTCAGCCCCCGCGGCAAGTCGAACGCTGAGGTTATGCGCTTCTGCCAGGCCTTCATGCTGGAACTGACACGCCACATTGGTCCCAACATCGATGTTCCCGCTGGTGACATCGGCGTAGGTGGCCGTGAGGTTGGTTACATGTTTGGTATGTACAAGAAGTTGACCCGCGACTTCTCTGGTGTCCTGACTGGTAAGGGTCTGGAATTCGGCGGTTCGCTGATTCGTCCCGAGGCCACTGGTTACGGTACTGTTTACTTCCTGCGTGCTATGCTGAAGACCAAGGGCGACACCATCGAGGGTAAGAAGGTGCTGATCTCTGGTGCTGGTAATGTGGCACAGTATGCCGCCGAGAAGGTGCTGCAGTTGGGTGGTAAGGTTATGACCATGAGTGACTCTGACGGTTACATCTATGATCCCGATGGCATCGACCGCGAGAAACTCGACTACATCATGGAACTGAAGAACCTCTATCGTGGCCGTATCCGCGAGTATGTTGAACAGTACCCCACAGCCAAGTACGTTGGCGATGGTGCAAAGCCTTGGTTCGAGAAGGCCGACATCGCTCTGCCTTGCGCAACCCAGAACGAACTGAATGAGGAGCAGGCTAAGGCTCTGGTGGCCAATGGCGTTATTGCCGTAGCCGAGGGTGCCAACATGCCCAGCACACCAGGTGCCATTCGTGTGTTCCAGGAGGCCAAGATTCTTTATTCTCCGGGTAAGGCTTCGAATGCCGGTGGCGTATCTGTCAGCGGTCTGGAGATGTCGCAGAACTCAGAGCGCCTGAGCTGGTCGGCTGAGGAAGTTGACGCCAAGTTGCTCTGGATTATGGAGAACATCCATGAGAACTGCGTGAAGTACGGCACTGAGCCCGACGGCTATGTCAACTACGTGAAGGGTGCCAACGTCGCCGGCTTCATGAAGGTTGCCAAAGCTATGATGGCTCAAGGTATTGTTTAAATTGCTTTTATTGTGTGTGTGAGGGAGCGGAGCG
>CAMOUQ010000037.1 GCA_946626595.1 uncultured Prevotellaceae bacterium | reverse complement strand
AGTTGGTAGAGCATTGGCTTCCCAAGCCGAGGGTCGCGGGTTCGAGTCCCGTCTGTCGCTCCTCCCTCCCCCCAAGAGAGCCCAGAACCTTAAAATACGGATCTATGAACTACAACTTCGTTAAGGTGGCAGCGGCCGTACCCAGTGTGAGAGTGGCCGACCCAAAATACAACGTCGAACAGATAGAATCACAAATCCTGCAGGCCAATGGCCAAGGAGTAGAAATCATAGTCTTCCCGGAACTCTGCATAACGTCGTACTCCTGCGGCGACCTTTTCTTTCAGCAGACGCTGCTAGACGAGGCCGAAATGGGGCTCATCAGCTTGATGAACTTCACACGCTCGATGAACATCATTTGCATCGTGGGCATACCCGTAAGCTTTGCCGGCGGACTGATGAACTGTGCTGCCGTACTCCAGAAAGGCAGACTGCTGGGACTTGTGCCCAAGACTTTCCTGCCTAACTATAAGGAATTCTATGAACGCCGATGGTTTGTGCCGGCCCCCGATGCCGGAGAGGGCAATGTGCTCATCTGCGGTCAGCAGGTACTATTGTCTAACCGCCAATTGTTCAAAACCCCCAGTTGCACCTTCGGCATAGAGATATGCGAGGACGTTTGGGCCCCCATTCCGCCCTCTTCGGCTATGGCCCTGCAAGGTGCCGACATCATCTTCAATCTGAGCGCCGACACAGACTGCGCCGGCAAGTACGAATACCTGCGCACACTGGTCAACCAACAGAGTGCACGCCTCCTGGCTGGCTACGTCTTCACAAGTTGCGGCTTCGGCGAGAGCACTACAGACGTGGTATTCAGCGGCAAGGCCTTCATCTGCGAAAATGGAAAGATACTGGCCGAAGCACCCAGGCACGCCATAGAAGAGATGATGGTGATAAGCGAGATTGACGTGGAGTTCCTGCGCAACGAACGGCGGAAGAACACCACTTTCAACGCTAGCATAGCCATGCACAAGGGCGAAACCATGCATGTAGCCGAATCGGCAAGTGTAATGCAGGAGAGCCTGGCCCTGACCAGAAGCATCGACCCATTACCCTTCGTACCACACGAAGGTGCAGGCCGCGACCAACGCTGCGAGGACATCTTCAGCATACAATGCGACGGACTGGCCAAGCGCATCGTGCACACGAACTGCGAGACTGTGGTGCTGGGCATTTCCGGAGGTCTGGATTCCACACTGGCCTTGCTGGTTTGCGCCCGCACTTTCGACAAACTCGGCAAGAGCCGCCGAGGCATCATCGGCATCACCATGCCAGGGTTTGGAACAACCGACCGCACGTACACCAACGCCATACGGCTGATGCAACAGCTCGGCATCACCATACGCGAAATCAACATTAAGGAAGCCTGTCTGCAACACTTCAAGGATATCGGTCACGACCCCGAACAGCACGACGTGACCTACGAAAACAGTCAGGCACGCGAGCGTACGCAAATACTAATGGATGCCGCCAACCAGATGAACGGACTCGTCATCGGCACTGGCGACCTGTCTGAACTGGCACTGGGCTGGGCCACGTACAACGGCGACCACATGTCGATGTATGGCGTCAACGCATCCGTGCCGAAGACACTTGTCCGCCACCTGGTGCGCTGGGCTGCGAACACCATAACCGACACCATAACGCGCGACACATTGCTTGACATCGTAGACACGCCCATAAGCCCCGAGCTCATCCCGGCCGATGCCGACGGCAACATACAGCAGAAGACCGAAGACCTCGTGGGCCCCTACGAGCTGCACGACTTCTTCCTCTATCACATGTTGCGCAACGGATTCCATCCACGCAAGATATTCTTCCTGGCCCGAGCCGCATTCGGCACCCAGTACACAGAGGAAACTATCAAGAAATGGCTAACCACTTTCTACCGCCGTTTCTTCGCACAACAGTTCAAACGTTCGTGCCTGCCCGACGGCCCCAAAGTAGGTACTATCGCACTCAGTCCACGAGGCGACTGGCGAATGCCCAGCGATGCCTGTGCAGACGCATGGATAGAGGAATGTAACGGAATATAAACTCAATTTTGGCATAAAAACACTTTTTTGGACATATTTTCACAAAAAAAAGCGAAAAGAAGGACAATGTAAGAAAAAAAAATACTATCTTTGTATCGCATTCAAATATAAATCGGACAAAACTGAATATATTTACATAAAAAATAACCTAAAAATACGTACGTGTAATGACAAAGCAAGAGTTGACAAAGGAGATTTCGAACAAGACCGGTGTTGACCAGCCAACAGTGCTGGCATGTGTTGAAGGCATGATGGCAACCATTAAAGAAAGTCTCACCAAAGAGGAAGCTGTCTACCTGCGCGGATTCGGTAGTTTCATCCTGAAAAAGCGTGCACAGAAGACTGCACGCAACATTTCAAAGAACACCACTCTGGTTATTCCTGCCCACAACATCCCTGCATTCAAGCCCTGCAAGGAGTTCTTGGCACAGGTTAAGAAGTGATTCGGAAGTTTCCTCAAGAGAACAAGCCCTGGCCAGAAAAAGACCAGGGCTTGATTTGTCCAATGAACCCAACTGAACATGAAGCACTACCTCCAAAACACAAAACTCGCCATCTGCGTTGACGAAAAGGGAGCGGAACTGCGCAGCATCAAACGCAATAGCGACCAGACAGAATACCTGTGGCAAGGCGACCCCAAGTATTGGGAGGGCCAATCGCCCATCCTATTCCCCACCGTGGGAAGTGTGAACAACGGCACCATCTGCCACCGAGGCACAACCTATTCGATGCCAAAGCATGGTCTGGTGAAAGAGATGTGCTTCCAGTTCTCGCAACTTGATGCCCACAGCATGACCTTCCATGTTGCGGCCAATGAGGACACAATCGCCCACTATCCATTCCCGTTCCTTTTGCGCATCACATATCGACTCGCAGAGAATCAGCTGGAGGTTGAATTTCAGATAGAGAACCCGGCAGACCAACCGCTACCCTTCCATTTGGGAGCACACCCCGCATTCAATCTGCCTGACTTCAGTGCCGACGACGATGTGCATGCCTATCTCATGTTCGACGTTTCGGACAAGCTGGTGGGCAATGGTCTGAAACCGGGCGGATTGCTTTGGCCGGAGGGTTCGTTCGATGTACCGCTCGATGCCCATCGCCAGTTGCCAATCACCGACCACACCTTCGACTGCGACACGATCCTCGACTCACGGGGTATCGCGCGCGAGTGCACGTTATTAAATAGGAAGAAAGAGCCCGTGGCCACAGTCCGTTTCGACAGTCCCATCCTTGCTCTCTGGGCACCCAACGGAGGCTGTGCCCCATTTGTATGCATCGAACCCTGGTGGGGATGTTGCGACCGATTCGACTACCAAGGCGAGTTCTCAAACCGACCCTGGACGAACATCGTGCCTCCACACGAAACGAAGGTCATAAAATACTCGATTATTTTCCACTGAACCTGTCGCCCCATAGACGACGCATCCGTTCGGCCAGTTTGTCCTCGGCTGCATTGCGCTGTGGTTGCCAGAAGCGAGCATCCTTGAGTGCATCAGGCAAGAACTGCTGTTCCACAAAGTTTCCTTCATAGTCGTGGGCATACTTGTAGCCCTCGCTATACCCCAGTTCCTTCATCAACGAAGTGGGAGCATTGCGCAGGTGCAATGGGACAGGCTGGTTGCCCGACTGTCGCACTTCTGCCAGAGCATCGTTAATGCCCATATATGCGCTGTTGCTCTTGGGACTGGCTGCCAAATATACCGTAGCCTCGGCAAGTGGAATGCGTCCCTCGGGCCAACCTATCTTCATGACCGTATCAAAGGCTGCATTGGCAAGCAACAAGGCATTAGGATTGGCCAGCCCAATATCCTCCGCTGCGCTGATTACCAGACGGCGAGCTATGAAGGCAGGGTCTTCGCCCCCTTCAATCATCCGTGCCAACCAGTATAGCGCTCCGTCGGGGTCGCTGCCACGAATGCTCTTGATGAAGGCAGAGATGATGTCGTAGTGCATTTCCCCATCCTTATCGTAAGCAAGCGGATTCTGCTGCAGGCGCTCCGTCACCAATTGGTCTGTAACGACAAGTGGAGTCCCCTGAGTGGCCGATTCGGACAAGAGGTCAAGTATATTCAGCAGTTTGCGGGCATCGCCACCGCTAAACCGAAGCAAGGCTTCCGTTTCTTTCAGCTCAAACTGAAGTTCACGCAGCACGACATCCTTTTCTATGGCCCTGTGCGCCAGTTCTAGCAAGTCGTCTTTGCCCAGGCTCTTCAGCACATACACTTGGCAACGACTCAGCAACGGCCTGATAACCTCGAACGACGGATTCTCCGTAGTGGCCCCGATGAGGGTGATAGTGCCCTGCTCCACTGCTCCCAGCAGACTGTCCTGCTGCGATTTGGAGAAACGATGTATTTCGTCGATGAACAATATGGGACTGGACGTATTGAAGAAGCGGTTCTGCTTAGCCTTTTCCACCACTTCGCGCACGTCCTTCACGCCACTGGTCACGGCCGACAGCGTATAGAAGGGAGTTTGCAACTGATGAGCTATGATACTGGCCAGCGTGGTCTTGCCCACTCCGGGAGGTCCCCAGAGGATGAAACTGCTGACACGCCCCGACTCTATCATCCTACGCAACACGGCTCCCTCACCGACCAGATGCTTCTGTCCGATGTAGTCGTCGAGCGACGTTGGGCGCATTCTTTCTGCCAATGGTGCCATAGCAAAGGCAAAGTTACGCATTTTTCTTGAATTGTGAATTGTGAATTGTGAATTATTTTGTAATTTTGCAGCCATGAAACTTTCCGTACTGATTCCAACCTTCAACCAAGATTGCACCCAGTTGGTGCGCGCTCTTCGCAGGCAATTGCCCGAAGGGTCTGAAATAGTGGTGGCTGACGACGGAAGCAGCGACATGCAGGTCAAGCAGAGCAACCGCAGTCTGATGGGGCTAAGCAACGTTGTCTACTGGGAATCGGATCACAACTTGGGACGTGCCCGCATACGCAACCGGCTGGCACAGATGGCTCAGGGCGACTACCTGCTTTTCGTAGACAGCGATGCCCAGGTGGAACGCGACGACTTCCTACAGCAATATCTCAACTGCCTGCCCACAGAGGGTGTGGTATGTGGTGGAATTCTCCACCCCGACCGTCTGCCCAGCCCCGAGGTATCGCTGCGTTGGAGGTATGAAAAGAGTTGCGAACCACACTTCACCGCCAAACGGCGCAATCGGTCACCATACGACAGTCTGCGCACCTTCAACATACTCCTGCCACGCCAGTTGGCACTCTCCCACCCCTTCGACGAAAGCATCACACGCTACGGTTACGAGGACACCCTGCTGGGACGACAGTTGGAAGACGAGGGCATCGGGGTTCTTCACATCGATAACCCACTCATCAACGGAGACTTAGAAAGCAATGAAATCTTTCTCCGAAAGACGGAAGAAGCCATGAAGACCCTTTATGACATACGCGACCGTATCGGCAACAAATCACGGATGCTCGAGACCTACAAGCGCCTCGATCATTGTGGTCTGCCACGCCTTTTGGCCTATGCCTTCCGCCATGCAAAAAGAACTATGCTGAGCAACCTAACAAGCAGTAAACCATCCGTTTACATATTTAATCTATACAAACTGGGATTCTATTGCAACCTCGTGGAAACCTATAAAAAATAAAAAAGGCCGGAATCTCACGACTCAGCCTTTTCTAATAGGTATTAGTTTTTAAGGTAAAAAGATTGTTTTAGAATAACTGGTGCAAAATTAGGTCTTTTAGAAGATAATACCAAATAAATTTGCATGTTATAAAACATATTTCGCATTTCCACGTCCGAAATGCACGCTTTTTCACGAAAAATGATAACTTATTTGCGATTTCGCTCACTAATTCGTATCTTTGCACCTAAATATAAATATATACCTATATAATTATGGTTATTGAAGAACGTACTGAGAATACAGAGAAGCGCTCACTGAACTTCATTGAGCAGAAAATAGAGGCCGACCTGGCCGAGGGTAAGAACGGAGGAAGAGTGCAGACTCGCTTCCCGCCAGAGCCAAATGGCTACCTCCACATCGGCCATGCCAAGGCCATTGCCATGGACTTCGGTGCTGCCAAACGCTACGGCGGCGTCTGCAATCTGCGATTCGACGACACCAACCCCCAGAAGGAGGACACGGAATACATCGACAGCATTGAGCACGACATCAAATGGCTGGGCTACGAATGGGCCAACATCTACTACGCCAGTGACTACTTCCAGCAGCTGTGGGACTTTGCCGTATGGCTCATACAAAAGGGACGTGCCTATGTCGACGAACAAAGCGCCGAGGTGATAGCCCAGCAAAAGGGTACCACCACAGCCCCCGGCACCAACAGCCCCTACCGTGACCGCCCCGTCGAGGAGAACCTGCGACTGTTCGAGTTCATGAACAGCGGTAAGTGCGAACCTGGCACACTGGTGCTCAGGGCCAAGATTGATATGGCGCACCCCAACATGCTTTTCCGTGACCCGCTCATCTATCGCGTGCTGAACATTCCCCACATACGCACGGGCAATAAGTGGAACGCCTACCCCATGTACGACTTCACTCACGGACAGAGCGACTACCTGGAGGGCGTCACCCATTCGCTCTGCACACTGGAGTTTGTGGAGCACCGTCCCCTCTACGACCTGTTCGTAGGTTGGATGAAGGAGTGGCTCTCCACCCCCGAATCCGCAGAATCCCTAAAGACCCTGAGAACCTTAGAAACTCTGAAAACTGAAGGATACCAGGGCCCGCGTCAGACTGAGTTCAACAAACTCAACCTCTCGTACACGCTGATGTCGAAGCGCAACCTGCTGGCACTTGTCAATGAAGGTATGGTCAGCGGATGGGACGACCCACGCATGCCGACCATCTGCGGATTCCGCCGTCGCGGCTATTCCCCCGAAAGCATCCAGAAGTTCATCGACAAGATAGGCTATACCACCTACGATGCCCTGAACGAAATGGCTCTCCTGGAGAGTGCCGTTCGCGACGACCTCAACAGTCGCGCCATACGCGTCAGCGCAGTGCTCGACCCTGTCAAGGTGGTCATCACCAACTATCCGGAGGGACAGACTGAAATGCTGACAGCCATCAACAATCCTGAGAACGAAGCCGACGGCACACACCAGGTAGAGTTCAGCCGCGAACTGTGGATAGAGCGCGACGACTTCCAGCAGGTGGCCGAGAAGAAGTTCATGCGCCTGGCTCCCGGCAAGGAGGTACGCCTGAAGAATGCCTACATCATCCAGTGCCTGGAGGACCATCCCTGCGACGTCGACAGCGAGGGACGCGTCACCACCATTTACTGCACCTACGACCCCGAGACACGCAGCGGACTGCCTGGTGCCGACCGCAAGATTAAGGGCAAGACCCTCCACTGGGTCAGCTGCCACGATGCTGTCAAGGCCGAGGTACGCCTCTACGACCGCCTCTGGAAGGTGGAGAACCCCCGCGACGAGATGGCTGCCATACGCGAAGCACAACAGTGCGATGCCGTCACAGCCATGCGACAGATGATAAATCCCGACAGCCTCACGGTACTGACCGAGTGCTACATCGAGCCCTTCGCCGCAACGTTGCCTGCACTCTCGTACCTGCAGTTCCAACGCATCGGCTATTTCAATGTCGACACCGACTCTACCACCCAACATCCCGTCTTCAACAAGACCGTCGGACTAAAAGACACCTGGAAGAAGTGAACGAAGACTATAACTATTTTCAAGACGAAGAGTTCCGAGCATCGCTGGCAGCCTACGAGCAGATGCAGCAGACGGGCGAGTCGGCAGATGCCGAACTCGACTCCGAGACGCTGACCGACATCGCAGAGTACTACGCCATGAACCAGCGCATGGATGAAGCCAACCGCTGCATCCAGTACGCTCTGTCGTTCTACCCCGACAGTGTCGACCCGCAAATTTTCCTGTCCCGGCAGCAGATGTTCTATGGCAACAAGGACAAGGCCTGGAGCATCTGCAAGGCCATCCCCGACCAGGAGGACCGCGAAGTTGTCTTCCTGCAGGCCGAGCTCCACTTCTATTTCACTGAGCCTCAGGGTGCCTTCGACCTCCTCTCCAAGCACTATGCCGAGCTGGCCGACAACGAGGCGGCAGAATTCCTCTTCGACAGCATAGCCCTGTGCATGGACTATGGCTTCAGCGAGAAGGCCCTCGCCTGGGTGCTGCAATTGCGTCACGACTATCCCGACTACACTCAGGCCCTTGCCCTGCAGGCCGAGGTGCACAACCAGCGCCACGAGTATCAGCAAGCCGTAGACCTGCTCATGCCCAACCTGCCGCTGCTGGCCTTCGACACCCAGGCCTGGCTCCAACTGGCAGAGGCCCAACTTTGGCTCGACAAGTACGACGATGCCCTCGAGGCCACCGACTACCTGCTGGCCATCAGCGCCGACAATGCGGAGGGACTGATGATGCGTGCCAACATACTCCTCGACATGGGGAAACTCGACGAGGCCCACAACTACTACATGCGCTTCCTCACCTTCTTCCCCAACGACGAGAAGGCCAACTATCTCGATGCACGCTGTCTGGTGGAGCAAGAGAATTACCAGATGGCCATTCAGCGCCTGGAACTGCTGGCTTCCCGACCGGGTTCCACCATCACGGGCTACGTCTATTCCCACCTGGCCTACTGCTATGCCCAGCTGGGACACTCCGAGCAGTCGCTCCACTACCGCCAGAAGGCCGAACGCGAGGACTACAACTGCCTGGCCGAACTGTTCCCCGACAGTTATCCCGATGCCACGCCACCCAATTTCGACGATCTGCCCTTCTGAGCGCCGTCCGCTGCAGGTTATGCAAACAGATAACACACACATTAATGCTATGAGAACAAAAGGAACTTATATTGCTTTCGACGCAGATGCTGTACAGGACACGGTGAACAGCAACATGCACACCTTTCGCCAGCTGAAAGAGTGGGAAAAGAACCATCCCAGCCGGTTCCACTTTGTCAACATGCACGAGATACAGTTTTCCTCGGAACACGACGATCTGCTGGAGTCGACCACCAAGAGCCGCTTCCTGAAACTCATGGAGGAGGCCGACAACCTGCTGGTGGTGGCAAGTCCCGTCCTCAACACCGAGAGCCACATCCTCAACTGGCAGATTTCGCGTTGTGTCAATCGCTTCCACCTGCCCGTCATCATCGCCTACGCCGGTCTGGAGGAACTGGACGAGGACAGTGTGCAGAAGTATTGGACCTGGCTGCCGCAGAAGTTCAAGAAGTACATCGGACTGGACAGCGCCCGCATGGCCCACATCCCCCTGACGCGCGACAAACTGGAGCGTGCCCTCAACACGTTCTCCGTCGACCGCCAATTCTATCCCTGGAACTCTACAACGATATACTAACAGACAAAATATGGATTTACTCACATTCCTCGATAATTCGCCCGTCAACTTCCTGGCCGTCAGGACGCTGACCAAGGAACTCGCCGATGCCGGATTCCGTCGCATTGACCCCTGCGAAGCCATGCCCCGCCTCGAGGCTGGCAAGGGATATTTCGTGACGAAGAACGACTCTTCCGTCTATGCCTTCCGCATGGGTCGGCAGACGCTGGCCGACGGTGGTTTCCACATCATCTGTGCCCACTGCGATTCGCCCACGTTCCGCATCAAGCCCCATGCCGAGATGTTCCAGGAAGGTATCGTGAAACTGAACACAGAAGTCTACGGCGGTCCCATACTCAGTACGTGGATGGACCGTCCCCTGTCCCTGGCCGGACGCGTCATCGTGCGTGGCAAGGATGCCCTGCATCCCGAGACCCGTCTGGTGCACTTCGGCCGTCCCCTGCTGGTCATCCCCAACCTGGCCATCCACTTCAACCGCCAGGTAAACGACGGCGTGAAGCTGAGCAAGCAGAAGGACATGCTGCCCCTGTTGGCCATCATCAACGACGAACTGGAACGCGACAACCTGCTGCTGAACCTGCTTACCGACGAACTGGCCAAGACATCGGACGGAAAGCCCTTCGAGATACTGGACTTCGACCTCTATCTCTACGATGCCCAACCCGCCTGTCGCCTGGGACTGCACGACGAGTTCGTCTCCAGCGGCCGACTCGACGACCTGTCGATGGTGCACGCCGGACTGGAGGCATTGCTCGCAGCCGACAAGGCTCCCGAGACCACGCAGGTGCTGGCCATCTTCGACAATGAGGAAACGGGCAGTCAGACGAAGCAGGGCGCTGGCAGTCCCTTCCTGGCATCCTTGCTCCAGCGCATGGTGCTGGCTCAGGGCGAAACGATGGACGGATTCTACCGCGCCGTGGAGAAGGCCTTCATGGTATCGGCCGACAATGCACACGCCTGGCACCCCAACTACTCGGAGAAGTACGACCCCACGAACCATCCGCACATGGGTGGCGGCCCGGTCATCAAGATCAATGCCGCGCAGAAGTATGCCACCGATGCCCATTCGGCTGCCGTCTTTGCTGAGGTATGCCGCGAGGCCGGAGTGCCCGTGCAGTACTTCGTCAACCACAGCGATGTGGCCGGCGGCAGCACACTGGGCAACATCCTGGCCGCCAGTCTGCCCATCCAGGGCGTAGACATGGGCAACCCCATCTGGGCCATGCACTCGTGTCGCGAGACAGCCAGCCAGGTCGACCACGACTATTGCATCCGTGCCTTCACCCATTTCTACAACCAATAGGCACCGTCAATTCTTAATTCTTAATTCTTAACTCTTAATTGCATATTCGTGTATTACATAAAGAAGACATTTGAAATATCAGCGAGCCACCGTCTCACCCTGACGTACCGCAGCAAGTGCGAACAGCTGCATGGGCACAACTGGATTGTGACCATATACTGCAAGGCGCGCGAACTGAACGAGAACGGCATGGTGGTGGACTTCACGCACATCAAGCAGCAGATAGCCGAAAAGCTCGACCACGCCAATCTGAACGAGATACTGCCCTTCAACCCCACGGCAGAGAACATGGCCCGATGGATTTGCGAACAGATTCCGCATGCCTACCGCGTGGACATCGTGGAGAGCCAGAACAACGAAGCCTCGTACGAAGTAGATGAAGATTAACGAGATATTCTGTTCCATACAGGGCGAGGGGTACCATACCGGTACGCCCTCGGTCTTTATTCGCACCAGCGGATGCAACCTGCAATGCTCATTCTGCGACACGCAGCACCAGAGCGGTCAGGAGATGGGCATCGAGGAGATAGCCGATGCGGCAGCCCGGTTCAGCCCTCGCCATGCGGTCATCACGGGTGGCGAACCTGCCCTGCAGCCCGAGTTGGGGGCACTGGTGGAGGCGTTGCACCAACGCGGTTTCTACGTACAGATTGAGACCAACGGTACGTGCCCGTTGCCGCAGGGCATCGACTGGGTGACCTGCTCGCCCAAGGTGCTCAGCCGTACCGTGGTGCTACGGCCCGACGAACTGAAGGTGGTGTACGAAAAGGAAGGGCAAGACATGGAGCCCTACGACCGCATGTTCTGTGCCAAGGTGCATAGCCTGCAACCCTGCGACACCGGGGATGCCCAACGCAACGCTGCCCTACTGAGCCAGACGATTGCCTACATCCTGGAACATCCCAAGTGGCACCTCAGCCTGCAGACCCACAAACTAATCGGGGTAAGATAGCGCTACACTATCCTACCCCGATTTTTCTTTATCCTTTAATCTTTCGCTTGCCTATCGCTTCACCAGTTCGGGAATCTTCACCTCTGCTCCGACGAACAGATTGTTGGCTCGAGCATTGGTGTAGTGATTCATGCGTATGATGTAGCTAATCAGTCGCTTATCTCCGTAATACTTCTTGGCCAGGACGGACAGGTCCTCGCCCTTGGCCAGGACGTGCACAGTGCTCAATCCCGTTATCCAGTACTCGCCGTTCTCTATCTGAGGATAGTCGGCGGCCAGCTTCTCGGCATCGGCCTTCGTGGCGATGGCAGAGGGGGTGGCAGGTGCTGCAGTCGCAGAGGGAGTGGCAGGTGTGGCAACAGAATCGGGCTTAGCCAGCGTGTCGGGTTGGGCCACGTCGGTGGTGTCCTTGGCAGGCGCGGGCACAGGCTGCTGGGCAGTTGTCTGTTCGGGTTGCTGGGCCACCAGTTCGGGATTCGACTTCTTGGCAGGAAAGTTGAACATATTGTTTGTCTTCAGCCAATAGCCCACACCGACCAATAGCAACAGGAGAAGGAGCCACAACAACCACTTGGTGCTGCCTCCGTTCTTCTGCGGTACGGAAGGTTCGGGCTCCATCACGCGGACGGGCTCGGGCTCAACTATGGGTTCGGGTTCTACAACTGGTTCGGGCTCAGGAACGTCCTCAATGACAGGCTCCGGTTCGGGCTCTGGTTCAACGACGGACTCGGGGACGTCCTCAACGACGGGCTCGGGCTCGTCTTCTATTACGGGTTCGGGGATATTCTCTACAATAGGCTCTGGTTCCGGCTCGGGCTCTACAATAGGTTCCGGCTCTGGCTCAGGTGTAACAACCACAACCGGCTCTGGCTCGGCAATAGGTTCTGGCTCGGCTATCGGTTCGGGCTCGGACTCTACGAAAGGCGTCGGCTCAGGCTCGGGTGCCACAATCGTTTCCGCAATCGTCTCTGCAACAGGCTCTGCAACAGGTTCTGCTTCGGGTTCCGGTTCGGGCTCTATGACGGGATCTATGCGCTCCATGTCCTCGGTGCTGGTTTCGTCGTTGAGGATGACGGTCTCGAAGGCAGCGAAGGGGCGGTTGACGCAGTCGGCCAAGGACTTGTCGGGCGTGAAGGTGACCTTGGAGTGGCTGTCGATGACGATGCGCTCGCCGGTGCCCACGTGTACGCTCTCGCGGCTGTCCACCTGCACCAGTTTGAATGTGCCCAGTCCCTTCACCTTCACCAGTTCGTCGCTGAAGAGGTATTCGCGAATGGTGTCGAAGACGACGCGCACGAAGGTTTCGGCGTCCTTCTTGCTCAGTGCCTTGCGCTTGGCCAAGGCATCGGCCAGTTCTGAAAGTGTAATCTTTTCCATAGGCTTCTACATCTTATCTTTGAGCGTTACGCTGGGCTTGAAACTAAGGGTCATCTTGGGGGGGATGAGCATGCGTTGCTTGGTGGCGGGGTTGATGACCACGCGCTCCAGCTTCTTGCGGACCTCGAATGAGCCGAAGCCGAAGATGTTGACGGTGTTCTCCTCCTCGAGTTGGGCGGCCATCTCCGCAGTCAGTGCCGCCATGAGTGCTGCGGTCTCCTTGACGGTGAAACCCGTGCGGCTGGCCAGTTGGCTGACAAATTCCTTATTATTCATGGTAAATATATCTTTCTGGGTGTATGTTCTTGATTCATAGGAAAGGGTGAGTAAGCGTGTGTGCCTCAGAGGGCAGCCGTGATGGTGGCGTAGAGGTCGAAGTCGTCGGCCGACGTGATGCGGCAGCGATACATGCGGCCGGGCACGACGTCAGCACTCTCCGATGCGCTGATGAGCACCTCGGGGTCTACTTCGGGCGAGTCGAACTCGGTGCGGCCGATGTAGTATTCTCCCTCCTGGCGGTCTATGATGACGGTCATCTCCTGCCCCACCTTCTGCTCCTGCACTTCGGCCGAGATGCGCTGCTGGAGCCGCATGAGGCGTGAGAGACGTGCCTGCTTCACCTCGTCGGGGATGTCGTCGGTGTAGTGCTGGGCGCTGTAGGTGCCGGCCTCTTCGCTGTAGGCAAAGGCGCCCATGCGCTCGAAGCGTGCCCAGCGGACGAAGTCGAGCAGCTGCTGGAAGTCGTCCTCCGTCTCGCCGGGATGGCCCACCATGAGTGTGGTGCGCAGGTGCAGTCCGGGCACTTCGCGTCGCATGTCCTGGATGAGTTGCCGTGTCTGTTCGGCCGTGATGTTGCGGCGCATGGCGCGGAGGACGTTGTCGGAGATGTGCTGGAGGGCAATGTCGAGGTAACGGCATACATTATCCCTTTCGCGCATGACGCGCAGGAGTTCCATAGGGAAGTCGGTGGGATAGGCATAGTGGAGGCGAATCCAACGCACGCCGGGTATGTCGGCGATGGCCTCTACCAGTTGGGCTATGGTGCGCCGATGGTAGAGGTCGAGGCCGTAGTAGGTGAGCTCCTGTGCGATGACCTGGAACTCGCAGACGCCCTGCGAGACGAGGAAGCGCACCTCCTGGAGGATGTCCTCCATGGGGCGGCTGTGGTGGTGTCCCGTCATGATGGGTATGGCGCAGTAGCTGCAATGGCGGTCGCAGCCCTCGGAAATCTTCAGGTAGGCATAGTGCCGCGGTGTGGTCAGGTGGCGCTGGTGGGCCAGGTCGGAGCGGTAGGTGTGGCCCAGGTCGGCCAGCAGTTGGTCCCAGTCGAACTTGCCGTAGTATTTGTCGACCTCGGGTATCTCCTGCTGGAGTTCGTGCATGAATCGCTCGGAGAGGCAGCCCATGACGTAGAGCCGACGGAGGTGGCCCTGGGTCTTGCGCTGTGCCAGGGAGAGTATGGTGTTGATGCTCTCCTCCTGTGCATCGGCAATGAATCCGCAGGTGTTGACGACGGCTATGTCGCCCTGGGGATCGGGGCTGTCGTGGGTAACACGGTAGCCTGCGGCTTCCAGCTGCAGCATCAGGCGTTCCGAATCCACCAGATTCTTGGAGCAGCCGAGGGTGATGAGGTCGATGGTCTGGGGCGTCATTTGAAGAGGGAATTGACGAAGTCGAGGCGGTTGAAGGGCTGGAGGTCTTCCATGCCCTCGCCGAGTCCGATGTATCGGACGGGAATCTTGAACTGGTCGGATATGCCGATGACTACGCCTCCCTTGGCGGTGCCGTCGAGTTTGGTGATGGCCATGGAGGTGACGTCGGTGGCTGCGGTGAACTGCTTGGCCTGTTCGAAGGCGTTCTGCCCCGTGGAGCCGTCGAGCACGAGCATGACGTCGTGGGGTGCGTCGGGCACCACCTTCTGCATGACGCGCTTGATTTTCGACAGTTCGTCCATGAGTCCGCGCTTGTTGTGGAGGCGTCCGGCGGTGTCGATGAGCACGACGTCGGCCCCCTGTGCCACGGCGCTCTGCAGGGTGTCGAATGCCACGCTGGCGGGGTCGCTGCCCATCTGCTGCTTGACGACGGGCACTCCGGCCCTCTCGCCCCAGATGACGATTTGCTCTACGGCTGCTGCGCGGAAGGTGTCGGCGGCTCCGAGCACCACCTTCAGTCCGGCCTGACGGAATTGGTAGGCCAGTTTGCCTATGGTGGTGGTCTTGCCCACTCCGTTGACGCCTACTACCATGATGACGTAGGGCTTGCGGTCGGTGGGTATTTGGAATCCCTCGGTGTCGGAGGTGTTGTTCTCGGTGAGCAGTGCGGCTATCTCCTGTCGGAGGATGGAGTTGAGTTCACTGGTGGTGACGTACTTGTCGCGCTGCACGCGTTCCTCGATGCGTCGGATGATGTTGAGTGTGGTGTCCACGCCCACGTCGCTCGTCACGAGCACCTCCTCCAGGTTGTCCAGCACGTCGTCGTCTACCTTCGACTTGCCTGCCACGGCGCGCGTGAGTTTACCGAAGAAGGATTCCTTCGTCTTCTCCAGGCCCTTGTCGAGGGTCTCTGCCTGCTCTTGCTTGCTCTTCTTAGAGAATATACTGAAAAAGCCCATAGTATGTCGGTGTGGTTATTGTTTCTTGGTGTTATCCTTGCCCACGAGCACGTTGACGAGCGACGTGACGTCGGAGACGGAGATGATGCCGTCCTCGTTCATGTCGCCCACGAGGGGCATGTTGACGACGAGCGTGGCGGCGTCGGAGTTCTTGTAGCCGTGGCGCTTGGCATAGACGCTGACGTTGAACGTGGTGCCCAGGTTGGCCAATAGCACGGCCATGCACGTCAACAGTAGTTTCTTCTTTATCATTTTCTGGGGGCCTTATATGCCGTTGCCCCTCGGCTTTATGGATTAAAACAAAGTGGTTTCAGAGTTCTCCCATCGGAACTTGCTGCAAAGATACGAAAAAGTGAGGAAAAAACAAATAAAAGTAGGCAGAATGAATGAAAATGTTTATCTTTGTCTGCATGAAGCGCGAGGTGTACGAAAGCCAGAAGGCCTTTGCGGGCGAGAAGAAGCCATCGATGCAAAGGCGTTGCCTCGACCACGACTACCGAGGACGCATGATGTATATGCTGACGATGGTCGTGGAGGGACGGCGTCCGCTCTTTGGCCGGGTGACGGGTTGCAGCGATGCGCCAGAGGGCAGCCCCGAGGCGCCCTGCATGGAACTCAGCGAGCTGGGCCGTCAGGTGAGCGACGAATGGTGGGGCATTCCCCGCTATTACCCTGAGATAGAAATCATTGCCCTGCAGATGATGCCCGACCACCTGCATGGCATCCTCTTTGTCCGCGAGCAGATGGAGAAGGACCTCAGCCGCGTGGTTCGCGGCTTCAAGACTGGCTGCAACCGCGCTTACCGCAGGCTCTTCCCTGCCGCTCAGGGCGCCTCGCCCGTCCTGTGTGTTGCGACACAGTCGCAACAGACCCAACAGCCGCCCCGGCCCCCAAAGGACCGCTACCACGGTCTGCTCTTTGCCCCGGGCTTCAACGACAAACTGCTGCTGCGCGAGGGGCAGCTGCAGCGCTGGCTCCAATACCTGCGCGACAACCCGCGGCGACTGCTGATGAAGCGGGAGCACCCCGACCTGTTTCGCGTGCAGCGGGGTCTCGTGGTGGGAGGGCAGCAGTTCTCGGCCATCGGCAACCGCTTCCTGCTCAGCCGTCCCGTGCGCCTGCAGGTGCAGTGCTCGCGCAGCCTCACTGACGAGCAGATAGCCGCCACGGCCGCCGCTCTGCTGTCCCAGGCCCGACAGGGTGCCGTGCTGGTTTCGCCCTGCATCTCCCGAGGGGAGAAACAAATCATGCGACGGGCCTTCGACGAGGGACTGCCGCTCGTCATACTGCAGGAGAACGGCTTCACGGAACTGGCCAAGCCCGGCGGTCAGCGCATGGAGGCCTGTGCCCGCGGTCAGCTCTTGCTGCTGGCTCCCTGGGAGCACCACAACGAGTGCACCACCATCCGTCGCAGCCAGTGCCTCATGCTCAACGACATGGCCCGCCTGATATGTGAAGAATGAAATATATTGCAACCAGAAGGTCATGACTTCGTCAGGTGGGTGGAGGGGAAGGGGTTGTCCCCCTGTCCCCTGTCCCCCCACACCGACGAGGTCGGGAAACATTTTACTTTGATGACTGTCCACATAGGGGTACATTTTCTTGTAAGTTAAGCGTGTGCGCGCTTCAGGCCACGTTCTTGACGTACATCCGTATGGTGTCGTCGAAGTATATCTTCTTGCGTTGGCGTAGCTTCTTCAGGTGCTCCTTGTAGTCGCCACGCAGGCCCAGTTCGCGGCGTTTCTGGCAGAACTCGTCTTCGCTGAAGGGATTGCCCAGGGCCTGCAGGACGTCGCGAGGGTGGTAGGTCTGCATGTTCTGTTCCGTCTCGATGTCGTCCTCCATCTTCTGGCCGAAGTAGTGGAGCTTCACCCAGAGGTCGCGCCGCAGCGACCATTCGACGTAGGCCTCGATGTCGCGGCTCCATCTGCCCTGCATGATGTAGATTATCATGGCCTTGAAGTAGGCAATGGTGAGGGCGCGCGAGGCGAAGGTGGTCAGGGCTTGGCTGTCGGTGGCAGCGATAGCGTCATCGGTCTGCTGCTCCAGTCGCTTGATCAGTTTCTCAGCCTTGGGGCACAGGATGAGTCCCTGGGCCTCGTTGAGGCGCTTGATGTAGGGTTTGATGGAGTCCTTGTACTGCTGCGTGACGGGTTTGTAGTGGGGTCGTCCGGGTGTGTCCTGGGGGTCGATGGTGAGGAGGTTGCAGCGCGTGAGTGTGCCGTCGCTGACCCATGGTGTGCAGAGTTGGCGTGCGCGGACTGGCGTGGTGGCAGCCGTGAAGTTCCATCGCAGGGGAGCCACGCCGGTGATGCTGTCGCAGCCTACGCGCTCCTGGCCGTAGGCCTTGCGGTCGAAGGCCTTGCGGATGATGAGCGAGACGCCGCTCTTGCCGTTGGCCGAGAGGGCCGTAATCTCGTCCAGCTCCTGCATCTGGGTGAAGAGGGGTCGATGGCCGTTGCGATCGGCATCGATGAGGCGCTGCACGAAGGCTGCGTTGGTCATGTCCGACTGGCATATCTGTATGTAGATGTCCTGCGGACGTGGTTTTTTCTTCTTGCCCGTGGGGTTCTCCTGTTTGTACTTCTGCTCGCGCTCACGTGCCTCGATGTCGTTCTCCATCAGGTCTTCGTTGATGCACTCGATGGGGCGGTCTATGCAGCTCTTGCCGCTGCTCTGCCGGTTGATGAGGATTTGCATGATGGCGGGTTCCACTTCGGTGCCGTCGGTGAGGCGGAAGGTGACATCGTGCAGGTGGGTGTTCAGGGCTCCGAACGAGCCTTCGGAGACGGTTGTCTTCAGTCCGTCGGGCACTATGTCCGCCAACTTGGCAAGGGGTTCGGGCAGACGTCCGGTGAAGATGGGGGGTGCCGACTGGGTCATGCCCCAGGGCATTGCCTTCTGCTCCTGCTTCAGTGCATCCAGCACCTTGCGCATGCGATATGTCATGCCCCTGCGCTCGGCGTTGGCGGCACTGGCGAGGGCCTTCAGGCGTTCCTCCTCGGGCAGATTGTCGTAGCGCGGCACGATGGCCTTCAGACGCTCCAGTGAGAAGTCGACGATGCAGCGCAGGTTCACGGCCAGTTCGTAGGTCAGCGATTCGCGAGCCCCCTCCTTCGGTGTCTGTCCGTCGTTGAAGAGTTCCCAGTACTTGCCGATAATCTTGTCCATGGTGAACCCCATGTAGGAGCAGGCCGAGGGGTCGGGTTCGGCGGAGGCCGCAGGCATCGTGGCAGCCGGTGCCGACAGGGCCTCGGGAGCGGCCGACGACTGGGGAGCGCCGGGGGAGGCTACGGCCTGGTTGGCCTCGGGCAGGAAGAGCTGCGGACTGAGGTAGAGGAGGTCGTCGGCGAAGGCGCTGGTCGTGAAGAATACGCGCGTGATGTCCTTGGCGCGCTGGTCGAACATGCAGCCTATCAGCTCGCTGGCCCAGCGGAGGTTGTCCTCCTGCGACATCTCTGCCTGCCGGCGGAAGACGACGTGGTAGCCCTTGCCCACGCTGCGCTCCAGCAGGCCCAGGCCCAACTTCTCCTTCATCGCCAGGATGCGGGCGGGCGCCTCGGCCATCTTCTTTTCGAAGTCGGGGTCGGCGGGGTCGAAGTCGACGTCCATGCCCACCCAGGGCGACTGCCGTGTGCTGCCCTTCAGATGGCCGTCGGGACTGGGGATGCACGAGTAGTTGACCTGCAGCAGGCGGCTCTTCTTCTTGTCGTACTCGTCCTTCAATCTTTTCACCTCCAACTCGCCCACTCCCTCGAACAGGGCGAGTCGGTACGCCTCGTGAGCCAGCCTTGTCTCTTTCAGGACGGACAGGTTCTCGGCGCTGTTGCGCAGGTTGCGATACTCGGCCTCGCTTTCGATGAGGGCCATTGTTTTCTCACTCTTCTGAGTGACAGGGTTTACCTTAAAAACGATTTTATACATTTTGTTTGATGAAATATTAATTGTTAAAAACTGCCGCAAAGGTATAACATAATTTTGATATCTCAAAAGATTTTTTCAACTTTTTCGGCATTTTTTGTAAAAATATCTCTCCCTCTCGTGCAACATCCATTTTTACAGCCACTTAGGTGCTCCGAGGTTTTTTGTATATACTTTAGGGACAGGGGACAAGGGGACAACGAAAATCTGTCCCCCTACCCTCTCGCACGTGACGTGTGTGCGCGTTCTTTATTTATTTTTGTCAACAACTTTCTCATATCTCCCTAAATCTACCATTTTCTTCAAAAACTTAATTAATTTATTTATTTTCTTCTATAGCTATATAGCCAGTATAGATATATTATATCAAGAAATAATAATTATTAAATATATATATATAACGCGCGCGAAATAAATAAAGCCAATGGCAGGGCATCGCCGCCGCAGAGGCTGTCCCCCTGTCCCCTGTCCCCCCATCCTGAGTACATATCGCCACTGCCAGCGGAGGAATCAGAAACAGCACGGGGCGGAAGTAAATTTTTTGCAAAAAACTTCACAAAATGCTTGCGCATGTCGCGGGAATTTCGTACCTTTGTA
>CAMOUQ010000036.1 GCA_946626595.1 uncultured Prevotellaceae bacterium | reverse complement strand
ATCCCCACATCGTCGGCACCCTCGAACTCTCCACCGCCTACACCTGGACTTCTGCTGAGGAATCCCTCAAAGTCTGTACGTCAAAGGGAATCTACCGCCTCTCTCAAATGGAACTGCTGACCTTCGAGCCAAAGCCCTCCTCCCTCCATGGTATCCCATACGAGAAAGTACACATGTATAACAAAACCATCGAACACCTTTATACGCGTAATACTTTTACTCCTACACTTCCTAACAATCAAATCTATTCGCAGGGCTACTACAGCGCTATATGCTCCTTCATAGCATCTGTTGAGCACGGCCATTCAAACACTCTCACTGATATTACAACAATCAAACCGACTTATGAAGTCTTGATGAGAATAAATACGACGATGAGGGCGAGACAATAATATCGTCACGCCTTCAGGACCGTTGGCCATGGGCCACTCATTAACGGATAGCAATGGGGGAGGAGAGAGAGAAATAAAAAGAGGGGAGACTTCCTTGGCAGTTTGCGATTAATTGATTATCTTTGTGGCCGAAAAACTGAGACACAACAAATAACAAGATTATCTATTATGGAAAAAAGTGCATTGCAGATTGCAAGAGCCGCCTATCAGCCTAAGTTGCCGAAGGCCTTGCAAGGTCCCGTGAAAGTGAAGGAAGGTGCTGCCACCCAGAGCGTTGGTAACCAGGAGGAAATCAAAGCCCTGTTCCCCAACACCTACGGCATGCCCGTCGTGGAATTCGTGCCCGCAGAGAGCGAAAACACGGAGCCCATCAACGTCGGCATCATCCTCAGTGGTGGTCAGGCTCCTGGCGGTCACAACGTCATCAGTGGCCTGTACGACGGCGTCAAGTCGCTCAACAAGAGCTCGAAGCTCTATGGCTTCCTCATGGGCCCCGGCGGTCTGGTTGACCACAAGTATGTGGAGTTCACCGACGAGTTTATCGACGAGTATCGCAATACGGGCGGTTTTGACATCATCGGCTCAGGCCGTACGAAGTTGGAGAAGGAAGCCCAGTTCGAGAGCGGTATCCAGATTCTGCGCCAGCTGGGCATAAAGGCCCTGGTCATCATCGGTGGCGACGACTCTAACACCAACGCCTGCGTGCTGGCCGAATACTATGCTGCCAAGAAGTATGGCGTGCAGGTAATCGGTTGCCCCAAGACCATCGACGGCGACCTGAAGAACGAGCAGATTGAGACCTCCTTCGGTTTCGACACCGCCTGCAAGACCTACTCGGAACTCATCGGTAACATCCAGCGCGACTGCAATTCGGCTCGCAAGTATTGGCACTTCATCAAGGTGATGGGCCGCTCTGCCAGCCACATCGCTCTGGAGTGCGCCCTGCAGTGCCAGCCCAATATCTGCCTCGTCAGCGAGGAGGTGGAGGCCAAGCAGATGTCGCTGGACGACGTGGTTGAATACATCGCCAAGGCCGTTGCCGTACGTGCTGCCGACGGCAACAACTTCGGTACCGTGGTGATTCCCGAAGGCCTGATTGAGTTCATCCCCGCCATCAAGAAGCTGATTGCCCAGCTCAACGAGGTCCTGACCGACCCGACGACGGGCGAACCTCGCGAGTTCAAGAGTGCCGAGGAGCAGATTGAGTTCGTGCTCAGCAACATCACCGCCGAGAACAAGGCCGTGCTGGAGAGCCTGCCTGCCGACGTGAAGCGTCAGCTCTGCCTCGACCGCGACCCCCACGGAAACGTACAGGTCAGCCTCATTGAGACCGAGAAACTGCTCAGCGCCATGGTGGCCAAGAAGTTGGCAGCATGGAAGGCCGAAGGCAAGTACAACGGCAAGTTCAGCGCCCAGCACCACTTCTTCGGCTACGAAGGCCGTTGCGCTGCCCCCTCTAACTACGATGCCGACTACTGCTACAGCCTGGGCTACAATGCCAGTCGCCTCATCTCGAACGGCATGACGGGCTACATGAGCGTCATCAAGAACACTACAGCTCCCGCTGCCGAATGGGTGGCCGGTGGTGTGCCCATCACGATGATGATGAACATCGAACGCCGCAACGGTGCCAACAAGCCCGTTATCCGCAAGGCCCTGGTAGAACTGGACGGCGCTCCCTTCAAGTACTTCGCTTCGAAGCGCGACGAATGGGCTCGCCAGACGGCTTACGTCTATCCCGGTCCCATCCAGTACTTCGGTCCCACCGAGGTTTGTGACCAGTGCACCAAGACGTTGGCCCTGGAGCAGGGAAAGAAGTAAAATCCCAATTGACAATTCATAATTCTCAATTGGCTATTGGCTGACAAGAAGACAAAGAACACCAAGCATAGCCGCCCGAAACATAAGCGTTCGGGCGGCTTGCGTCGTCGCCCCTGGTGGCCGTTGCTCCTGGGCGGAATCGCTGTGGTGGTGGTCTATGTGGCCTTGTTCTATCATTTCTTCGTCAGTCCGCTCTCGTTTCGTTGGCGTGCCATCTACGGCGAACCGGACTATCCCGAAGGCTACGATGTCATGGGCATCGACGTCAGTCACCATCAGGACCGCATCGACTGGGACCGTCTGCGCAATGCCAGCATCGGCGACCATCCTCTCCGCTTCGTCATCATCAAGGCAACGGAGGGAACGACACTGATTGACGAGAACTTTAACGAGAACTTCTATCAGTCTCGCCAAAACGGTTTAGTACGAGGTGCTTATCATTTTTACAAGACGAATAAGTCAGCCGCCCAACAAGCCGAATTCTATCTGCGTCAGGTACATCTGGAAACGGGCGATATGCCCCCTGTGCTCGACATAGAGGAGCGAGGCGGAAAGTCTCTGAAAGAGTTCCAAAAGGACATCCTCACCTGGCTCAGGGCTGTGGAGCAGAAGTATGGCGTTGCCCCTATCATATATACGGGTTATAAGTTCAAGGTCGACTATCTGAGTGCGCCGGCCTTCGACCGATATCCTCTCTGGATAGCTCATTACTATGAGAAGCAACTGCGCTACCAAGGGCCTTGGTGCATCTGGCAATACACCGACTGCGGAAAGGTGAAGGGCATCAAAGGCACGGTGGACCTGAATATCTTTAACGGCGACATGCGTGGACTGATGAACCTGACCCTGCAGCCTCCCTCCGATGAGCCTCAGGAATAAGTTCGCTCAGTCTGTCTCAGGCGAGTCGCAGGAGCAGCATGGCCCATCCGTCTTCGGCGGTCTGCTTTTCCAGTTCAAAGCCCAGAAGACGTCCCTTCTCCAACAAACTCTCGACATCCGCTTCGTAGAAACCGCTGAGCAAGAGCTGGCCTCCCAGATGCAGGGCTTTAGCAAAGCGAGGCATGTCTGCAAGCAGAATGTTGCGATTGATGTTGGCAATTAGCAGGTCGTGGCGCCCGTCCTGAGGCAGAACGGCAGCGTCGCCCTCGCATACAGAAAGGTTGCTGATACCGTTCAGTTCGGCATTCACGCGCGTGTTTTCCACACTCCATTCGTCGATGTCATAGGCAAACACTTCGCTGGCACCTCGCTTCGCACAGAGCAGTCCTAAGACGCCCGTACCGCAACCAGCATCAATGATGCAACGGCCCTCGAGGTCCATCTCGCACAGCTGGCGCAGAATCTGACGCGTAGTGGGGTGGGTGCCGGTGCCGAAGGCCATGCGCGGATTGATGACAATGTCGTAGCGGCAGGACGGCACATCGGTGTGGCGGGTGTCGTGAACGCAAACCAGCCGGTCGAGCACGATGGGTTCGAAACCTTCCTCCTCCCACGTCTGGTTCCAGTCCTCGTCGGGGGCTTCCGAGACGGTATGGCGGATGCTGTGATTCACGAAGCCTGACTCGATGGTTTGTACAGCCGACTCGTCGTAGTCCTTCTGCTGCACGTAGGCCAACATGCCTTCGTCGTCCGGAACGAATGATTCGAAACCTGCATCACCCAACAGGGCGGTAAGTATATCCCTCGTGACTTCATCGAAGGGATTGATGGTAAATTTTACTTCAAAGTACTTCATATCGGATGCGAAATTACATAAAAAAACTGGAATCGTAGGGATTTTCCCCCGATAAATCGGAAAAATCCCCTTGCCGTGCCGAAAAAAGGCAGTAATTTTGCACCAGAGAAACCATAAAACAACGATACGTATGAAAGCAAGAACAATGATGTTGATGTTGCTGGCTTGGTTGCCCGCCATCAGTTTTGCACAGAATGACGACGACATGTACTTCGTTCCGAAAAAGAAGAGTAAGACGACGCAGACCACGACCAGCAGTCCTGTTCAGCGTCAGAGTGTCACCGTTGACCGTGATGTTCAGTCGGGTTCTGACGAATACTACACCGGCCCTCTGCGCGACGTCGACGAGTACAATCGTCGGGGCACGAGCAGTGAAAGCACAGCCCCCGGGTGCTACGAAGAGAATAAGAAAGACACCGTCTATGTAGTGGTAGAGAATGAGAACGACTACTACGATGACTTCCTCCTTGCGTCGCGCCTGGCCCGCTTCCACGGTTTTGGCTATCCCTATTATTCGTGGTACGATCCCTGGTATGATCCTTGGTACTACGATCCCTGGTACTATGGTCCACGCTGGAGCTTCAGCTGGGGCTGGGGATGGGGCTGGCACGGCTACTATAGCTGGTACGATCCCTGGTACTATCGGCCTTACTATGGCGGATGGGGCTACTATGGACGCTATGGCTATTATCGCTCGACGGCCGGTGGTGGCTATCCTCATCGCGGATTCAACGGAGGTCGCGGCTATGCCATGAACACCTCTCCGCGTGGCAGCATGGGTGCATCGCGTGGCGGCACCACTTCTCGCGGCGGATACACAACCACTCGCAGCGGCCGTACCGGCAGCACTGGCATCGGCAGTTCGCGCGGTTACAGCATCGGCACACGTGGCGAACGCGGTTCCTCTCGCGGCACGATAGGCAGTTCGCGTGGCACAATCGGCAGTTCTCGCGGCACAGTCTTAGGTTCCCGCGAGACGTCAAGCGGCACCGTACGTGGCATCACTGGCAGTTCGTCGCGCTCGACAGTCAACAATTCCTCGTCGCGTTCCTCCAGCGTATATCGTGGCACGACGTCCACCTCTCGTTCTTCCAGTTCCACATATTCGGGCGGCTCACGTGGCAGCAGTGGCAGCATGCGTGGTTCCTCGGGTGGCGGATTCTCAGGCGGCAGTAGCCGTGGCGGTGGATTCTCCGGAGGCGGCGGCTTCTCTGGTGGCGGCAGTCGCGGAGGCGGCTTCTCCGGCGGTGGCAGCCGTGGCGGAGGCGGCGGCAGAAGATAAGTGAATATTGACAACAGATATACGGAATATTGAATTAAGTGGATATAAGAAATATGAAAATGCGTTATTATATGATGGTAGCGTTGCTGGCAGCAACGTCCATCGCACAAGCACAAGACACCTATCTGACTGACCGCCTTACGGCTACCGACGATATCGATGGAACGGCACGTTTCGTCGGTATGGGTGGAGCACTGGGTGCCCTCGGAGCCGACATTTCGGCCATCAGCAGCAACCCGGCTGCCATCGGTCTCTATCGCAAGAGCGACATCGCCCTGACTTTCGGAGCCTACATCCCGCAGAAGACCAATGGGTGGAGCTCCAGTCACGACCGCGCCAACTTTGAGAAACTCGCACGAGCCAGTTTCGACCAAATGGGTTTCGTGTGGAGCATGAAGGTGAATGACGAGTCTCTGAACTATCTGAACATCGCCTTCAACTACCAGAAGAAGGCCAACTACAACATGGGCTTCTATGCCGACAACCTCAACCTGAACGGGCTGTCGCAGATGGATCTGCTGTCCGAACTGGCAACGGAAGGATATGACACCGACTATAACCTGACCGGCATGGCCATCGACAACGAATTCCTTTCGAAGGACGATAAGGGCTATTACAATCCCTACCGTGGCCAGGAGGCTTACTACACCCGGCATCAGCGCGGTGCCATGCAGGCCTATGACCTGAACTTTTCGTTCAACATCAGGGACCGCGTCTATGCCGGTGCTACCCTCGGAATGGAAAATGGCAATTACTACTCATGGAGCAGTTATTCGGAACTGAGCCAGGACGCCAATGGCCAATTGGGCGACTACACGCTCTACAACGACCGCAAGGTGGATGCAAGGGGCATCAACGCAAAGTTCGGAATGATCGTCCGTCCGGCCGAGAACAGTCCCTTCCGCATTGGCCTTACGCTGGAGACTCCCACTTGGTATCGCATGAAGCAGAGCACTCTGTACGACCTCACCGACGACGTCCTTCGCCAGCGCACCAAAGTGCTGGAGAGTTACATTGAGTACACAGCGCGCACTCCCTGGCGCGGACGTCTGAGCCTGGGTTCGACGGTGGAGAACTTCCTGGCATGGGGAATAGAGTATGAGTTTGCCAACATGGCCAAAACGCGAATGGGATATCCATCGTACGACAATGATGGCTATCACAACTTCTTTGCCAACACGAAGGACCACTCCATGAACCAATTGACGGAGCGCGTTATGCGCGGACAGCACACTCTGAGGGTTGGCCTCGAGGCTAAGCCCGTGGATGCCGTCGCCATCCGAGTCGGCTACAACTTCGTATCGAACCGCTACAAGAAGAATCCTTCGCTCGACCAGTACAACCTCGACTCTAAGTCGATGAACTACTACACCAGCACCGATTACATGACGCTTGGCACAGCCAACATCTTCACCTTCGGTCTTGGATTTAAGCACAAGAAGTTCTATGCCGACCTGGCCTACAAGTACAAGATGCAGGATGGCAAGTTCTATGCCTTCGACACTTCTTTCGCTGCACCGGGTTCTCAGTTCGCAACTGATAATTCAGCACTGGCCGGAGCAACCATTCAGCCGACTAATCTTGAACTCAACCGCCATCAGCTCATGCTGACGCTCGGCTTCAAGCTATAGTATACCGCAAGTGTATAGAATATTAATGCGAAGCGGTGCACCTTAGTAAGGTGCACCGCTTCGCATTATATATATAGGAATAATGAATGTGCTTGATTTGCTTCGGCTTGATTATGAACCAGAGTCACTTCAGCCGCAAGGAAAGGAGTTGGCGGAAGTGCTCGAGTTGCTGAAGGAAGTGGCCCTCATCGAGGTCGGGATGAAAGCGTTGCAGATACTCCTTGAAGGCTTCGAGGGCATGCATTCGAGCCAGCGACTTGCCTGTCTGTAGGCCGCTCTGATAAGGAGTGTGGGGCAGGAGTGCCCTGTTGAAGTTTCCGTCACTCATTTGCGGCGACGTTTGCGTCCGAAGATGCCCGTAAAGGCACGGATGACGGATATGCCTAAGCGCAGGCCCTCATAGGCTGCAAATCCGCGACTAAGCCAGTTGCTCAGGGACTCGACACGGTTGGCGGGTTCTTGCATCGGGGAAAGCAGCGAATTGAAATTGTCGGACATGCGCGTGCGGCTCTCCTTGAGTTCGTCGCTTATCTTCTCCGTCTCCAGGGTTTCATCGTCTACCACGAACAGGTTGAAGAGCATGTTGGTGATGGGTATGACGACCCATTTGGTGCGCCAGTGCCAGAAGATCAGGAGCAGCAGAAGGACGAAGGCAGTGACGCAGGCAAAGCCCAGCGCCGTGTTGTCCAATACTTGCCCCAGGATGTAGGCCAGGAAGAAGGAGAAGAACAACAGCGCCATGCCACCCAATACAAGGCATACGACGGCTATGGCCAGGCGCGAGAGAATGACAGACAGTTTGTCACGAGTGCCAGCCAGCAGAGCCTTCTTCTGGAGGTTCGCATAAGAGCGTCCCTCCAAAAGAAGGTCTTGCATCTGTTGTTTGGTTTCGCTGAATCCGAACATCGCACAGAGGGCTTATTCGTTTTCGGGCTGCAACTCTTCTGCGATTTCGTCGACGAGGTTGCTCATTTCCTTGCTCGACAGGCGAATGCCACGCTTGCGCAGGGCCTCGGCAATCTTTTCACGCAGGTCGCTGCCCTTTTCGGGAGCCAACAGCAGGCCGGCTGCAGCGCCGATGGCTGCACCGCCGATGAATGCTACCAAATAGTTCAATGCTTTCATAATAGTAAAGGTTTTAATTGGTTAATAAAAGCGGTATGTCTAGGGCAAAGTTACAACGATAAATTAAGAATAGAAAATTAAAAAATAAAAAAGTCTTGTTTTTAACGTTTTTTTAATGATGAATACTTTGCCATGTCGGCAATTATAGGTAAATTTGTAGCGGTAAAAAGTGAATTGACGGAAATAATGTAGTAAAACTATAATATATTGTTATGAAGAAACTATTGTTTTTGGGCTCAGCCCTGGTCGTGGCACTGGCCATGACAAGCTGCAAGAGCAGCGAGAGTGCTTACAAGAAGGCTTACGAGAAGGCTCAGGCTGCTCAGGCTAATCAGATGAATGCTCAGCAGGTGGTGACCCCCACACAACAGACTCAGCAGACAACACCCGTGCAGGTGACTCCCGTCACTCCCCAGCAGCAGAGCACACCACAGGTAACTGCTGACTACAGCAACGTGAGCGTTCGCACCGAGGCTGTCACCCTGGTCAACGGCAGCGGTCTGAAGGCTTTCAGCGTAGTAGTGGGCTCGTTCGGTCTCCAGAGCAATGCGCAGACCCTGCAGCAGACACTGGCTCAGAAGGGCTATGCAGCACAGATTGTGTCGGCCGTTGTGAATGGTAACACCTTCTATCGCGTCGTTGCCACCACGCATGACACAAAGGTTCAGGCTGCACAGAGCCGTGCCACTTTGTTGGGCTCTTATCCCGACGCTTGGTTGCTCTATCAGAAGTAATCTCGCGTGGGCCGAGTTATTGCCATAGACTACGGGGTCCGTCGCACGGGTATTGCTGCGACGGACCCCTTGCAGATAATAGCCAATGGGCTGACGACGGTGGAGACACCAAGGCTGATGGCTTTCCTGCAGGAGTATGTGCGCCGCGAGCCTGTGGAACGTTTCGTCGTGGGCAAGCCCATGCAGACCAACGGTCGCGAGAGCGAGAATCTGGCCAACGTGCGTCGCTTCGTCGAGAAGCTGCAACAGACGCTGCCGAAAATCCCCGTCGAATGGTGGGACGAACGATACACCAGTGTGATGGCTCACCAGACGATGTTGGAGAGCGGCATCGGAAAGATGGCACGGCGCAATAAGGCTCTGGTGGACGAAATCTCAGCCTGCATCATCCTGCAGGGCTGGATGGAGCGGAGGAAATGAATTAAGGTACAAGAATAATAAATTCCAATTAGCAAAAGTGATATTACCAATTTATACTTACGGCCAGCCTGTACTGAGGCAGGTGGCTGAGGACATAGGGCAGGACTATCCCGAACTGCCGAAACTGATACAGGACATGTGGGACACGTTGGCAAAGAGCGACGGGATAGGTCTGGCTGCACCACAGGTGGGGCTGAGCATTCGACTGATTGTCATCGACTTGACTCCTCTGGCCGAAGACATGCCGCAGTATGCCGACTTCCGTCGAACCTACATCAATCCCTACATAGAGGAGTACGACGACACCGAGACCGATGTGTCCGAAGAGGGATGTCTCTCTTTGCCAGGCATTCATGAGAAGATACGTCGCCCGACCCGTGTCCGCTTGACCTGGCAGGACGAGGACTTCCAACAGCACGACGAATGGATAGACGGCTATCTGGCCCGCGTGGTGCAGCACGAGGTTGACCATCTGGACGGTGAGGTCTTCACCGACCATCTGAAAGGTTTGCGCCGGCAGATGATAAAGGGCCAGCTCAGCGACTTGCTGAAAGGACGCTTCTCGTGTTCCTACAAGGTGAAGCTGAGAAGGTGACAAGTGAAGCATCAGAAGGGTAGGAGTGGAGAATCTTAGTTAACAATAGCAGATAGAGGGCTTATGAAGAAGTTCAGGTTGGCATTTGTGTCTTTAATTCTTCTCGCTTCACTCTTCATGCCCTGTTCGGTCAAGGCGCAAATCAACACCGAACGGGTGATGTTGATGGGGCGCAATGCACTCTATTATGAGGACTATGTGCTCTCGATACAAAGATTCAACCAGGTCATCAATGCCAAGCCGTACCTGGCCGAACCATACTTCTATCGGGGCTTGGCAAAGTTCTACCTCGAGGACTACAAAGGTGCCGAACAGGACGTCACCAGTGCCATCGAACGAAATCCATATTTCGAGAACAACTATTCGCTGCGTGCCATTTGCCTGATAAACCAGAAGGCATACGACCGGGCCGAACAAGATTACCGTCGGGCGGTGGAGATAAACCCCTTGAATCAGGGCTCGTGGCACAACATGGTCCTGTGCCAGATGGAGCAGAAAGCCTACGAGCGAGCCGATTCGTCGCTCGACGTCATGCTGCGCCGGTGGCCCAAGGAACCCGAAGGATATACGATGAAGGCACAGGTTTGCTTCTCGCAGGAAGACACGGTGAAGGCTGAGGAATGGCTGGACCGTGCTTTGGAGGTAAACCCCTATGAAGGACCGGCCTGGAGCATGAAGGCCATGGTGACGCTGAACCGCGGCAAATATAAGGAGGGTGAAGAGCAGCTGGACAAAGCCATACAGCAAATGCCCCGCAATGCCGGACTCCTGGTAAACCGTGCCCTGGCCCGTTATCATCAGCAGAACCTGCGTGGGGCAATGTCCGACTACGACGCAGCACTGGAACTGGAGCCCGGAAACTATCTTGGACACTTCAACCGCGGACTTCTGCGTGCACAAGTGGGCGACGACAACCGAGCCATTGAGGACTTCAACTTCGTGCTCGAGCAGGAACCCGACAATATGATAGCCCTCTACAACCGTGCCCTCCTGCTCGACCAGACGGGTGACTACAAAGGGGCAATTCGCGATATTTCGGCCGTCATACAGGAATATCCCGAGTTCTGGACGGGCTATCAGACGCGTGCATCCATTCGGCGTAAGCTTGGAGATGTCTATGGTGCCGAACGCGACGAGTTCAAGGTTCTGAAGGCGGAGATGGAAAAGCGCACAGGTACCTACAAGAGCAAGGGCAAGACCCGTAAGAAAAGCGACCGCAATCCGGAAGACTACAACAAGTTGGTGGAGGAAGATACGCACCAGCTGGACAAAGAGGAATACACAAGCGAGTATCGCGGACGAGTGCAAGACCGCGAGACGGAGATTTCTTGTCTGCCTTCCTTTGTGTTTACCTATTATAAGCGCAGTAACCAGATATCACAATTCATACCCTTCCACAAGTCGGTCGACGACTTCAACAAGTCGGGGCAACTTCCTCTGCAACTGTTCATATCTAACGCTGAAGTGAATGCACCTGAGGAACGCACCAACCAACACATCGAGGATATAACCGCCGTGACGGAGGTCCTGTCCGATTCGCCCGAGACCACGGGCTTGTATCTGCGCCGCGCAATGGACTATTACCACACCCGCGACTTCGATGCCTGTCTGGCCGATCTGGACAAAGCCATCGCCCTGCAGCCGCTTGTCTCGTTGTCCTACTTCTTGCGTGCACAGGTCCGTTGTGCCCAATTGCAGGCTTCGTCCATCTCAGTCTCGGCCCAGTCGCAGCCGCCAACTACCGATCAGCGCATAGCCTACGGCAAAGCCTTGGACGACTTGGCCCGCGTGATGGAACTGGAGCCCGATATGTCTTTCGCCCAGTATAACATAGGCAATATCTACGTTCGCCTGCACGAATACGACAAGGCCATCGATGCCTTCACTCGTGTCCTGGAGATAGACCCGCGCTTCCCGGATGCCTACTACAATCGTGGCGTAGTCTACCTGCTCGACGGACGACTCGAGAAGGGACTTGCCGACCTCAGTCAGGCAGGCGAATACGGCCTCTATAGCGCCTACAACCTGATAAAACGCTATTCGAAGACAAAATAATAGCGATTTCTTTCGCTCGACAGAGAATTAAATCGACTAACGTTATCATATTTGTATTTTTTTTATTATCTTTGCACGCGATTTGTGGGTATTTCCCATGAAGAGCAAATGGTAAAAGAACAAATTGAACGCAATAAAATGATAAACATTACATTTCCTGATGGCTCCGTGCGCCAGTACAACGAAGGCGTGACGGGCTTGCAAATTGCTGAAAGCATATCGCCGAGACTGGCTCAAGATGTCTTGGCTTGTGGCGTCAATGGTGAGACCGTTGAACTGAATCGCCAGATTAACGAGGATGCCCAGTTCGTCTTGTACAAATGGGACGACAAGGAAGGCAAACACGCTTTCTGGCATACTTCGGCCCACCTGATGGCCGAGGCTCTGCAGGAACTCTATCCCGGCATTCAGTTCGGTATCGGTCCTGCCATCGAGAATGGTTTCTACTATGATGTGATGCCTGCCGAGGGCGTTTCCATCCGCGAAGCTGACTTCCCCAACATCGAGAAGAAGATGATGGAACTGGTGCAGCGTAAGGAGCAACTCGTACGCAAGGACATCAGCAAGCAGGATGCCCTGAAGTTCTTCGGCGACCATGGCCAGAACTACAAGAACGAACTCATCGCCGACCTTGAGGACGGCCATATCACAACTTACACTCAGGGCGCATTTACCGACCTTTGTCGCGGTCCGCACCTCACCAGCACAGCTCCCATCAAGGCTTGCAAGGTGCTCTCTGTAAGTGCTGCCTACTGGCGTGGCGATGAAAAGCGTCCGCAGATGACCCGTCTCTACGGCATCACCTTCCCCAAGAAGAAAATGCTCGACGAGTATCTGGCGCTGTTGGAGGAGGCCAAGAAACGCGACCATCGTAAGATTGGCAAGGAGATGGAACTTTTCATGTTCTCAGAGCGCGTCGGTAAGGGACTGCCCATTTGGCTCCCCAAGGGCACGGCCCTGCGTTTGCGTCTTGAGGACTTCTTGAAGAAGATACAGAAGCGCTATGGATATCAGCAGGTTATCACTCCGCATATCGGTGGTAAGAATCTGTATGTAACCTCTGGCCACTATGCCCACTACGGCAAGGACAGCTTCCAGCCCATACACACTCCGGAGGAGGGCGAGGAGTATATGCTCAAACCCATGAACTGCCCCCACCACTGTGAGATCTATGCCTCGAAGCCCCGTTCGTACAAGGATTTGCCTCTGCGTCTGGCTGAGTTCGGTACGGTTTATCGTTATGAGCAGAGCGGCGAGTTGCACGGACTCACGCGCGTACGCTCCTTTACTCAGGACGATGCCCATATCTTCTGCCGTCCCGATCAGGTGAAGGATGAGTTCATCCGCGTTATGGAGATTATCCAGATTATCTTCGGTGCACTGGACTTCGACAACTTCGAGGCTCAGATATCGCTGCGTGACCCTAACGACAAAGAGAAATACATCGGTAGCGACGAAGTCTGGGAACAGGCTGAGCGCGCCATCGTCGAGGCTTGTGAGGAAAAGGGACTGAAGACCACCACCGAACTGGGTGAGGCCGCCTTCTATGGTCCTAAGCTCGACTTCATGGTGAAGGATGCCCTGGGTCGTCGTTGGCAGCTGGGTACCATCCAGGTAGACTACAATCTGCCCGAACGCTTCCAGCTGGAATACGTAGGCGAGGACAACCAGAAGCATCGTCCCGTGATGATACACCGTGCCCCCTTCGGTTCTATGGAGCGCTTCACCGCTGTACTCATCGAGCACACGGCCGGTCATTTCCCCATCTGGTTGGCTCCCGATCAGGTTGCCGTACTGCCCATCTCGGAGAAATACAACGAATATGCTCAGCAGGTATGCGACCGCCTGGAGGCTCAGGATGTGCGTACCGTGCTTGACGACCGCAACGAGAAGATAGGCCGCAAGATTCGCGACAACGAGATGAAGCGTATTCCTTACATGCTCGTCGTTGGTGAAAAGGAGCAAGCCGAGGGAACCGTAAGTGTCCGCAAACAAGGTGCAAGTGACCTGGGAAGCATGAAAGTTGATGAATTTGCGCAAAAAATTAACGAAGAAGTTCGTAGTTTGACGGAAAAGTATTAACTTTGCACGCAATTTGCTAAAAGTCATTCATGAAGAGAGACGAAAAGAAACAGCAGTATCGTATCAACGAACAAATTCGTGTTCGTGAAGTTCGTATCGTAGGCGATGATATCGAATCTATGGTCGTATCCACCCAGCGTGCTTTGCAAATGGCCGAGCAGCGTGGTGTGGACCTGGTTGAGATTTCGCCCAATGCCGAGCCGCCAGTCTGCCGTTTGATAGACTACAGCAAGTTTGTCTATCAGCAAAAGAAGAAGCAAAAGGAGATGAAAGCCAAGCAGACGGTAGTGAACGTCAAGGAAATTCGCTTCGGACCACAGACCGACGACCACGATTACAACTTCAAGCTGAAGCATGCCATAGGATTCCTTTCAGATGGCGACAAGGTGAAAGCCTACGTATTCTTTAAGGGACGCAGCATTTTGTTCAAGGAACAAGGCGAAGTCTTGCTGTTGCGATTTGCCTCCGATCTGGAGGAGTATGGCAAAGTAGAATCGATGCCCGTGCTCGAAGGAAAGCGCATGACGATGTTCATAGCTCCCAAAAAGACTGGAGGTCAGACGACGAAGAAAGCCGTCGAAGCCAATGCCGATGCCCCAGAGGCACCCGTGAAGAAGGCTCCGCAGCAGAAAGCCCGCAAGGAATACACCGGACCGAAGGTGGAAGGTGAGGACTTCGACGATTGATGTAATATGAAGAAGAGAAGTGCGTAACGCCTGGTATATGCGTTGCCACCAATATTAATAACAAATTAAACAACAAAAAAATGCCAAAAGTAAAGACAAATTCCGGTGCTAAGAAGAGATTCGTACTCACCGGTTCTGGCAAGGTAAAGCGTCATCACGCTTATCACAGCCACATCCTGACAAAGAAGACCAAGAAGCAGAAGCGCAACTTGCAGCATGCCGACTTGGTAGTGACCGAGAACATGAAGCAGGTACGCGACCTCCTCAACCTCCGTTAACCGTCAGGTAGGATTCTTTTACTTAAGTTATTAACCGAATGTTCAGCCTGAAAGTCCATAATCTGGCGCTGACGTTCAAAAACAAACAAAACTATGCCAAGATCAGTAAATCACGTAGCTAGTAGAGCTAAGAGAAAGAGAATTCTGAAGTTGACCCGCGGTTACATCGGCGCTCGCAAGAACGTTTGGACCGTTGCCAAAAACACTTGGGAGAAGGGTCTGACCTATGCCTTCCGCGATCGTCGCAACAAGAAGCGCACCTTCCGCGCTCTGTGGATTCAGCGTATCAATGCTGCTGCCCGCATCGAGGGTGTAAGCTACAGCCAGTTGATGGGCGGTCTGCACAAGGCTGGTATTGAAATCAACCGCAAGATTCTTGCCGACCTCGCTGTCAACCATCCCGAAGCTTTCAAGGCTATCGTTGCCAAGGTGAAGTAAATCTTCGCCAGTCGTCACACGAGACCTTGATGCTGATTGCAAGACTAAGCACTGAAGCTTTGTAGCAAAAAGCAGATTCTCAACTGAACAAAAAAGAGGCGAGCCTCACGATTGTGGGGCTCGCCTCTCATTTTATTATACTCGCGAATTAATGATTCAGAGCGAGGTCTACGTTTACTGCGCAAGCTACGGAGCAACCTACCATGGGGTTGTTGCCGATACCCAGGAAGCCCATCATCTCTACGTGAGCGGGCACTGAGCTGGAACCTGCAAACTGAGCATCGCTGTGCATGCGACCCAGTGTGTCGGTCATACCGTAGGAAGCAGGACCGGCAGCCATGTTGTCGGGATGCAGCGTGCGACCCGTACCGCCACCGGAGGCTACAGAGAAGTAGGGCTTACCGGCACGGATGCGCTCCTTCTTGTAGGTGCCTGCAACGGGGTGCTGGAAGCGAGTGGGGTTGGTGGAGTTACCCGTGATGCTGACGTCAACATCTTCCTTCCACAGGATGGCAACACCTTCGCGAACGTCGTCAGCGCCGTAGCAGTTGACAGCGGCACGCGGACCGTTGCTGTAGGGGATGCGCTTCACTTCCTTCAGTTCGCCGGTGAAATAGTCGAACTGGGTCTGCACGTAGGTAAAGCCATTGATGCGGCTGATGATCATAGCGGCGTCCTTGCCCAGACCATTCAGGATGCAACGCAGGGGCTTGTCGGCTGGTCTCGACTTGTTGGCCATCTGTGCAATCTTGATGGCACCTTCGGCAGCAGCGAAGCTCTCGTGACCTGCCAGGAAGGCGAAGCACTTGGTCTCGGGTGTGAGCAGACGGGCAGCCAGTTCGCCGTGGCCGATACCCACCTTGCGGTCGTCGGCAACAGAGCCGGGGATGCAGAACGACTGCAGGCCCTCGCCGATATAGTTGGCAGCCTCTACGGCATCCTTAGCCTTCTCCTTCAGAGCGATGGCGGTACCAACGACATAGGCCCACTTTGCGTTCTCAAAGCAGATCATCTGGGTCTCTTCACAAGTTTTGTAGGGATCCAGGCCGGCAGCCTCACAGATTTGGTTGGCTTCCTCGATGGAAGCGATGCCGTGCTTATTCAGACAAGCAAGAATCTGCTTGATACGACGGTCTTGGGATTCAAATTTTACTTCACGAATCATAGCAGTTCCTCCTTATTCTTTACGTGGGTCAATACTCTTCACGGCACCGTCCTCTGCCTTTGTGCGGCCGTATGTGCCAGTAACACTCTTCAGGGCCTCGTCGGCAGGTACGCCCTTCTTGATGGCATCCATGAACTTGCCCATGTGAACGAACTCGTAGCCACAAACCTGGTCGTCCTTGTCGAGGTACATCTTTGTGATGTAGCCTTCGGTGAGCTGCAGGTAGCGTGTGCCTTTCACCTTCGTACCGTAGAGGGTACCTGTCTGCGAGATGAGTCCCTTGCCCAGGTCCTCCAGGCCGGCACCAATCATGAGGCCGCCCTCTGAGAAGGCGCTCTGTGTGCGTCCATAGACAATCTGCAGGAACAGTTCGCGCATGGCGGTGTTGATGGCGTCGCAAACGAGGTCGGTGTTCAGAGCCTCGAGCAGCGTCTTGCCAGGCAGAATCTCGCTGGCCATGGCGGCACTGTGGGTCATGCCCGAGCAACCGATGGTTTCTACCAGACACTCCTCGATGATGCCTTCCTTCACGTTCAGCGTCAGTTTGCATGCGCCCTGCTGAGGAGCACACCAGCCGATACCGTGGGTCAGACCCGAGATGTCCTTAATTTCCTTTGCTTGTACCCACTTGCCTTCCTCTGGGATAGGAGCGGGACCATGGTTGGGGCCTTTGGCCACGCAACACATGTTCTGTACTTCTTTACTGTAAACCATACTTATTAGTTAGTAGATTTGATAAATATGAATGTGTTTTGTGTCTTGCTTGCTGCAAAAGTACCTAAAAATAGTGAAACTTCCAACTATTTCTATCAATTTTTCCTTTCTATCCACGCCAGTGTGTCGCCACGGTGCACGAATGAAGCCTTTTTGGCTGCCACCTCTACCAGGCGACCGCCGATGCCGGCCTTCACAGGTACGAATTCGCCCCAGGGTGCCTGCACGTAGCAGAGGATGTCGCCTTCCTTATATTCCTGGCCGATGAAGGGCTCCAGACAGGGTACAACCTCGTCGCCACCCTGGAACTCGTAGAATACCTGTCCGTTGACGGGACTTACCACCTGGTCGGCCTTGGCATGCTTGAAGGCTGCCAGCTCTTCGGGACTCAGTTTCGAACCCAGTTTGGCATCCTTGGCCTTCTGCAGGTCGCTGAGGAAGTTCTTCTTGGCCTGTCCGCTCTTGTAGTTGCGATACTGCTCGGGGTGCATGGCCAGTTCGAAGAGTTCCTCATCGTCCTGTCCGTATTCCCATCCGTTGTCGTCCATTTCCTTACGGAATTGGTCGAGGGCATTGGGATAGAGCGTGTGTGGGTCGGTGTCGGTGAATTCGCGGCCCTGCGACTTGGCCAGCTCGATGAGTTCCGGAGCGATGGGGCCAGGCACCTTGCCCGACTTGCCCAGAATCATGCCCCACATCGAGTCGTCCATCATCACGAAGCGGCCCTTGCCCTGTGCCATAGTGAGGAGGTTCATGAGTGCGATGTTCTTGACATACTGGCTGAAGGGTGTCACCAATGGGGGATAGCCCACCATGGGCCATACGTGTTCTACCTCGTTGAACAGGGCCACCAGCATGTCGTCGGTGGTCAGTTCGGGTTCGCCGTTCTTCTTACGAATCATGTTGATGGCGCTTTGTATGCCACCCAGGTCGGCCATCATGGAACCCATCATGCCACCGGGCAGACCGCACCCCAGGAGGAGGCTGGTCATGTGCTTGTTGGCAGGGTTGATGAAGTAGCCCAACCAGTCGTCGATGAATTCTTGTGTGAGCGAGCGGGCCTTCATGTAGGCCGACATGTTGATGTCGGGCACGTCAAAGCCTTCGTTCTTCAGCATCGACTGAACGCTGATGATGTCGGGATGCACCTTACCCCAGGAGAGGGGTTCGATGGCGGTGTCGATGATGTCAGCGCCATTGTTGCACACCTCCAGTATGCTGGCCATAGAGAGGCCGGGGCCGGAGTGTCCGTGATACTGTATGATGACGTCGGGGTGGTTTTTCTTTATCATGCCCGTGAGTTTACCCAGCAGGGCAGGCTGTCCGATGCCGGCCATGTCTTTCAGACAGATTTCCGGTGCTCCGGCAGCTATCAGCTGGTCGGCAATGGCGCTGTAGTATTCGGCCGTATGGATGGGTGAGTTGGTGATGCACAGTGTGGCCTGCGGTATCATGCCTCCCTCCTTGGCATACTTGATGCTGGGGATGATGTTGCGGACGTCGTTCAGTCCGCAGAAGATGCGGGTGATGTCGGTTCCCTGTTTCTTCTTGACCTTGTACATCAGTTGGCGTACGTCGTCGGGCACGGGATACATGCGCAGTGCGTTGAGCCCGCGGTCGAGCATGTGCGTCTTTATGCCAACTTCGTTGAAAGGCTTGCAGAATGCGCGCACGGCTTCGTTGGGGTTTTCGCCTGCCAGCAGGTTGACCTGCTCGAAGGCGCCGCCGTTGGTTTCCACTCGGTCGAAGCAACCCATTTCGATGATGACGGGGGCGATGCGTGCCAGCTGGTCCTTGCGCGGCTGGAACTTGCCCGAGCTCTGCCACATGTCTCTGTAGACCAGACTGAACCTTACTTTCTTTTTCATAGTGTTTTCGTTATTTTGTTATGATATATTTCTACCTTTCGTGCAAAGTTACAAAAAAATGACAGCAGAACAAAAGAATTCACTATCCTTTTATTCTTTCTTCTTGTTTTTCGTACCTCTGTGTCGTCGGCTATTGCTTTTTGTTTCTTTTCCTGCCTCGTCCTGGGGCTTATCGCCCTGGAATTTATTGTCCTTGGGCTTGGCGTCTTTGGGTTTGGTGTCCTTGGGTTTGGCGTCTTTGGGCTTGGGGGCCTGATTCTTGCGGTGCTGTCCGCCATGCCGGCTCTTGCTGCCGCGTCCTCCCTTGCCCCGGCCTTTTCCTTTTCCCGTGGCGGTCTTGTATTCGGGGCCGGGGCCCAGTTCCTCGGGTATGGGGTTCTTGAGGATTTCCTTTTCCAGGAAGCGTTCGATGTCGCGGAAGAGCGGTTGGTCTTTCTCGCTGACCAGCGTGACGGCTACTCCCTCGGCACCGGCGCGTGCTGTGCGTCCGATGCGGTGGACATAGTCTTCGGCATCGTGGGGGACATCGTAGTTGATGACGAGTTGTATGTCGTCGATGTCGATGCCGCGGGCCACGATGTCGGTGGCCACCAGTATGTTCACCTTCTGGCTCTTGAAGCGGAACATCACGTCGTCGCGCTCCTGCTGGGTGAGGTCGCTGTGCATGGCTCCGACGTTGAAGCCTTCGCGTTTCAGGACCACGGCCAGGTCTTTCACCTTCAGTTTCGAACCGGCAAAGATGATGACCCGTTCGGGATTCCGCTGGCGGAACATGGCTTTGATGATGTTCACCTTCTGCATTTCGTAGCAGATGTATGCGCTTTGGTGGATGCCGTCGGCGGGCTTGCTGACGGCCAGCGACACCTCCACGGGGTCGTGCAGTATGGTTTTGGCCAGTTCCACTATCTTGTCGGGCATGGTGGCGGAGAACATGATGGTCTGTCGCTGCCGGGGCAAGAGTTTTTCTATCTGCATGATGTCTTCGGAAAATCCCATGTCGAGCATGCGGTCGGCCTCGTCGAGGATGAAGAATGAGACGTGCGAGAGGTCGATGTTGCCCAGTGCTATGTGGCTGATGAGTCGGCCGGGTGTGGCAATGATGATGCTGGCGCCGGAGTCGAATCCGCGCTTCTCCTGTTCGTATCGGATGC
>CAMOUQ010000035.1 GCA_946626595.1 uncultured Prevotellaceae bacterium | reverse complement strand
AAAGTTCCGCCATCGGCGGTGGCTGTGCGTTCATCGTCGGTGTCCGTACATCCATCGTCGACGTCCGTACGTTCATCGTCGGTGGCGGAACTTTCCTTCGGGCGATGGTAAAGAATGCGCTGCACGGCCGAAGAGAAAGATTTATTCGTCAGGCAAGAATACTGTGGGCATGTGCCGAGGCTGCTCCATGTGTCCGGCCAGAATGCTAATAGGCTTACGCGCGTGCGCGTGTATTCCTTATATATATTATATATTTAGGGCGTCCGATGCTGCTATGAGGAGTTATGCGATACTTTGTCAGAAGAATTGCAAAAGGTTTAACATTTGGGGTGGTAAAAAATGGTTAATAAATGTTAAATGGCAAAAGATTTAACGTGCAAAATCATAATATTTATAAAATATCCGCTAAATTTGTGAAACAGAAGGTGCAAATATGGCATGAAAGGGCACAAAGGACGGGTTCCTTAGCCCGATTTTGCTGTATGCGCACCGGCTTAACTTGCTGTAAACAACAAATTAATAACAAACTAAACCTCAAATTACTAAATGTATGAAAAACCGTTTAAGCAAAATGAGTAGGAAGGCGTATTTTATGCTTCTCCTGCTGGCAGCCTGCGGTATGACATCGTGTAAGGATGAGTACAAGCTGGACGACGAGAAGCCGACGTGGCTAAACTCCAGCATCTACGAGACGTTGCAGAAGGAGGGTAACTACTCTAACTATCTGCGGCTGATTTCCGACCCCGATGTCAACCCCACCAATGCCCGCCCCCTCACCGAGGTGCTCTCACGAACTGGTTCGAAGACTGTGTTTGTGGCTGACGACGACGCATGGAACGCATTCTTTGCAGAGAATGCCGCCCTGCCCGAGACTGACCCGTGGCACAACGCCACCAGCTACGACCGCCTGTCCATCAACCAGAAGAAGTTGCTCATCCACACGAGCATGCTGAACAATGCCATCGTCATGGAGAACCTGGCCAGCAGCGAGGGTGGGAGTGTGCTCCGTGGCGAGTACATGCGCCGCTTCACAGACGTGGAGGCAACGGACACCATCACGTACGTGGATGGCAATTCGCTGCCCGTCAACTACAACGTGAGCCAGCGTAAGGACGGCACCCGGGGTGAGCGCGACTATTGGTGGCGCTTCCGCACGGAGAACGGCGGTAAGGGTATCCACCTGGTTACCGACTCGTCGCTCTCGATGATGATTCACTTCACCAACGAACACATGGCCAAGAACAACGTCACCGACGAGGACTTCGCCATCATCATGGGACGTGAGCGCACCACCGAGGACGTGCACATCTACGATGCCCTGCTGCTGGAGCAGGACGGAGTGGCCGAGAACGGTTATGTGAATAAGACCGAGAAGGTGCTGCGCCCCCTGCCCAACATGGCCGAGCTGCTGCGCACCAACGGCGAGACGAACATCTTCAGCCACATGATTGACCGCTGGAGTGTGCCCTTCTACAACCGCACCGTCACCGAAGCCTACAAGGACGTGATGGCTGCTCGCGGCATCACCTGGACGGACTCCATCTTCTCGAAGCGTTACTTCTCCGACAACAGCTACGGACACCGCCCCCTGACGAAGGACCCCGACGGTGTGGAACTGGAGGACTCGCGCGCCAAGGATATTGCCCTGCGCTTCGACCCGGGATGGAGCGGCTACTACGGCGAGGAGAGCGGTCCGCAGTATAACATGGGTGCCATGTGGGTGCCCAACGACGAGACCCTCTGGAAGTACTTCACCGAAGGCGGAGGCGGATGGAACCTCATCCAGACCTACTACCTGAAGAAGGGTACGCCCAACGAAATCGCCTACGTGGCTCCTACCACTCAGGACGAACTGTTCCACCAGATTGACCAGATCCCGATGTCCATCCTGCGTTCGCTGCTGAACAACATCATGTGTACCAGCTTCGTAGGCTACGTTCCCAGCAAGATGACGAAGTGGCGCGACAAGGAATCGCAGGAGCAGCTCTTCTATGCCGAGGACAAGGACCACATCAAGCACTGCCTGCTGGCCAACAACGGTGTCATATATATAATGGATAAGGTATACGGTCCTGCCAACTACATCTCTGTGGCAGCTCCCGCCTACACCACCAACACCAACCTGGTGATGAACTTCGCCATCTACAACGGTTCGACGTCGGCCACCGACTACATGGGTCTGAACTACTACGCCTACCTGACCGCCATGCGCAGCCGCTTCGTGCTGCTGTTGCCCAGCGACGAGGCTCTGAAGTACTACTACGACCCCACCAGCTTCTCCACCACGAAGTCGCGCGTCGTGAAGTTCAACTACAAGGGCGGCACGTTCCCCATTGCCTGCGACCTCTATGCCTACAACCCCGCTACGGGCGAAATCGGCAAGGTCTTCAACATGGACAAACTGGAGGACCGTAACGACATCACCAACCGTCTGAAGGATATCCTGGAGAGCCACACCATCGTGCTCACCGACGGCAGTGAGGAAATCAACTCCGGCATCGACGAATACTACCTGGCCAAGAACGGTTCGCCCGTGAAGGTGATTCGCGAAAACGGTCACGTAGTGCGCGTGCAGGGTCCCTTCCAGGTGGAGAACGAGAAGAACGGCATCGAAGGCTCCATCAGCCCCGACAACGGTAACGTCTACACCGAGGTCAAGGGCCTGCAGGAGAACAAGGTCGTTGAAGAGCAGAACATGGCCAACGGTACCACCTACATCCTGGACAGCCCGCTCATCCCCTCGGCACGCAGCGTCTACAACATCCTGACCGACAACAACCAGTTCGACAGCCCCTACTATGGCCGCTTCTACGAACTGACCGAGGTCAACGAAGATGCCGTGAAGGCCTGCGGACTCGTGGACGAGCAGAAACTGACGAAGACCCAGGTGCAGAACGAACTGAAGAAGTATCGCATCTTCGTGGACGAGAACGGTCCCGACTATAACGTGCAGTTCTTCAACAACTACAACTACACCGCATTCATCCCCACCAACGAAGCCGTGGAGGACGCTATCAGCAAGGGCCTGCCCACGTGGGACGAGATCACGGCCGACCTGGAGACCATGCAGGTGACCATGCACGAGCTCGATTCGCTGCGCGACGCCCAGGCTGCTGCCGACTACATCCATAAGGACGAGGACGACGCCCGCATTGCCGCCCTGCTGCCCGTGGCCCAGGCCGACAGCGCCATGATGAAGGCCAAGATAACGTACCTCATCAACTTCGTACGCTACCACTTCATAGACAACAGCGTATTCGCCGACCAGAGCGCCTTCCCCAGCACCGACTACGTTACCGCCAGCTACGACAACAAGAAGGGCCTCTTCTGCAAGGTCAACATCCGTCGTCCGGGCGGTGGCCAGCTGGAGGTGCAGGATGCACGCACCGATGCCTCGGGCAACTTCACCAGCCCCTGGCTGCCCGTGCAGGGTGAAATCAACGTAATGGCACGTGACATCAGCTGCAACAAGCGCCCCAGCAACACCATGAACGGTGTGCGCATCGAGGGCTCCAGCTTCATCGTCATACACCAGATACCCGGCGTGCTCAACCATACCGCACTGAGTGCCGACGGCCGCTACCCCGACTTCACCAACCTCGAGGAGGCCAGAAAGTATGCTAAAAGATATGCCATCAAAACCCGATAGCCATGAATAAGTACATAAAGATTTTAATGCTCTGGGCCGTGGCATTCTTTGCCATGCCATTGAGCGCACAGATAAGCCGTATCAGCGGTACCGTGTCCGACGAATTCGGTGGTATTCCCGGTATCCAGGTCAAGGAAATGGATGCCAACAACCGTATCGTCAGCAGTGCCATTACGGATGCCAACGGTAACTTCACCATGACGGTGAAAAACCAGAAGAACAAACTCGTCTTCCACGGCATGGGCTACACCGACAAGACCTACCAAATCAACAAGACCGTCTACAAGGTGAACATGGCCGAAAGCGTGAAGGAGATGAAGGTAGTAGAAGTCTTAGGTAAGAAGAAGTCGCCCACCACGGGCCTCGACATTCCGGCACGTGAGTATTCGGGTGCCGTATCTACGATGAAGATGGACGACCTCGAGGGTCTGGCCTTCGAATCGGTCGACCAGGCCCTGCAGGGACAGATTGCCGGTCTGGACATCGTGGCCAACTCCGGTAACCTGGGTTCCGGTACCACCATGCGCCTGCGCGGTACCACCACCATCAACGGTAGTGCCCAGCCCCTGATTGTCGTGAACGACCACATCTTCGAACTGCCCGAGGACGCTCAGACCATCGACTTCTCCGACATGGACAACGAGGAGCAGTTCTCCACCCTGCTGAACGTCAACACCGAGGACATCGAGAGCATCACCGTACTGAAGGATGCCGGTTCGGCAGCCAAGTGGGGAGTGCGCGGTGCCAACGGTGTCATCGAGATCAAGCTGCGCCGCGGTCGCCGCGGTCCCACCCACGTGAACTTCGCCTATAAGTTCAGGGGCACTTGGCAGCCCGACGGCTACAAGATGCTGAACGGCGACGGCTACACCATGATGATGAAGGAGGCCTACTTCAATCCCACTCAGACCTCTACGTCAATACCCGAGTTGGACTACAACACGGAAATGCCTTACATCTACAACCACTACACCCACAACACCGACTGGCTGGATGCCGTGAAGCAGTTTGGTAAGGAACACCGTTACACGATCAACCTCGACGGTGGTGGCGAGAAGGCCACGTTCCGCATCAGTGCCGGCTACAACAAACTCACCGGCTCCATCATCGGACAGAAGTACAACCAGTTCACCGAGAGCACAACGCTGGACTACAACGTCAGCGACCGCATCCAGTTCCGTGCCACGATGAACATGACCTTCACCGACAACAACAAGAACTACGGCAACGACGTCCTGGCCCGCGCCTACAGAGCCATGCCCAACATGAGCATCTACGAGTACGACGCCCTGGGCAACCAGACGGGCAACTACTTCAACATGCTGCCCCTGGCCGGTACGTTCAGCAAGACGGGCACCGGTAGGCAGGAGAACGATGGACGTAAGACGTCCTACGAACTGCGCGACCTCTTTGTCAACGGCAACCCCGTGGCACGCGCCACTCTGGCTTGGTGGAAGCAGAAGCAGTACAACCTGACCCCCCAGTTCGACATCACTTACAAACTCTGGGGTAAGGATGCCGACCACCATCAGTTGAACTATAAGGGCGACGTCCAGCTCAATGTCTGGAACACCAGTAACGACAAATACTGCCCTGCTGAACTGAGGCCCATGCCCTGGATATGGGGCGGCGACAACGCAGCCAAACTGACCAGCAACGAACGTAACGTCGTGACCAACGAGGAGTACAAGTCGCTGGAGTTCACCACACGTCATGAGTTGCACTACTATTCTCACTTCAAGAACTCCGACCACAGCCTCTCTGGTATGGCCCGCTTCGAGATGTACACATCCAACAGCTCCCGTCAGTCCACCTCTCACTGGAACGTGCCCACCGGCATCAGCGATCCCACCGTGGAGGCCCTGCTGGACGGTGCAAGCGCCAGCAACGACCAGGCCCGCGGACACAGCTTCCTGGAGCAGATTCACTACTCTTACAAGAGTAAGTATTCTATCGACGCCAGCCTGCGTACCGACGGTAGAACGGCATTCGGCCGTGGCCACAAGTATGGTACCTTCCCCTCTGTGGGCGGACGCTGGAACATCAGCGACGAGAAGTTCATGGAGAAGACCCGTTCCATCATCAGCATGCTGGCCTTCCGCCCCTCTTGGGGTATTACAGGTAACCCCGGCCGAGCCGGCGGCAACCAGTACAACAAGTATGCATCGGCAGGCTACTACAACGGCCACTCCGTTGTCCGCCCGCTCAACCTCTCCCTCACCGAACTTCGCTGGGAGAAGACGTCGCAGTGGAACCTCGGTTTCAACCTGGGCCTGCTCGACGACCTGCTGACCTTCGAATTTGAAGTCTATAACAAGAAGACCACCGACCTGCTGATGTCGAACCAGCGCATCTCCAGCGCCAACGGTTTCAGCTCGCTGGATTGGATCAACGGCGGTACCCTGCGCAACAAGGGTTGGGAACTGAACGGTTCTACAGCCAAGTTTGCCAAGGTGGGCAAGTTCTCGATGAAACTGCGTGGTAATGTATCACAGAACTTCAACGAGGTAGAGGAGATGGATCCCCTGATTCTGGAAGACCTGAATGGTTCCGAGACTTGGAATCCCACCAACATGGCCCATCAGCAGCGTGTGCAGGTTCACAATGCACTGGGTTCCATCTATGGTCTGAAATCACATGGTGTATATCGCTTCGACTACGACCACAATGGTTACGACAACACATCGTGGAAGAACTACGGTTATGCTGAGAGCGTGCCCGACGGCAACGGCGGCTATCGCAACAGTACGTCGGCCGACGAGGCTGCTGCATACGGCGACGGTTACCACTATCGCAAGAATGCCAACGGACAGTGGGAGCGCCAGTTCAGCATCAACACGGCCGCTGCCGCAGCACGCCGTGGCGAGAATGCCACTTGCCCCATCGCCTACGACGCTGCCGGCAACATGCTGACCAACGCCAAGGGCGAGCCCCTGCGCATGTACTACTGCTACAGCGAAGGCTCACGCAAGGAGTTCATGGGTGGCGACGCCATCTACGAGGACATCAACCACGACGGTAGCATCGACCGCTACGACGTCGTCTACCTGGGTAACTCTAACCCCAAACTGTATGGTGGTTTCGGTATCAACCTCTACTTCGGACACTTCGAACTGAATGCTTCGTTCAACTTCCGCCTGGGCAACCAGATCCTGAACCTGGCCCGTGCCGAATACGAGGCTATGAACACGAATGTCAACCAGAGCTATGCCACCACATGGCGCTGGCGCAAGAACGGCGACATCACCGACATCCCACGTGCACTGACCAGCACCAACGGCTACAACAGCTACAACTCGCTGGTGTCTGACCGCTACGTGGAAGACGGCAACTACCTCCGCCTCCAGTACATCCAGGTGAAGTACAACTTCGACCCCAAGAAGCTGAAGAAGATTGGCGTCCGCACCATGTATCTGAGTGCCACCATCGACCGCCCCTTCACATGGTCGAAGTACACGGGTGTTGACCCCGAAGTCAGCCCCGGTGGATTTGCCATCGCAGTCGACAGGTCTAAGACTCCTCCTTCGCGTTCGTTCCAATGTTCTATTAACCTCGGTTTCTAAATCTTGACAACAATGAAAATACAGAATAAATCCGTAAAGATGGCCCTACTGATGGGCATCGCAGCGTGGGCATTGACTTCATGCCAAGATTGGTTGACGGTGTATCCGCAGACCCAGGTGGTGGAAGAAAACTTCTGGGAGGACAAGAACGACCTTGAGGGCGTGCGCTATGCAGCCTACACCCAGATGTGCTCGACGCTGGATAAGATAGTGAATTGGGGCGACCTGCGCTCAGACAGTTACGAACTGAACACGGGCGACCAGGATGCCGGCACACGCACACTCTACAAGGAAATCCGCGAAGGCCGCATCGAGCGCGACTCGGCCAACACCTATTTCGACTGGAGCGGTTTCTACACCACCATCAACTATTGTAACAAGGTGCTGTATCATGGACCGGACGTGCTGGAACGCGACAAGCAGTTCACCACTTCCGAGTGGCTGCAGATCAAGGCCGAGATTACGGCCCTGCGCGCCCTGAACTACTTCTACCTGATTCGTTCCTTCAAGGACGTGCCCTACACCACAAAGGTGATCAACAAGGACACGGAAATTGAATACTTCGGTGCTACCAACCAGTTGGTGGTGCTCGACTCTCTGATAGCTGACGTTGAAAACGTGAAGGGCAAGGCCCGCAACCGCTTCTCTGCAAAGAGAGACTCGAAGGGCCTTATCACCAACGCCGCCATCTATGCCATGCTGAGCGACATGTACCTCTGGCGCGCTTCGCTCCACGAGGGACGTGGCATCACGGAGGACACCGTGGTCATCAACAGCATTCCCGAACAGATGGGCACCACGGTGAACCACACCGTAAAGGGCGACTATCGCCTCTGCATCAAGTATGCCGACGAGGCCATGGCAGCACTGGCCGAGCAGACTGCCAACAGCCGCCTCGGCGAGGGTGTGGGTATCGGACGCTCTCAGACGCTGAACTACGGACTGGAAAACTGCGACATGTACAAGAATGACTTCCGTGGTTTCTCTACCGGTAGTAGACCCGATCTGACTGCCTTCCGCCAGATATTCGTTTCCGGTAACAGCGACGAGAGCATCTTCGAGTTGCAGTTCAACAATGGCGAGGACCGCCCTAACAAAGTCGTGAATGGTGGCCTCTGGGCCTATGAGACACGCACCCACCTGGCTGTCAGCCGCCCCGCAATGGACGCCATTGCCTCCGGCGACGAGCAAAACCGCGACAGCCGTATGTGGTTCTCTGCTTGGAGCAACATGGTTGGCAACAGTTCTGGTCTGCCCGGCCTCTTCTGCTTCAAGTGGTGTGATATATCGCTGGCTACCCCCGAAAACCACCAGTGTTCCGACATCTCCATCATTGCGGAAACGTCAGACCAGTGCAACTGGATTATCTATCGCCTGAGCGATGTCATGCTGCAGAAGGCTGAGGCCCTGGCCGTACTGAAAGACAAGGAGGCCCTGCGCTATGTCAATGCCATCCATCGCCGCTGGTATTGCAACGACGACCGCAACAGCACGGCTCAGCCCAGTGAAAGCGTAATGGGCGCCGAGGGCATAGCCTATCGCGATGCCAACAAGGAGACCACGCTGGGCAACATCAGCAAGCCCAAGACCGAGGACCTGGAGATAGCCGTTCTGAACGAGCGCCAGATAGAGTTCCTGGGCGAGGGTAAGCGTTGGTTCGACCTGGTTCGCTACGCCGAACGTCATGCCGGTGGCCAGGACGGAACACGCGACCCGCGCGAATGGACCGAAGAGCTGCCCATCGGTAATGGTAAGGCAGGTGTCGACCTGATGGCCAAGACCTTCCTGGCCAATACCTTCGATGCCAATCCCAGATGGGAAACTCTGCTGACACGCTTCAAGAACCGCTACGGTCTCTACAACCTTATTTATTATAAGGAAATCAAGGGTAGCGCCGGCAAACTGGAGCAGAACCCTGTATGGAACAAACACACGTACGAAGAATAATTGGATACGACTATGAGAAATATGAAATTTTCCCTGCTCATCCTGATGGCATTCGTTGCAATCGGTATGCTGCAAAGTTGTAAGGAGGATATTGACATGTCCAACCGCTACACCTTTACAGAATATACCATTGCAAGCTATCTGGAAGCACACGAAGACTACAGCGAATATTATCGTCTGTTGAGCGAAGTCCCCATCAGCGACCGGACGGAGACTAACGTATTGCAATTGCTGTCGGCACGTGGCAACTACACCGTATTTGCCCCCAGCAACAAGGCCATCCAGGACTATCTGGATTCGCTCTATGCCAAGGGCATACTGACGGAACCCTCTTGGGACGGCTTCAAGTCAGAGCATGACAAGGACTCCATCCGCGGCGTGATTGTCTTCAACAGCATCATCGACGGCGAGGACTCCTCCGACAATCTCTATCAGACAGGTAACTTCCCCGAAGACAAGGAAGAGTTCCAGCTGCCTAACATGTACGACCGCAAGATTAACGTCTGCTACGGCAACAACGACAGCACGTACATCAACGGCGTGAAGGACGACAACGGCAATGTCATCAGTGGCAGCCTTGTCGACCTCCAGAACCACGACATCATGGCTGTCAACGGTTACATCCATCAGGTGCAGTCCGTCATTGCTCCCAGCAACGAGACGTTGGCCGACGTGCTGCAAACCTACATCGAGAGCAACCAGGAAGGCTACATCGTGATGGCCAAGCTGATCATGGCCTGCGGCCTGCGCAACGAACTGATGAAGGTGAAGGACGAAGTGTACGAACGCGCCTATAAGAACGGCGAAATCAACGACCTTCCCAAGCACAGCTCTGAGGGCAGCCCCGGCTATGTGCCCCAGCACCGCAAGTATGGCTTTACCATCTTTGCCGAGACCGACGAATTCTGGAAGGAAAAGACGGGCAAGAGCAATGTTGCCGACATCACTGTCGATGACATCAAGGATTGGGTGAAGAGCCAAGGCTTCTATCCCAATGCCGTGGACGATGGCGACTACACCAACGTGAACAACGTGCTGAACCAGTTCGTCACCTACCACATCCTGCCCATGCGACTGCCTGTCAACCGACTGGTCATCCACTATCTGGAGAAAGGCTACAACTATAGCTCCAGCGCCAGCTACACCATCCCCGTCTGGGAGTACTACACCACACTGGGCGAGCGCCGTCTGCTGAAACTCTATCAGTGCGGCAAGCGCTTCTCCATCGACGGCAGCGATGCCATCTATCTGAACCGCTTCCCCACACTCGACAATGGCCGCCACGGCACATACGCCGAGACGGAGTGCCCCATGGACCGCGAAGGTGTCATCATCAACACGGCCGAGGCCACCAGCGTCATCAATGGTTACATCTATCCCATCAACAAGCCATTGGCCTACACGCTTGAGACGCGTCAGAACTTCCAGAAGGAACGCATCCGCTTCGATGTTACGGCCCTGTTCCCCGAGTTCATGAACAACGACATTCGTGCCAACCGTGTGAACAACGCCCGTAACCAGACCGTCGGTATACCCATCTCTAAGGTATATCCCTATCTCGACGACCTGGAAATCGAAGAAGGCACACAGTTCTACTATCTGCTGGGCCTGGGCAAGCAGAGTTCGAGCGGCTGGACCAACTTCCAGGGCGACGAACTGAATGTGATCAAGAAGTACTCTATGATATTCCGCCTGCCCCCCGTACCCATGAAGGGCACCTACGAGATACGCTACGCCGTACAGGTGAAGTCGGGTGTACGAGGCATGTGCCAGGTTTACTTCGGAACGGACAAGGACAACTTGCACGCTCAGGGTATTCCCTTGGATCTGCGCATGGGTGGCATCAACCGCGTGACGGCCAACGGCACCTTCCCCAGCATTGCAGGTTGGGTGCAGGACGTTACTGACGACGACGACCTGAATGCCGAGAACGACAAGAAGATGCGTAACAATGGCTTCATGAAGGGCCCGGAATACTTCCAGTGCTGGCCCGGTGGCAGCACCTCGCGTGCCGTGCCTGAGACCATCCGCCGCATCATCGTCCGCGAGGACATGGAACCCGGTAAGACCTATTACCTGAGGTTCAAGAATGTGCTCGACGATGACGTTGTCACCACTCAGTTCTTCATGGACTACCTCGAGATTTGTGCTAAGGAAGTTTATGACAACCCCATGACTCCTGAGGACATTTGGTAATATTAGATTGACAATTGATAATTGATAATTGACAATTATGGATAGAATTAAAAAATACATTGGAGCAGCAATCCTGGGGTCGGCCATACTGACAGTCCCCAGCTGTTCCGACACATGGGATGAGCACTTTGCGCCAGACCAGTCTGCAACTTCGGCAACGAAGTCGCTCTGGGACCTCATTTCGGAGAATCCCGACCTGTCGCGGTTCAAGACCATCGCCGAGAAAGCTTCGTACTATCGCGATGAGACTCATCCGCAGAACAACTATACCTTCAAGGACCTGCTCGACGGCTCGCTGCTCGTATCTGTCTGGGCACCCGAGAACTCTGCCTTCACCGATGCTGAATATCAGCACTGGCTGACCTTGGCCGAGACACGTGGCTACACCGTACAGCAGCAGTTGATGGCCAACTCCATCGCCCTGTGGCGACAGGTTGCCACCGGCGGCGGCATCGACACACTGACGATGCTCAATGGCAAGAAGGTAGCCTATGACAAGGACAAGTTCACCATGAGCAATGTTCCTATGAACCTGAAGAACATTGCCGCCACCAATGGTACCCTGCACACCGTAGGCACGCCATTGCCCTTCCAGTACAACCTGTATGAGTTCCTGAAGGATGGCGAGAACGCTGCAGCCAAGAACCTGACCCGTTTCCACGACTATCTCGTGGCTCAGGATACGACCTACTTCAGCGAAAGTGCAAGTGTCGAGGGTAATCCCGACATCAATGGTAACCCCACTTATGTCGACAGTGTGTACTTGACCACCAACACGATGCTGCACATGAGTCACCATTTCCCCACGAATACCAACACCGACCAGTATCTCACCTATGATGAGTGCTTCGGCGACAACATTCAGGGCGAAGACTCTGCATTCGTCATGATTCTGCCCACCGACGCAGCATGGCAAGCAGCCTACGAGAAGTTGGCTGGCCTCTACAACTACGCCAATGTCTATCTCGATAAGGACCAGGTGAACACCAGCGGCACGAAGGCCAACAGCCTGCAGTACATCCCTGTTGACAAGAGCCCCCTGAACGCTGACTCGCTGAAGGAGAAGAACATCAACATGGACCTGCTGTCGCCCATCTGCTTCAACCTCAATGTCCAGCCCAATGCAGCCGGACAGAAGGGACGTTGGACGTTGGATGCCTTCATGGCAGAAAAGGGTGCCAGTGCCGAGTATTTCTACAACACCTTCGGCGACACGTTGCGCACCGACGACACTTGGGACAAGACCTCACTCCTGGATGGAGAGCAGGTAGCTGTCAGCAATGGTGTGGCCATCATTGCCAACGAGTGGAAGTTCCCCCACAAGCTCTACAAGCCCGACGTAATCGTCGAGGTGGGCTACCAGAGCCTGTTCAACAACAGCGACTGGACGCTTGGTCCCCAGGCTCCTCAGTCCATTGGCTTCAGCAACAGCATAGCCAAGGCTTGGGCCGACACCACCGGCTTCGTCAGCCACAACAACTTCTACTACGTCTATCCTCCCACTGCCACCAGCAGCCCGAAGATTGAGTTCAGGCTCGTCGGCACCGACGGCGAGAACCGCGAGAGCGAGGTTATGAGTGGCAAGTACGACATCGGCGTTGTCCTGGTTCCCAACTACTACATGATCAGTACCGACAGCATCATCTACACCTTTGGTGCCAATGGTAATGCAGCAGTCGTAAACGGCGACACCATCCCCTTGAAGCACAAGATTCAGGGCATCCTGAGCTATTGCGACAACAAGGCCACCAAGGATGCAACCGCTACGAGCGAGCTGATGGAATACTCCGGCGAGAAGGTTGATACGATATGGCTGTTCAAGGACTTCCAGTTCCCCTACACCTACAAGAACTTGCGCAAGACCTATCCCAGCATCCAGCTGACAACCAAGACAACAAGTGCAGAACGTAAGAACGGCTACAGCAACGACTTCTGCATCGACCGCATCATCTTGAGAAGTAAAGAAGACTAAGACTATGAAACAGACAAGTTATACATTCTTGCACACCATCCTCAAGAGAGGATTGTGCCTAATGATGCTTTCGGGCGTATGTTTCTCTACTGCGTTTGCCCAGACCGACGACGAGAGCGCCGACGACGAACAGGCAAAGGTGGTCTACAACAAGCGTAAGGCCGAGCAGGAGAAAGCCCAGAAGCAGTACGAGATGCAGACGGTCAAGGGTCTTATCACCGACAACGCCACGGGACAGCCCATGGGCGGTGTGCGTGTCCAGGCCCTGGGATATGAGAAGTACTCTGTGCTGACCGAGGAAGATGGTACCTACTCCATCAGTGTACCTACCTTCGTACATGCCCTGTACCTGTATGTGCCCAACTATGCGCCCCAGCAGGTGGCCATCAAGAAGGGACGCCCCGTGGATGCATCCATGCTGAGCGATAAGTTCAATTCCTACTATACCACAGGAACCACCATCAACTCCAAGGCTGTTGCCCATCTCGACGAGACCAGCAGCATCACCGTAGAGTCTGATATCGAGCGCCTGCTGGCAGGTTCGGTACACACCACCAGCCGTAGCGGTCTGCCCGGCCAAGGCGTCTATATGGCCATCCGTGGTGTCAACTCGCTGAATGCTAACGCTCAGCCCCTGATCGTATTGGACGGCAACATCATCGACCCCGAATACGAGCGCACGAGCCTCCACGAGGGCTACTACAACAACATCCTCGCAGGTCTCGACCCCGAGAACGTGGAGAGCATCGAAGTCCTGAAGAACGGTACGGCCCTGTACGGTGCCAAGGGTGGCAATGGTGTCATCCTCATCAACACCAAGCGCGGACACAGCCTGACCACAAAGATTAATGTACGCGTGTATGGCGGTACGGAACTCACTCCCAATCGCCTCGACATGCTCAACGGCAGTCAGTACCGCACCTATCTGGGCGACCTGTCCAGCACCATCAAGGACCTGACCATCAGCAACGTCGACGGTGTGAACTTCGCCTTCCTCAACGACAATCCCAGCAACTATTACTACAAGGTGTTCCACAACAACACCGACTGGCAGAAGGACATGTATCGCAACACCTTCGTGCAGAACTACAAGATTAATGTAGAAGGTGGTGACGAAATCGGTATGTACTCCCTGTCGCTGGGCTACACCAAGGCCGATGCCACCCAGAAGGGTACCGACATGAACCGTCTGAACCTGCGCTTCAACACCGACATCAAGATTGCCGAGAAGCTGTACACAGGCTTGGACATTGCCTACAACCAGACTGCCTATAACGTCCTGGACAACGGCTGGAGCGAGAACTACGACATGCAGAACATCGGTAGCACCAACGTCCTGGGTCTGGTTCAGAGCCCCATGATCAGTCCTTACGCCTACTACTACGACGAGAACCTGGGCAACCTGCAGCTCTCCAAGGAGTACAGCGGTAAGTACGCCAGCAACACCGATGCCACATGGGTGCAGAACCCCTTCAAGTATCCCACTATGATGGGCATCAACGAGAGTCTGCGCAATCCCTATTGGGTGCTGCAGAATGGTGGTGGCAAGAACAAGAACTATGCCGAGATGACGCAGATTAACATCAACGTCAGCCCCAAGTACCAAATCACCAAGCAGTTCAGCATCAGCGACCGCTTCAACTATCAGCTCAATCGTAACAACGAGAAGTATTTCCTCCCCATCGCCGGTACCACACAGTACCTGCTCACCGACCTGGGCTACATCAACTCCGTGCTGAAGTCCCAGTTCACCAAGGAAACCACCCTCAACAACGACCTGCGCATCCAATGGAAGAATACCTACGGTGCCCACAACATCGACGTATTCGGTGGCTGGCGCTATAACAACTACAGCTATTCCTACAGCTACCTGCGCGGTTACAACAACGAAAACGATAAGCTGCCCAACATCAACAAGAGCATGCAGTATGCCAACGACGGCGGTACGAAGGACAACTGGATCGACATGACCTACTATCTGAACGGTTCGTACAACTTCGCACACAAGTATTTCGTCGACTTCACCGTGAGCAGCCAGGCCAGCAGTAAGTTCGGTAAGAACACCAAGGATGGCTTCCAGCTCGCAGGTGTCAGCTGGGGCATCTTCCCCAGCCTCCAGCTGGGTTGGGTCATCAGCAACGAGAACTGGTTCAAGAACCTCCACGGCGTCAACTACCTGAAGCTGACCGTCGGTGTGGAACAGAACGGTAACGACGACCTCGACTACTACGCAGCCCGCACCTATTGGGAGAGCCAGCGTGTGACCGAGAACACCGTCGGCCTCGTGCTGAAGAACATCGAGAACAGTACCATCCAGTGGGAGACCGTCACCAAGTACAACGTGGCTCTCGAAGGCTCGTTCCTGAAGAACCGCCTGCACGCCGGACTCGACCTCTACTGGAACAAGATTGACAACCTGCTTACCATCAAGGACCTGGCCTACGTCTCCGGTATGAGCACGAAGTACTGGACCAACGAAGGCGCCATGACGAACAAGGGCTTCGAGTTCAACGTCAATGCCGCTCTCGTCAACCGCAAGAACTGGAAGTGGGAGGTTGGTGCCACCCTCGGACACTACAACAACAAGATTACCAAACTGCCCGCCGACAACATGTTCCAGCTGAAGGATGCCAATGGTAACATCACTCAGACCATCAACGGCTACACCTCCAGCATCTTCGGCCAGGAAAACATCCTGACGGCCGTCGGCTATGCAGCAGGCAGCTTCTACGGCTGGCAGACCAACGGTGTGCTGTCCGACGATGCAGCTGCATCCACAGCCGGAGCCATGGGCTACCTGAAGTACCCGACCGGACTGGCCGAGGACCCCTATCGTAACTTCCAGGCCGGCGACATCCGCTTCATCGACCAGAACAACGACGGCGTCATCGACAATGCCGACAAGGTTGTCATCGGTAATCCCAATCCCGACATCTATGGTAACCTCTACACCAGTCTTACCTGGAAGGACCTGCGTCTGGATGTCAACTTCAAGTACTCGCTGGGCAACGATATCTACAACTATCAGCGTTCCATGCTCGAGAGCCTGAATACCACCTACAACCAGACCACTGCCGCCCTGAACCGTTGGACCTACGAGGGACAGCAGACCAACATGCCCAAGGCATGCTACGTAGAGAGCGACAACTGGCGCAACAACGAGCGCATGAGCGACCGTTGGATTGAGGATGGCAGTTACCTGAAACTGAAGAACGTTCGCCTCACCTATACCGTTCCCTACACCAACTCGTGGCTGCAGGGCCTGAAGGTATGGGCCGAGGGCAACAACCTCTGGACTGTCACCAAGTATCTGGGCACCGATCCCGAAATGTCTTGCCGCAACAGCTCGCTGTACCAGGGCATCGACACCGGCATCATCCCCAGCGGACGCAGTTTCAACCTTGGTGTATCTATCAACCTCTAATCCTGTACGACTATGAAAAGAACATCATTAATAAGTCTTTTGATTTGCTGCATCACCTTCAGCACGACATTCACGTCGTGCGAAGACATGCTTTCGCCCGACAGCGAGCGCCACGCCTACGAGGTAGGTAAGGACACGCTCTACAGCTACTGGGGCATCCTGAAATCGTTGCAGAACGTTGCCGAACGCTACGTCATTCTGGGCGAATGCCGCGGCGAACTGGTCAGCGGGACGGGCTACGTCAGCGATTCCATCCGCGCCATCCTCAACTTCGACCGCAACGAAGCCGTCGACGGCAGCTGCCGCTACCTCAAGGCCAGCGACTACTACCACGTCATCAACTCCTGCAATGCCTATCTGGCCATGTGCGACCGCGAGCGTGTCACCGGCACCCTCCAGCCCTACATGCTGAAGGAGGCTGCACAGGTCGAGGCCATTCGGGCCTGGGTGTATCTGCAGTTGGTGCAGGTGTACAAGGAGGTTCCTTTCTACACCGAGCCCCTGCTCACCACCGACGCCATCGACGCCTTCATGAATGCCACCGAGACCGTCACGGCTGACAATCTGGTCGACAAACTTATGCCCTTCCTGTCGCCCGCCCTGCAGGTGGAGCGCGAGTACGGGTATCCTTCTTACAACGACTATGGCTATACCCGCACGGTATGCCATAGCTCCAAGGCCATGATACCCCTGAACATCATCATTGCCGACCTCTACCTGACAAAGGGCGACCCAGAGAGTTGTGCCACGGCAGCGCAGTATTACTACAACTACCTGTCCAACGAGCAGAACCAAGGTCACCTCGTCCCCGGCGGCGCACTGCCCGCTGGCTACGAATGTTATGGCTTCAAGGGTGAGGGTATGGATCGTCCTATTTACATTGATGGTTCTTACATACCTTGGACTGAGACCGGTGCCGTATCTCGCACCCGTGAGTCCATCACGGCCATCCCTTCGTCCACCAACAAACTGTGGGGCACCGTACTGCGTGGAGTGAACGAAGTGTTCGGCTACACCAGCGAAATCACCGTGCATACGGAGGAGACCAGCGACACTACGTCGACCACGACGGCCAGCGTCAGCCTTTTCCCCAAGTACGATGCCAAGCAGTTGGCAGCCAGCGATGCCTACTTCAAGCTTTGCAAGGAGCAGACCTTCGAGGTCTACATCGGTGCCATGAACTCTGGTGGCTTCAGCCTGTCCGACTTCACGCTCACTCCCGACTCCACTGTCGGAGATGCCCGTCAGTATTGGGTTGACGATGTATACCAGAGTTATCCCAACGGCATGTTCAACACCGAGAAGTTCATCACCAAGCAGAACCCCTACGGTAGCTTCACCACCGTCTATCCCATGATCTACCGCAAGGCCATGGTATGGCTCCGCTATGCCGAGGCTCTGAACCGTGCCGGATATCCCAGCTATGCATTCGCCATCCTCAAGAATGGCCTCTGCAACAACGACGATTGGTATCCTGCGGCACAGGCCTCAGTGGATGCAGCCGGCAACAACGACTATGCCATCAAGGACAGCGTCTGGACCTTCACGGCCTCTAACGGCACCGACGTGCTGCCCACAGCCGAAAGCAGTGTCACCTTTGGCACCAAGGCCCTGCTCGATGCCTATCTGGCAGCCCTGGTTGCCGATGGCACCATCACGCAGGACAGCATCGACGGTGGTTCCTTCTCTTGGGCACCGCTCAGCTATCAGAACTTCACCGACGACAACTGCCAGGCAGCCTGCTACTACCTCGACCGTCGCGAAGTGCTGAGCAATCCGTCGTTCCTCAACTTCAACTTCGAGGTCCTCAACGGTAATGTTGCCGCTCCCACTGTGATGTTCCGTCGTTCGCTCACTGATCGCTCGATGTCCAGGATCTCCTATGCTCGTAGCACGGGTGCCGACCCCGTCACCTACGGCATCCACGCTCGTGGTTGCGGTATGCCACTCTACAACGACAAGAGCAGCTCCTTCGACTACGTGAAGAAGGTGCAGGAGAAGGCTAAAGCCTACGGCTACAACCTCACCAAGGCCGACATCTACAGTGGCAGTTACGACGATGTCGTACAGAATTGTGTCGAGGACCTCATCGTCGACGAGGAGGCTCTGGAACTTGCCTTCGAAGGCTCCCGCTTCTTCGACCTCATGCGTGTGGCCCATCGTCGTAACGATCCCAACTATCTGGCCAGCCGCGTAGCTCGTCGCGATGCCTCCTTGCTGGGTAAGTTGCAGAACCCCGACAACTGGTACTTCCCCTTGCCTGCACGGTAATACGGATATTCATCAATAAATTTAGCCCCGGGTGCCTGAGTGCATCCGGGGCTAATTGTTTTACATGAGTTCTTCATCGATTCATTGACATAATGCCAACGAACTCAGACGTGCCGACCATGAGGTCAACGACATTGCCGATGGCAGATATGATGGACGAATACAGAAGTTCCAACAAGGGATATCGAGATAGGATGGCGTTACAACCATCCCACCGACCTTGCAACGAGGGCGAGCAGGATGATGATGATGGTCTTCTTGTTCATTTTCTATTCATCGTTTCTTGCATCATTCTACGAACAGCCTCTGGGTTATATGGCTTTGGCTCGCTATCTTCTGTTGTAACTCGCCGCCCCTCTTGGTCAAAGATAATGTAGGTTGGGAAGTGGCTTACGTGCAGATATTTCTCGACGGCACTTTGCTGAACGGCAGGGAGGTTGTAATGAACGAGGTGCTCACCTGTGAGATTATACTCTGCAATCGTGCTACGCCAAGCCTCCGTTTTACTGCCATTACACAGATAAAGGTAAGTGACAGGCAGGTCGCTGAGGGCTTGATGCAGAGGGTGGGTAAAGTTCTTTAAGTCCATCTTGCAGGGGCCGCACCACGTTCCCCAAAAGTCGACGAAGACGATGCGCCCACGGTAGGGAGCGATGATTTTGTCAAAGATTTCCTTACCATCGGTAAGACCTTTAAGTGGCTCGTTTGGCATTAGGCTTGATTCGTAATCGCTGCGGAGAGCCAAAGTATGATACCGTTCATTGGTCGATGTGATAATATTGCGCAAATAGTCGTTCTTGACTTCCGCTACAAGGTTAAAGAGGGGTGACTTTAAGGGAGCATGGTATTGCTCTATTTGGGCGTAGAGTAGTACGGCACGGGCATAGTCGCGGATGTCTTCAGGCATGTCGAAGTCTTTCAAACGTTCTATGTTTTCCATGGTTTCACGTTCTCCGACGGCACCATCCGTCAGCAGTCCCAACAAGTATGTATCGGAAAAGTATTGCTGAACGGTCAGCGCAAAGGGATGATTTTTCAGAACGGAATCGGCCGCATTGTTGTTCATCAGTGTCTTATAGTCTTGCAGCAAGGTGCGGAGTGTGCGCAAGCTGTCGGCGTATGCATCACTTCGATTTATAGTTCCGTCTGCTTGTTGTTCAAGTGCGATGCTGATGACAGTGTCGATGCCTCGCAGATTGAATCCTTTGCGTTGGCGTGGGGCAATGAGCTCCATCGTGTAGTTCTTGACAATGTAGCCCAATTGGTCTTGAATGAGCGTATAGGGTTGTGGCAGGTGGCAGATGAAATGGTCGTGGAGCCACTGCCAGAGTTTTCCGTCAGCCGATTGACGCACTGTGGCATCAACATATCGCCTCTGTACAAGATAATTGGCTATGCTTGCAATGGCACAGCTGTTGGCGTAGTTTCGCCATTGGGCAGAAAGCGTAGGATTGCTTTTGTAGATAGACTCGTTGGCGGCTTGCAGTCGTTTCAGTTCTTTCTCGGCTTCATCAATTACAACGGCGTCCGTCTGTGCCTTCATCCAGTCCATATCCCAAGTGCATACTGAGGGCTGATGGGCAATGACTTCGTTGCTAAGTTGTGCATCCTTGCCCTTGACAATGACATTACCTGTACCACCGTCCATTTCCACGTCGTATATTTCTCCTGGCGATAGCAAAAGATGTGTCCATACGAGAATGACGGGAGCAGTATTCAGCAGAGGCACTTCCACCTCGAAGCGTCCAAGACTGTCAAGTTGCAATGGAACTTCAACAGAACTCATCGTTTGCAGAGGTTCCGTGTAATGAATGGTCAGCCGGTCTTCATGCCCTTTCGGAACGTTGATGATACGGCCACGAATCAAAGCCGAAGCTTCTGTTTGCCCCTGCCCCGCCATTGCGACGAGGGCAAAAAGGATGGTGATGATGGTTTTCTTGTTCATGATGTCTTTTTGAAGTTTCTTCGAGTAATTCACTTTAGTACTGGCGATATTTCTTCCATCATCTGGTCGAGACCGCCCCAACCCTTGAAAGCATGGTGTATGGTGCCGTCGGAGTTGACTACTACCCACACGGGGACTCCGTTTGTGTCGCAGGGGATTTGCCGATGCAGAGCCTGGAGTTGCTGCTTGGTCAAGCGGTAGTGGTCGCCGATGTAGTTGGGAATAAGACGCT
>CAMOUQ010000034.1 GCA_946626595.1 uncultured Prevotellaceae bacterium | reverse complement strand
AGAGGCAATACGTCGATGGCGTTCAGACAATACTAAGGTTGGGGCTCAGACAATACTAAGGTTGGAGGTCAGACAATAGTAAGGTTGGAGCTCAGACAATAGTAAGGTTGGAGCTCAAACCTAACGTCGATGAATTTCGGACCTGATGTCGACAGCCTTGGCGAACGCTTGCGCATCAAGCGGAGGGATATGCCAAAGCGCAATTTCTTGGCCGAAAAATGCCTCAAATCCTTGGTAGTCTTCGCAAATTCAATTAACTTTGTAGTGTCAATGGCTAAGTATCAAAAGAAAACCAAGCCCGTGGAGGTCAAGACTGTAGCCAAGGAGACAGCCAAGGAAACCTCGAAGGGAGGCCGTAAAGCCCCGCTCTTGTTGCCCGTCGTGCCCTTGTTCTTTGTTGCCGTATGGCTGTGGGCATGGCTTTGGTACGGCGATGTCTTCACCATAGCTCGCGAATATTCCTTCTGGTCGCCCAATGCAGTGCTGATGCGCTTCATGGAGGGGCGCCCCTGGGGTGCGCTGTGGTGGGCAGGCCGAGCCTTGCTCTCGCTGTTCCGGTGGCCCGCACTGGGAGGTGCCCTGCTGGCCCTGATGGTCAGCCTCTCGGCCTGGCTGGTTGGCTATTGCCTGCGGCTGAGAGGCTGGTGGCGACTGCTGCAGTACCTGCCTTCGGCTGCCTTCCTCTGGTTTGTGGCCTATATTGCTTTCGACCTCTATTACGAGAGCGAACCGGGCATGGTCATGGGCGTGCCCCTGATGGCAACAATCGTGTTGTTGCTGCTGGCCCTCATCATCCGTTCGTTCAGCCGGCATCATACCTTCCCCTCCCTGATTTGTCCGCCCAAGGACGAAACCAAGTGGCAAAACTGGTCCCAGCTTCTGTTGGCCCTTCTGTCGGTGGGCATCACCATGGGCATCACCCAGTGGAAGCGACCCTACGTGCGCGTCGTGACCACCATGCAGCGGCAGATGATGGAGGAGGACTGGCGCGGCATGGTGAAGACGGCCCGCGCAAACAGCGATTTGTCGTACCGCCAGATATCGGCCTACTATGCCATCGCACTGGTGCATACGGGCGAACTGGGCGACCGCCTTTTCGACATCCACCTCGACTATGACGAACCGCACCTCCACGGCTATCAGGGCGAGGTGACCAATGCGGCCAACTACTACATCCCCGACTGCGACTTCTACGCCGGTCTGGTGCAGCCTGCCATCCACCATGCCATGGAGCGCATGACGATGGACGGCCCCACGCTGCGTTCGCTGAGGCTGCTGACCAAGGCCGCCCTGCTGCGAAGCGAGTGGGAGGTGGCCGCCAAGTATCTGCGCATCCTGGAGCATGTGCCCTTCGAGGGTAAGTTCGTCCAGCGCTACAAGCCCATGCTGCGCCATCCCGAACTGGTGAATGCCGACCCCGAATTTGCCGCCATACGCCAGGTGGAACCCCTGCACGACAACTTCGAGAACATGCTGACGCAGCCCACCTTCCTGGGCTACAATGCCTCCTTGTCCGAGGGACGCAGCATGCAGGCCCTGCAAAACAGCCTGATTGTACATCTCTATACGAAGACGATGCCCCAGTTCATGCTTCGCTGCCAGGCCCTGAGGGGACAGACACCGCCACAGAGCGTAGCCGAGGCCCTGCTGCTGATGTCGGGCAAGTATCCGCAGGTGCTGCAGGCCTTCCCGACGCTGGAGTACAATAAGTCGCGCCTGCTCAACTTCATGCAGGATGTGAAGCCCTACATGGGCAGCCACGAGAAGCGTGCCGAGCATGCACTGGAACTCCTGCCCAAGTGGAAGGGATATTATCCCTATTACTACTTCTTCGGCAACCTGAAGGCTACGAAGCGCAAGGATAACAATGCCGGAACGAGTAATCAGGGTGTGAACTGATTTGGGGATTAGGGAATAGAGATTAGGGATTAGGGAATAGGGATTAGAGATTAGGGATTAGGGAATAGAAATGAGACAGCTAATATATAATATAAGGTATATAGGGAGAGTGGGTGCACGAAGGGTGCTGCTCCTCTGCTTTATGCTCCAGGCTTCGCTGCTCGTGCTTACGGGCTGCAAGCATGTCCCCAATCGTGTGCCCGAACAGTATTCGGAGGCCGATTCTGCGGCCGTGCTCTTCCCCGACTATACCGACATCGTGATTCCGCCCAACATCGCTCCGCTCAACTTTGCCCTGCTGCAAGACGGCGCAACGGCTGTGGTGGTGCGCATGACCGGCGAGAAGGGTGGGGCGCTTGTGGTCGGCGGAGGTAGTGACTTGAAGGTGATGATGGACTCCACAGAATGGCGCCAGCTGCTCACCCAGAACCGCGGGGCAAGGGTGAACGTGGATGTCTTCGCCGAGGTGCAGGAGAAGGGCTGGGTGCACTACCGGCCGCACGCTTTGACGGTGGCCGAGGAGGACATTGACCCCTATCTGTCGTACCGACTCATCGAACCCGGCTACGAACTGTATCGCCAGTTGGGACTCTACCAGCGCAATCTGACGAACTTTGAGGAACGGCCCATCTACGAGAACAACCGCACCTTCGAGGATGAGCATAACCACTGCGTCAACTGCCACAACTATCAGAACTATTCGGCCCGCAACATGCTCTTCCACATACGTGCCCAGCATGGCGGCACCATCATCGTACGCGACGGAAAGATACGCAAGGTGCAGATCAAGGGCGACAGCATACTCACGGCCGGAGTCTATCCCTCGTGGCATCCCTCGCTGCCCCTGGTGGCCTTCTCTACCAACAAGACGGGACAGGCCTTCCACATCTATCATGCCGAGAAGATTGAAGTGCAGGACGAAGCCAGTGACCTGCTGCTCTACGACGCCGAGAAGAATGCGGTGAGCATGGTGCTCAACGACAGCACGAAGTTCGAGACCTTCCCCTGCTGGTCGCCCGACGGACGCTGGCTCTACTATTGCACCTCCGACGAACCTGCCACACCCGAAGGCGTCAACATTCCCGACAGCATGGCCGAGATGCGCCGCGTGATGTATTACAACAAATTCTTCTACGACATTCGCCGTATGCCCTTCGACGAGAAGTCGCGCAGTTTCGGACCGTCGGAACTGGTGGTGGACTGTGCCGGACGCCAGCGCAGTGCCTCGTTCCCACGCGTCAGTCCCGACGGGCGCTACCTCCTCTATGCCGAGGGCGACTACGGACAGTTCCACATCTGGCACAAGTCGAGCGACCTGTTCGTCAAGGACCTCCAGACCGACAGCATCTATGCCCTGACGGAGGCCAACTCCGACGACGTGGATTCGTATCACACCTGGAGTTCCAACGGGCGCTGGATAGTCTTTGCCTCGCGCCGCATGGACGGCAACTATTCGCGGGCCTTCATCACCTATTTCGACAAACAAGGACGTGCCCACAAGGCATTCTGCATGCCCCAGGCCGACCCCGAATATAATGTGCTGTTGCTGAAGAGCTACAATGTGCCCGAACTGACACGCGACGCCGTGACCGTGAGCGAGAAGGACCTGCGCCAGTTCATCTACGAGACCGATGGCGAAAAGGCACAGTTCAAGGCACGAAAATAATGTAAAGGTATTAAGTTTAGATATAAGGAAAAAAGAGATTAGTTTCTGAGTATTAACTATGTAAAACTAAACCGTTATGAGAGTAATCATTGAACCCGACTACCAAGAGTTGTCACGCTGGGCTGCAGAGTATGTTGCCGCACGTATTAATGAGGCTAAGCCTACGGCTGAGAAGCCCTTCAAACTGGGCTGCCCCACTGGTTCATCACCTCTGGGTCTCTACAAGCACCTCATCGAGCTGAACAAGGCTGGTAAGGTGTCGTTCCAGAACGTCATTACATTCAACATGGACGAGTATGTAGGTCTGCCCGAAGAGCATCCCGAGAGCTATCACAGCTTCATGTGGACCAACTTCTTCTCGCACATCGACATCAAGAAGGAGAACGTGCACATCCTCAACGGCAACGCTCCCGACCTGGCTGCCGAATGTGCTGCCTACGAGAAGGCTATCCAGGATGCCGGTGGCATCGACCTCTTCATGGGCGGCATCGGTCCCGACGGACATATTGCCTTCAACGAGCCCTTCAGCTCGCTGCAGAGCCGCACCCGTGTGAAGAGCCTGACCACCGACACCATCATTGCCAACAGCCGATTCTTCGACAACGACGTGAACAAGGTGCCCAAGACGGCCCTGACCGTTGGTGTCGGCACCGTGATGGATGCCAAGGAGGTGCTCATCGTGGCCAATGGTCACGGCAAGGCACGTGCCATTCATCATGCCATCGAGTGCGCCGTCAGCCACGAATGGACCATCAGCGCCCTGCAAATGCATCCCCATGCCATCATCGTCTGCGACGAAGCCGCTACGGACGAACTGAAGCACGGCACCTACAAATACTTCAAGGACATCGAAAAGGATAACCTCTAAGAAGTTAGAAGGTAAAAACTTTAATAACAAGAAAGGAGGCTGTGTCAGAATGAACGACACAGCCTCTTTTTTTTCTTCACCACGAATTTCTCGAATTTCACGAATATTTCATTTCCTGATAATTGAGCAGTTATAAATTCGTGAAATTCGAGAAATTTGTGGTGAAAAAACAATTAGAGTATTTTGAAAACTTTCTTTTTGTGGTTCGGAATATATCAGAACAGGGAGTTCTCGATGATCTTACCCATCTGCCAGATGCAACGAATCTCGAGTTTGTCGTCGAGGATGAGTATGTCGGCATCCTTGCCGCGCTGCAGGGTACCCTTGCGGTCGTTGACGTGCATGATGAGCGAAGGCGTCTCGCTGACCATGCGCACGGCATCCTCCAGAGGTATCTCGGCCAGGTTCACGGCCGTGCGGATGAGTCGGTCGGTGGTGGCTATGGAGCCGGCCAGGGCCGAACGGTCGTTCAGTTTGGCAACACCGTCTTCCACGATGACGCGTGGGTCGAAGGCCACGGCGTCGGCAGGTGCTGCGGCCACGGCCAGGGCATCGGTAATCAGCGCCATGCGCTCTACACCCTTAATCTTGTAGGCCATGCGCAGGATGGTGGGAGGCACATGTATGCCGTCGGCCACGCACTCGATGGTCATGTCGTCGATGAGGTAGACACTCTCCACCGTGCCTTCGTACTTGTAGCCCTGCTTGTTGTGGAAGCCAGGCATGGCATTGTAGAAGTGGGTGACGTGGGTGTAGCCAGCCTCGAAGGCCGTCTTCACGTCGCTGTATTCGGCATGCGTGTGGGCAATGGAGGGCAGGATGCCCTTCTCGGCGCAGAACTTGCCGAACTGGATGGCACCGGGCAACTCGGGGGCGGCATCCCAACGGCGCAGGCAGGGACTGTTCTCCACGATGGGGATGTACTCGTTGGGGTCGGGGTCCTTGATCCATTCGGGAATCTGTGCACCGGCCTTTAGGGGGTTGAGATAGTGCCCCTCGAGGTGCAGTCCCAGGATGGGGCTGTCGGGCTCGGCCATCAGTTTGTTGCAGGTCTCCACGGCCTGCTCAATCATGGGCACCGTGCTGCTGGACAGGGTGGGGAAGATGCTGGTGGTGCCATGCTTGGCATGAGCCTCGATGGCAACGCGGAAGGCCTCCTCGGTGCCTTCCTGGAAATCGCGGCCGCCGCCACCGTGTACGTGCATCTCAATGCCGCCAGGCACTACGTACATGCCCTTGGCATCGATGATGTTGGCACCGATGATGGCCAAGTCGCAGTTCGTCACTTCCAGTATCTTGTTATCGCGCAGGATGATGCTGCCGTCCTTCAGCCACCCCTGCGGGGTCAGTATGCGACCGTTGATAATCTGTGTTAACATAGTTTGTTCTTTAGGGTTTTTAGGGGCTTTAAGGTCTTTAAGGTTATTTTACCATACTGTATACTACATCCATGATGTCCTTGCCCAACTGGTCGGCAGCCTCCATGGTGGCCGCCTCGCTGTAGACGCGGATGATGGGTTCGGTGTTCGACTTGCGGAGATGTACCCACTTGTCGGGGAAGTCGAGCTTCACGCCGTCGATGTCGTTCACTTCGGCCTTGCCCGTGTACATCTCCTTTACCTTCTTGAGGATGGCGTCGACGTCGGTGCCAGCCGTCAGGTCGATGCGGTTCTTGGCAATCTGGTAGGGAGGATAGGTGGCTCGCAGTTCGCTGGTCTTCATGCCGCGCTTGGCCAGATAGGTCAGGATGAGGGCGATGCCTACGAGGGCGTCGCGACCATAGTGGGCAGCGGGATAGATGACTCCGCCATTGCCCTCACCGCCGATGACGGCGTTGGTCTCCTTCATCTTCGTCACTACGTTCACCTCGCCCACGGCAGCGGCATTGTACTCGCAGCCGTACTTGCGGGTGACATCACGCAGGGCGCGAGTCGAAGAGAGGTTTGAAACGGTGTTGCCCGGGGTGTGCTGCAGGATGTAGTCGGCAACGGTCACCAAGGTGTATTCCTCGCCATACATGGTGCCGTCCTCGCAGAACAGGGCCAGACGGTCCACGTCGGGGTCTACGACGAAACCGATGTCGTGTTCGCCCTTCTGCATCAGTGCCTTGATGTCGGCCAGGTTCTTCTCCAGCGGTTCGGGGTTGTGCTGAAAGTCGCCGGTGGGCTCCGTGAACAGTCCCGTCACGTGTTCCACGCCTAAGGCCTTGAACAGCTTGGGCAGGATGACGCCGCCCACCGAATTGACGGAGTCGAAGGCCACGCGGAAGTTGGCCTTGCGAATGGCCTCCACGTCCACCAGGTCCAGTCCGAGCACCATGTCGATGTGCTTCTGGTCGTAGGAGTTGTCCTCGATGAGGTGGCCCAGATGGTCTACGTCGGCATATTCGAAGTCCTCGGCCTCGGCAATGCGCAGCACCTCCTCGCCCTCGGCTTTGTTCAGGAATTCACCCTTCTCGTTCAGCAACTTCAGTGCGTTCCACATGCGGGGGTTGTGGCTGGCGGTCAGGATGATGCCACCGCAGGCACCCTCCATCGTGACGGCAATCTCCGTTGTCGGGGTCGTGGCCAGTCCGATGTACACCACGTCGAAGCCCATGCCCATGAGGGTGCCGCACACGACGTTCTTCACCATTTCGCCCGAGATGCGTGCATCACGTCCCACCACAATCTTGTTCGACGTCACCTTCGTGGTGCGACGGATGATGGTGGCATAGGCCGTTGTAAACTTCACAATGTCAAGTGGGTTCAGTGTGTCTCCCGTACGTCCGCCGATAGTGCCGCGGATGCCGGAAATAGATTTTACCAGTGTCATAGCTGTGATATTAAAGTTAATCGTACCGCAAATTTACGGCTTTTCTGCGTCCTGTGCAAACTTTTCAACTCAAAATCTTTCCTTTATTTATTATACGCGTGCGCAAATCTGACGAGAATATTTTGCCCGTATGTTTGGAATTGTCCCTTTTTCTGTGTAATTTTGCACAACTAACTGACAAAAAATACTATAAAAAGATAAAACCATGAAACTGAGACAACTGCTTTTGGGCACCATGCTCATGACGGCTGCCGGTTTGTCGGCACAGGACAATGTTATCACCGTGCAGACAGCGAAACCAGGCGCTCCCGTGCAACCTACCATGTACGGTATCTTCTTCGAGGACATCAACTTTGCTGCCGACGGTGGCCTGTATGCCGAACTTGTGAAAAACCGTTCGTTTGAATTTACCCCCGACCACCTGCTCGGATGGCAGGCCTTCGGTAAGGTAGAGATAAAGAACGACGGCCCGTTTGACAAGAATCCCCACTATGCCCGCCTGCGTTCTACGGGCCACGGCGACTGGTGGACGGGCCTGGTGAACGAAGGCTTCTTCGGCATCGGCGTGGAGCGTGACAAGGAATACCGCTTCTCCGTCTATGCCCGTGTGCCGGAGGGCAAGACCCAGATGCTGCGCGTGCAGCTCATAGAGCCGTATACCAACGAGGAGCATCAGGAATTTACCTCTGCCGATGTCAAGGTGACCTCCCGCGACTGGCAGAAGTACACCGTCGTGCTGAAGAGCAGCAAGACGGTCGACAAGGCCCAGTTGCGCCTGTTCCTCTGCGACGAGAACGGCCGCTCGGGTTCGGGCATGATGGACGTTGAGCACGTCAGCCTCTTCCCCGTAGACACCTGGATGGGCCACGAAAATGGTATGCGTAAGGACCTGGCGCAGGCCCTGGCCGACATGAAGCCCGGCATCTTCCGCTTCCCCGGTGGTTGCATCGTGGAGGGCGTCACGCTGGAGAATCGCTATAACTGGAAGAACTCGGTAGGTCCCGTTGAGAACCGTCCCTTGAACAAAAACCGTTGGGAGTGCACCTTCAACTATCGCTACTATCCCGACTACTTCCAGTCCTACGGCCTCGGCTTCTACGAGTTCTTCCTCCTGAGCGAGGAGATTGGCAGTGAACCCCTGCCCGTGCTGAACGTGGGCATGGCCTGCCAGTTCCAGAACAATGACCGGGCCCATGCCCCTGCAACGGTAGAGGGCCTGCAGGAATACATCGACGACTGCAACGACCTCATCGAGTTTGCCAATGGCTCTACGGACACCAAGTGGGGCAAACTGCGTGCCGACATGGGACACCCGAAACCTTTCAACATGAAGTTCCTGGGCATCGGTAACGAACAGTGGGGTGAGCCCTACTTCAAGCGTGTGAAGATTGTTGCCGACGCCGTTCGCAAGGCACATCCCGAGATTAAGATTATCGGCACCAGCGGTCCCGATGCCGAGGGCCACAATTTCGAAATCGGTTGGGAAGCCATGAAGCGCCAGAAGGCCGACCTCGTCGATGAACACTTCTATCGCCCCATCTCGTGGTTCCAGAACGAGTGGCAGCGCTACGACAAGTATGACCGCAAGGGTCCCAAGGTGTTTGCCGGCGAATACGCCTGCCACGACAGAGGCAAGAAGTATAATCATGCCGGAGCCAGCATCTACGAGGCTGCCTTCATGACGGGTCTGGAACGCAATGCCGACATCGTGCACATGGCCACCTACGCTCCCCTGTTCTCGCATGTCGACGGATGGCAGTGGCGCCCCGACATGATTTGGTACGACAACCTGCGCGTGGCCTGCTCGGCCAGCTACTGGGTACAGGCCCTCTTTGCCCAGAACAAGGGTACGAACGTACTGCCTGTCAAGAACAGCAACTTCCCCCAGAAGGGTGAGGACGGTGTCTTGGCTTCAGCCGTTTGGGACAAGGACAAGCAGGAAGTCATCGTGAAGGTGGCCAACACCTGCAACGAGCAGAAGAGTGTGAATATCGTGCTTGAGGGTGTGAAGAAGATCTCCTCGGCCAGCGTAATAACCCTCGACCTCAGCCAGTACGACCAGGAGAACACGGTCGACAATCCTCACCTGATAGAGCCGAAGGAGAGCAAGGTGGAAAGCATCAGCCCCCAGGGTGGCAATGCGATTGCCCTCAACTTGCCTGCCAAGTCGTTCTACGTATACAAGATAAAGAAATAAGTTAAAAAAAGGAAAAAAGTTTGGAGATGTAGATTTTTCTCCCTAACTTTGCCCCATGGGTTTGTACAGAACCCGATGATTAATTGTTTGACATTAGGATTCCGACGATGTGAATCGTCGGGATTCCTTTTTTGAATAACGTTAAATTGTAAATCGTAAAAATTAAATAGATATGGCTTATATGTCACAACAGGGCTACGACAAACTCGTAGCCGAACTGCAGCACCTGGAGAGCGTGGAACGCCTTGCCGCCAGTGCTGCCATAGCTGAGGCCCGCGACAAAGGTGACCTCAGCGAGAATGCCGAATACGATGCAGCCAAAGAGCATCAGGCTAAGTTGGAAACCAAGATTGCCCTGCTGAAGCAGACCATCCTCGATGCCAAGATCATCGACACCAAGACGCTGGACACCAGCAGCGTGCAGATACTGGCTACCGTGGGACTGAAGAACAAGAAGAACGGTATGCAGATGAAGTATACCATCGTGAGCGAGAGCGAGGCCAACCTGCGCGAAGGCAAAATCAGCGTGGGTACCCCCATTGCTCAGGGTTTGCTGGGAAAGCACGTCGGCGACGTGGCCACCATCAAGGTGCCTGCCGGCATGGTGGAATTTGAAATCACCAGCATCGGCTTCGACCTCTAACCCTAAGGCCCCTAAAGCCCCTAAGGCCCCTAAAGTCCTTAAAGCCCCTAAGGCCCTTAAAGTCCTTAAAGCCCTTAAGGCCCCCTTAAAAGTGAAACCCTAAAACCTCCACCCCTATGACAATATTCTCAAAGATTGTGGCTGGCGAGATTCCCAGCTACAAGTGTGCAGAGAACGAACAGTTCTATGCCTTCCTCGATATTGCCCCCCTGGCCAAAGGCCACACGCTGGTCATTCCGAAGCGCGAAGTGGACTACTTCTTCGACCTTACGGATGAGGAAATTGCTGCCATGCAGGTGTTCGCCAAGCACGTGGCAGAGGCCATCAAGAAGGTGCTCCCCTGCCGCAAGGTGGGTCAGGCCGTGCTGGGACTGGAAGTGCCCCACGCCCACATCCATCTCGTACCCATGCAGAGCGAGGGCGACATGAACTTTGCCAATCCAAAGAAGCAGTTCACCCCCGAAGAGATGCAGCAGACGGCCCAGGCTATCCTCGAGGCCTTTAATTCTTAAACCGTCCTTGGCGCTCCTAAGCCGTCTGGTCATCCAGGCAGCTTAGGGGCAAGCCAGGCAGTCTTAGGCAAACCTTAATAACCCGAATACTATGGAAAACCATAACTATTGCGTCATATTAGCAGGCGGAATAGGCAGTCGTTTGTGGCCCATGAGCCGCCGCAGCCGTCCCAAGCAGTTTATTGACATCTTTGGCACGGGCCGCACCCTGTTGCAGGAGACCTACAACCGATTCGCACGGTTCATGCCGCACGACCATATCTATGTCTCCACCAACATCGGATACATGCCATACGTCTACGAGCAACTGCCCCAAATCGACGACCTGCACATCCTGGAGGAACCCCTCAACCGTGGCACCCTGGCCTGCGCGGCATGGGCCACCATATTCATAAAAAAGACCGACCCGGAGGCCAACCTCATTGTCGTGCCCTCCGACCAACTGATAGTCAACGAGGACAAGTTCCAGGACGATGTCAGCCGCGCCTTCCGTTTCGTCGGCGAGGGCAACCGCCTCATGGTAATGGGCATCCGCCCCACGCGGCCCGAGACGGGATATGGCTATGTGCAGAAGAGCGAGGAAACCCCCGAGCAGAACATCTTCCGACTGAAGACTTTCACCGAGAAACCTCAACGCCACTTTGCCGAGATATTTATCCAGGACGGCAGTTTCCTCTGGAATACCGGCATCTTCCTCTTCAACGTCGATGCCATGATAGACAATCTCTACCGCCTCGTGCCCGAATATCAGGTTGAGATACCGAAGATGATGGCCGACGCCGAGAAAGCCGATCCCAAGTTCTTGCCCGACTTCTTCAGCGTATTGCCCAAACTGAGCATCGACATGAACATCATGGAGAAGAGCGACAACGTCTATGTCTATGAAAGTCAGTTCGGTTGGGCCGACCTGGGCACCTGGGGAACCATCGGCGACCACCAGTTGACCGACTTCAACGACAATTTGCTCCTCGACAGTCGCGCCCTGCTCTCCGACTGTAAGCACAACGTCATCCGCATGCCCAAGGGCCGCACAGCCGTCATTCACGGACTGGAAGGTTACGTCGTGGCCGAAGAGGGCGACGTGCTGCTGATTTGTCCCAAGGAGGACCTTGCCACCATGCGCCGCATGATGACAGAGGCTCAGACCCAGATGGGCATCGAGTAATCCCCCCTTCGTTCTCTCTTTTTATTTTAATCCCTAATCTACCATCTCCCCATGAAACGACTCTTCCTCTACCTCTGCATGGCCCTTGTGGCAACATGGGCCGGTGCGCAAGGACTGCCAGAAGATGGCAAGACGTACTATCTCTACTGCGACAACGACGAAGCGCAGTACTTCTACAACAACCAAGGCCAACTGGCAGTGAGCACGACACTCAGGGAGGACGAACCCGCATACCTGTGGCGCGTCACCAAAAACGGAAGTGCCTACATCCTCCAGAATATGGCAGCCGAGTCTTCGTATATGGGATTCAAGGAGATGGTGGACGAACCCTTCTCCTGGACCTTGGGAACCACCTATGCCAAGAGTAAGGGCAATGTCACGATGCGTGGGGCCTATGGGGCGCGTACGGTGTTTCTGGTGATGAAGAACGACGGGCAGTTCGATCAGGCTTCAGCTCCTTTCGACAAGAAGTCGACCGACTTTAGCAGCGACTTCTGCTTCGTGGAGTACACACCGCCCACGGGTCGCCCCATCACCATCCTTTGTAATTATCCGCAGGCCATGGGACAATTCAGTCTCGAAGACACCACCAAGCAGGGCGACTGCACGTTCTACTATGAACCAAGCCTTGCCACCGTGGTCGTACCCCTGACGGGTGAGTCAGGCAATGCCGCCTATCGCTTCGAAGGTTTTTTCGCCAAAGGCCAAAGCCTGGGCACCAAGGTTGATGCCAATACCCTCCAGGCCGATACGCTTGAGGCTCGTTTCTCCCTCGACATCTTCTGCCAGGAATACGGCCAGAAGTGGGTGCGCTTCGGTACGGCTGAAACCAACAATAGTTCAGCTCGCAGCAATGGCAGCAACACACCCTCGCACGTCGCCACCGACATCAGCAGTACCGACTTCCTGTGGTGCTTCGTAGGTACGCCCGACGACTTCCTTATCTACAATCACACCCAAGGGGAAAGCGTGGCTTTGACGGCCGATGACACCATAAAGGCCGAACCCGTCTACTTCAAGACTTCTGCCCAGGCCACCCACTGGCACATCCTGGACAACTATGCCCGGGCCGCCGATGGGGCCGGATTTGTCATCACTCCCGTCGGTACCACCAGCCTGGGACTCAATAGCTACGGAGGCGTGACGGGATTCCCGCTGAAGTTCTGGTACGACTACGGCGCCGGTACCCACTGGAACTTTGAACTCATTGATGCCGAAGGTACTACCGTCGTGTACAATATCACTGGCGACAACCCCTTTGCCGAGAACAATTTCCGTATCTCTTATCTGAGTATTCAGTATGGCAAGACTGTCAGCTACAAATCCCTGACAACCGACAGCAACGGACAGCGGGACACCTACTACCTGCCCGTGGGCGAGGAGATAAAGATTGAGGAAAGTGTTCCCTATCGTGGATACAAACTGACAGGCGTCGAGAAGGCCGAAGGCGGGGTGCTGAACGTCAACTTTGCCGTTGACGAGGACAGCCAGTACCAATATCTGTGGTACAGTAACAGTCCTGAGGGGCATCCCTATCGCATCCCGGCCATTGTGAACACCCGCAAGAATGTCCTCCTGGCCATCAACGACTATCGCCCCAGCGGAGCAGACATCGGTTACGGTGAGGTAGACCTGATGATTCGGCGCAGTCGCGACAACGGCGCTACTTGGGAGAAAGGCGAAATCTTGGCCAATGGCGAACCCCGCTATGCCAACACCTACCCCTATTTCGGCTATGGATATGGCGACGCTGCTGTAGTGGCAGACCGCGAGAGCGATCAGGTGCTTGTCATCTGTGTCAGTGGCAAGGTGCCTTATCCCAGTTCCTCTGCCTCCCAGCGCCCCTGCGTGGCCCGCATAGTCAGCCTCGACGGCGGCGAGACGTGGCACGAGCCGGAGGAAATCACCAGTCAGTTCTTTGGCTCCGACAATTCGCTTCTTCGCGACACGGAAGCTTCCATCGACTGCTTTGGCGGTTTCTTTGGCAGTGGCAAAATACTCCAAAGCCGCATCGTCAAGCGAGACAAATATTATCGTCTCTATGCCGCCATGCTATGCCGTGGCACGGGAGTGAGCGGAGCATACGTGGTCTATTCCGACGACTTCGGACAGACCTGGAAACTCCTCTCTGCCAAAAACCGTAAGGCTGCCGAGGGCAGTGACGAACCCAAGGTGGAAGAACTGCCCAATGGAGCCATTGTACTCAGTGGACGCAAGTCGGGCGGGCGCTACTTCAACGTCTGGAACTGGAGCGACGACACCTTCACGCGCGGAGCATGGAGCAGTGCATCGGCAGTGGCAAGCAACGAGGTCAGTGGTGGCATCAAGGTGGGCAACAACAGTTGCAACGGCGAAATCCTGCTCCTGGATGCAGTGAAGGTGGCCACAGGCGAACGAACCTCCGTTCTGCTGCAGAGCCTGCCCTGGGGCAATGGACGTTACGATGTCGGTATCTGGTTCAAGGAGATTGATGCCACTCGCACCTACAGCGCCAGCACCATTGCCCAGAACTGGACAAAGGGCCTGCAGGTGAGCGACCGCAGTTCGGCCTACAGCACCATGTGCCTGCAGTCCGACCTGCGCATAGGTTTCTTCTATGAGGAAGACCCCAACGGCTACTGCATGGTGTATGTGCCCTTGACGCTGGAGCAAATCACCAATGGAGAGTTCCGCATCTTCGACCCTGCTACCGACGGACTGCAACGTGTGACGGATGCAGAATCCGCAGTTACGTCGTCAGTTCTCACTGATTTGAGCGGTCGGCGCACGAGGGCCCTTCAGAAAGGCATCTATATCAGAAACGGAAAGAAAGTAGTTGTGAGGTAAGTCATAGCAACTGCATGTTTATATACAAAAAAGCCTCCCCGAACCTTTGCGGCTCGGGGAGGCTTTTTTTGTATATGTCGGTCATGCTTTAATCTGCAGTACGACCGTCTTCGAGAGCTTGCGCCGTGCATCGCTGACGCGGAGCGTGAGGTTGCCAGCCTCCTTGCCGCTGCGCACCACGACGACGAGTTGGCCTTTGAAGAGACGCATCGTGGGTTGCTTGAAGGATTCCAGACTGGTGGCATCGCCGTTGCAGACGGCTTCGAAGCGACCCGCACCCTGAACCTCGAAGGTCAACTGGTCGTCGGCATCGGGGATGAGTGTTCCCTTGGAGTCGGTGAGTGAGACCGTGATGAAGGCCAAGTCGTCGCCATCGGCCTGGAGCCAGGGGGCGTCGTGTTGGGTCCAGACATCGAGAGCGAGACGGGAGGGCTTGCCAGCCGTGCGGATGGTCTGCTCGCCGGCCGGACGGTTTTGTTCGTCGTAGACGACGACACGCACTTCGCCCGGTTCATATTTCACCTCGTTCCAGCGCAGACGGTAGCGGTCGAGACGCTCGGCGGGATTCTTCGTGATGCGGCCCTGACTCTTGCCATTGACGAAGAGCTCGGCCGAAGGATAGTCGGTGTAGCAATACACGGGGGTTACCTGTCCGCGGCGCTCACGTCCCCACGTCCAGTGTGGAAGCAGGTGTATGGTGTGCTCCGTGGTGTTCCAGTGCGAGCGATATAAATAGAAACGGTCCTTGGGCAATCCAGCCAGGTCGCAGATGCCGAAGTAGCTGGAGCGGCTGGGCCAATACATATCGTAGGGAGTGGGTTCGCCCAGATAGTCGAAGCCCGTCCATACGAACTCGCCAATAACCCATTCCTTGTCGTCCTGCCAACGCCAGTCGTCGTCGGGCAGATTGGACCACGAACACCATTCGACATCGTAGCCCGAGCACTGTCCGTCGGAGTGATAGCCTCTGTCGGTGGGCTTGACAGGGAAATAATAGGTGCCGCGGGAGGATACCGTAGAGGCAGTCTCGGAACCCAGGATGAAGCCCTGTTGCAGCCGGTCGTAGGCGGCCTGGTAGCGATGCAGACGATAGTTGAGGCCGGGTACTTCCATGGCCTGTGCAAATCCGCTGTTCATGGCATTGTCTACGCGGTCCATGCCCTGTGTGACGGGGCGTGTGGGGTCCAGACTGTGGCACAGCCCCTGCAGGCGGATGGCTATCTGACGGCCTTCGTCGCTCCATTGTTCGGGTATCTCGTTGCCAATGGACCACATGACGATGCTGGGGTGGTTGCGGTTGTAGAGAACCAGGTTGGTGATGTCGCGGTCGGCCCATTCGTGGAAGAACTGTGCATAGCCATTCTTACACTTGGGATAAATCCACATGTCGAACGACTCAGCCATCACCATCATGCCCAGCGAGTCGCAAATCTCCATTTGCCAGCGGCTCGGCATATTGTGGGCCGTGCGTATGGCGTCGCATCCCATCTGCTTCATGATTTTTATCTGGCGGATGAGGGCTGAACGGTTGACAGCGGCTCCCAAGGGACCCAGGTCGTGGTGGAGGCAGACTCCTTTCAGTTTGCGTGTCTGACCATTGAGCTGAAATCCGTTCTCACGGCTAACGCGCACAGTGCGTATGCCAACCTTCGTTTCCAATTCGTCTACGATGCGCCCCTGGCCATCCTGCAGGCGGGCCACCAACTGGTACAGGTAGGGCGACTCGGGAGACCACAGTTGCGGATCCTTCACCTTCAGACTGGCATGTACGAGTCCCTCGTTGCTGACAAGGGTGGGGTTTGCTGCAGCCACCTCCTGGCCTTTGGCGTCCAGGAGCGACAACGTATAGCGCTCCTCGGGCTGTACGGATTCCACCTTGAAGTCGACCTGCACGTCGGCCTGTCCCTTTCCGATGGTAATGGTGCGGGCGAAGAGGCTCCAGGCATCGATGTGCGACGTGTCGGTCAGCACCAGACGGACGGGGCGGTAGATGCCTGCGCCGGGATACCAGCGCGAACTCTCCTCCTGGTTCTTCAGGGTTACTTTCAATTCGTTCTCGCCAGGCTTGATAAAGCGGGTGATGTCAATCCGGAAAGCATTGTAGCCATAGGCCCATTGGCCGGCCAATTTGCCGTTGACGTAGACGGATGGCTGAGACATGGCACCGTCGAACACCAGTTCGGCATGTCCGCGGAACCCCTCGGGCATGGAGAACGTGCGCTTGTATTCCCCTGTGCCAATCCAAGGCAGCGAACCCGAACGGCCACTCTTTTCGGTGGCCTCCTTCTCACCGTTTTGTTCGATGCGCACCACTTGAAGGTCCCACTTCTTGTCGAACGGACCGGCTATGGCCCAGTCGTGTGGTATGTCCACGACTTCGGGTTTCATGTTTTCGTTCTGCATGGGATTGAGCAGAAAATGCCAACCCTCGCTCAGAAGGGTCTCGCTGCGCTGGGCCATGCCGCTCATGGCGACTGATGCCAGCAATAATGCCAGTGTTTTCTTCATTTTTATCGGATTTAATGGCACGAAGTTAATAAATTAATTCCAATAAATTTGGCTTTTCTCTCGTTATTTCGTAAGTTTGCACGGAAATAAACAAAAATAGTATGAATATAGGGTTTCAAATTGCTTATCGAACCGCTTGGGGAGAGAGTATGCGTGCCAGCCTGACTTGGGTGACAAAGACTGGGAAAGAGAATAGGGAAGAATTAGATTTGTCGACTACCGACGGGGATGTTTGGCGTGGGGAGACCAGTGTGCCCTCCAGTGCTACGAACTTGCGCTACACGTATTCTGTGCGAAAGGAGAATGCCGTCGTGCGTCAGGAGTGGGACGGGGTGCCACGTGTGCTGCCACTCAACACTGGCAGCAAGCGTCTGCAGACCATTGACCGCTGGCGCGATCAGCCGCAGGAGAACTATCTGTTCTCCAGTGCCTTTACGGAAGCCTTCCTGCGACATGCACCACAACCCTGGCCGATGGTAGAAGGCGAACGTACACTGACCATCCGCGTCTTTGCACCCGATGTGCCCGAAGGCATGGCACTGGCCGTGCTGGGCAGTCAGCCCATAGTGGGGGAGTGGCAAAAGGGACGTGAAGTGCGCTTGACGCCTACGGGACCCTGCGAATGGGTCTTCAGCCTTGACCTGAGTCAGGTGAACGGCACATTGGAATACAAATATGTGGCTGTAGACAAGGAGAACGGACAGCATACGTGGGAACTCCACGACAACCGACTCCTGACTCAGGCACGCAGCGAGCGGCAAATGGCCCTGATACTGGAGGATGAACCTGTGCGCCTGCCCTTTGCACCCTGGCGTGGGGCTGGTTGCGTGATTCCGGTCTTCAGCCTGCGCAGCGAACATAGTTATGGTGTGGGCGATTTCGGCGACCTGCGTCGGATGGTGGACTGGGTGGCCATGACGGGGCAACGCATCCTGCAAATACTGCCTGTCAACGATACCACACTCACAGGGAAATGGACCGATTCGTACCCCTATAATAGCATCAGCATCTTTGCTCTGCATCCCTTGTATGCCGACCTTGATGCACTGCCCCAACTGGAGGATGCCTCCATGCGTACGGCCTATCGGGGCATCCAAAAGAAACTGAATGCACTGGCCCAACTGGACTACGAAAAGGCGATGGACACCAAACGCAACTATTTGCATCGCCTCTTCCGCCAAGAGTGGAAAAACGTGAAGGATACGAAGGACTATAAGCAATTCCTGGGAGAAAACGAGGACTGGCTCATACCGTATGCCGCATTCTGCTACCTGCGTGACCTCTATGGGACACCCAACTTCAGGCAGTGGAAGACGCTGAGGACGTATGACCGCAAGTCGGTGGAGAAACTGATGAAACGCGGTACAGAGAGCGCCGAGGAAATAGATTTCTTCTGCTACGTCCAGTACATCCTTCACGGGCAGTTGAGCGAGGTTCAACGGCATGCCCGCGAGAAGGGCGTGACGCTGAAGGGTGACATCCCCATCGGCATCAGTCGCGACAGCGTGGAGGCATGGACCGAGCCCCACTACTTCAACCTCGACGGACAGGCCGGGGCACCACCAGATTATTTCAGTACGAACGGGCAGAACTGGGGGTTCCCCACCTACAACTGGGAGGCAATGCTCAAGGATGGCTGCCGATGGTGGCGCCGACGTTTCGAGAAGATGGCACGCTACTTCGATGCCTACCGCATCGACCATGTCCTGGGATTCTTCCGTATTTGGGAAATACCTCTCGACAGCGTGCATGGTCTGCTGGGACACTTCTCGCCCGCACTGCCCATGAGTGTGGAGGAAATTGAGAGTTACGGCCTGCCGTGGCGCGAACATACCTACACCACACCTTATATTACCGATCGCATCCTGCACCGTATCTTCGGTGACGACACGGCAGAGGTGCGCCGACTGTATCTGGAGCCCCAGGAAAACGGACACTATCGACTGAAGAGCGACTTCGACACACAGCGGAAGGTGCAGGCCTATTTTGGTGACAAGAACGATGCACACACGGTGAAGTTGCGCGACGGATTGTATACGCTCATCAGTAATGTCTTGTTCCTGCGCGACATACAGCAACCCGACCACTTCCATCCCCGCATCGTGGCAATGCACGACTTCCTGTATGAAGACCTGGGGGATTGGGAAAAGGATGCCTTCAACCGCATACATGACCATTATTTCCATCATCGGCACAACCAGTTCTGGTATGAGGAGTCGATGAAGAAACTGCCCACACTGGTGGGTGCAACTCGTATGCTCGTCTGCGCCGAAGACCTGGGGATGATACCCGAATGCGTAGGCTGGGTGATGGACCGTCTGGGCATACTGACACTTGAGATTCAGACCATGCCCAAGAAGGCCTGGCAACAGTTTGCCAACCTCTGGGAGAACCCTTATCGCAGCGTGGCCACAATCTCTACTCACGACATGCCCACAATGCGCGGATGGTGGGACGAGCAGCGCGAGACGGCTCAGCAGTATTACAACAATATGCTATATCACGAGGGCCAAGCCCCACACCCCATGACAGGAGCGGTGGCTGAGGAAATTGTCAGTCGTCATCTGGAGTCTCCCTCCATGCTATGCCTAATCAGCCTGCAGGACTGGCTCAGCATCGACGAACAGGTGCGCTATGCTGACCCGGATGCCGAGCGCATCAACGTACCGGCAAATCCACGCCACTACTGGTGCTGGCGCATGCATCTGACCATCGAACAGTTGATGGCTAATACTGCACTGAACGAAAAGATTCGTGGTCTGGTGAAGACTTATGGAAGGTGATTCACGCGTGCGTGTTACCTATTAGATATTACGCCTTTAGGAAAGAATCTTTGGGCGAATTAGATAAAAAGGCGACGAAAAAGTTTGCAGTTTGAGAAAAACTCCGTAACTTTGCAGCCGCTAATTATGGACGATAGTATAGAAACTGATTAAATAACAATAAAAAACCTAAAAAAAGAAATGATTGTAGTACCTGTAAAAGAAGGCGAAAACATTGAACGCGCCCTGAAAAAGTTCAAGAGAAAGTTTGAGAAGACTGGTGTGATGAAGGAGCTTCGTGCCCGCCAGCAGTTCGACAAGCCCTCTGTCCTGAAGCGCCTGGCAAAAGAACGTGCCATCTACGTTCAGCAGCTCAATCGCGTAGAGGAGTAACCCGCGTGTGGGTCGACAGTTTCCTTGCCTATCTGGAGAGCGAGTGTAATCGCTCGAAACTGACGGTGGAAACCTACCGGACGAGTCTGGAGGAGTTTCATCAGGATATGAAGGCACGGGACGAGTCGCTGGAATGGGGCGATGTCGATGCCGATTTGGTGCGCGACTGGATGGTGGAGCTGATGGAGCGGGGGAACAGCCCCCGTACCGTATGCAAGAAGCTCAGTTCGCTGAAGACTTTCTATCGCTATCTGTTGCGAAGCCGATTAGTAGAGACTGATCCTGTACATGCCCTCCAAGGGCCTAAAAAGGAGAAAACGTTGCCTCAATTCGTCCGCGAGGCGGAGATGGACCGGTTGCTTGACGGGAATTATTTTCCTGATACACTGGAAGGCGTCCGTGACCGTCTCTTGCTCACAACACTCTACGAAACGGGACTCCGACGCTCCGAAATATGCGGGCTGGACTGGAAGGATGTTGATCTCACAGGACAACAACTTCGGGTGACCGGTAAGCGTAATAAACAACGGGTGATACCCTTTGGCTCCGAGTTGTGTCAGTCTCTGCTTGATTATCGTCAACAGTTGACCCAACTGCCAGAGGGAAGAATCGGAACACCGGCTGTATTCGTAGAGTTTAGGAAAGGGGGACGCATGACGGCAGGGCAAGTCTACGATGTCGTACATCGCTACTTGACCGAAGTGACAACCCTGAAACGACGCTCTCCACATGTACTCCGCCACTCGTTTGCCACGGCAATGCTTAACCATCAGGCCAACCTGCAAAGCGTGAAGGAACTGCTCGGACACACCAATCTTGCTACGACAGAGATATATACACATACGACCTTCGAGGAACTAAAACGAATGTATAACCAGGCCCATCCCAGGGCCAAAAAAAACTGAAGACCATGGAGATCAAGATTCAGACCATTCACTTCGAGGCTGGAGAAAAGTTGCAAGACTATATCCAGAAACGTGTAGCGAAATTAGAAAGATTCTGCGATGGCATCAAGAAAGCTGAAGTCTCGCTGAAGGTGGTGAAGCCCGAAACGGCAATGAACAAGGAAGTGGCTCTGCGCTTGGCGGTACCCGGAAGCGAACTTTACGCTCAGAAGGTGGCCGACACATTCGAGGAAGGTGTTGACCAATGTGCCGATACACTGACCCGCCAACTGGAGAAATATAAAGAAAAACAGAAAAATCGCTAAAAAGTAGCGAAAACTTTTGGCGGTTTCGCAAATAATACCTAATTTTGCAGCCGATTAGCGAGGAAGTGTCCTCAAGTCGGCTCGCAAAACGCCTCTTTAGCTCAGTTGGCCAGAGCACGTGATTTGTAATCTCGGGGTCG
>CAMOUQ010000033.1 GCA_946626595.1 uncultured Prevotellaceae bacterium | reverse complement strand
ACACCCTCGTGAGGGAAAGTTCCGCCATCGGCGGTGTCCGTACATCCATCGTCGGCGTCCGTCCGTTCATCGTCGATGAACGTACATTCATCGGCGGTGGCGGAACTTTCCCACGTAGGCCTGTAACTTTATTCCTCCAGGTTCAGGGCTTTTAGGAATTGTTTTTGCGAAGTTGTCGGGGCGTCCACACGCCGGATGCTCCAGTTTGTGGTGTCCACGCGCAGACCGGCATCGGTGAGATAGTCGGCGTAAGGGATGTCGTCCGTGGTATCGACATAGCGACGGACCTCGGTGAGCGGTTGCCCGGCCACTTCGGCGCAGGCGTCCCAGAACTCCTCTTCGGTGAAGCCGCGCTGCAGTTCTTGATAGTAGCGACGATAGAGCAGACGCATCACATCGTCGAGCGACTTCTGCTGCTGTGTCTTGCGGCGAATGTCGATGTCCATGAGAAGACCGATGACGGGACCTTTGAAGTAGTAGTTGATTCGGACGTCACGCCCGTTGTCATCGGGATTCATGAAGTTCAGCCAGATGTCGTAGCTGCATTGTCGCAGGCTCTGATGGCGTTGGCCCTCGTGGGGCGCATAGAGAGAGTAGTAGGTGGAGAGCAGTTCCAGCGCTTCGTCGGGTGTGGCGATTCCGGCGTTGCGCAGCAGGCGGAACTCGTAGTAGCAGGTCAGGCCTTCGCTGACCCAGAGCATCGGCGTGATGGCCTCATGGTCATAGTCGAGCGGCCACAACTCGGCCGGACGGATGCACTTGACGTTGTAGAGGTGGAAGTACTCATGGGCCACGAAGGCCAGGAACTTGACCTCCTCGCGGCGCGTGGCGAAGCGGTAGGTGCCATCGGTGTAGCAGGCCTGCGAGTTGAAGTGTTCCAGTCCGCCGCCCCCCTGTCCCATGTGGATGAGACAGTAGTTGTCGTAGGGTACGTCGCCCATCATCTGCGTGGCAGCCGTGACGATGCGTCTGAAGTTGTCTTCGAGGCCCATCTCTTCGGCACCGTCGGGCGTCTCGAGGGCAAATTCGTAGTCGTGCCCCTCGTGGGTGAACCTCTTGGTGTAGAAGTTACCCAGCAAGAGCGGGGAGTCGTAGAGCACATCGAAGTCCTGCGGAGTGAAGGTGCAACTGTCGTCGTGGGGCTTCATGCCCGTGGCGATGTGTTGCCAATGCTCGGGCATCTGGAAGCGGACGGTCACGGCATGATCCTGCTGACCGTCGACGTACATGAACACCCCGTTCGGTGCTACGAAAGCGATGTCGCCTTCCACGCGACTGGAGGCCACATCACGCTGGTTGGCATAGATGCGATAGGAGACCTCGGCACATCCGTCGGCAGGCAGCGAGACGCGCCAGCGGTTCAATCCTTCCTTGCGCCATTCGAGCTTTTGGCCTTCGGCATCCTGGGCACTGAAGTCGGTCAGGTGCTTGGCAAAGTCGAGCATCTCGTAGTAGCCAGGCGCCCATCGGGGCATCACCAGCACCACATCGGAAGGGTGGGGACGGGTGCTGTCTGAGCTGTAGGTGAGGCGTACGTTCAGATAGTGCCCGGCCGTGTCGGGACTGACGGTGTACAACAGTTGATAGTCGGCAGGCCTATGGTTGCAGGCTGTCGCAAGAACGAGTGCGAGCAAGGCCGTGAGAATGGAGAAACGGGATAAGGCTGTCATTGATATCTGTTGCCGCGGTGAATGTTATTTGCCCCCGAAGAGGTCGTCGATGTACTTGTAGAAGGCCGGGTCTTCGCCCACGGTGATGTGTACGATGGTGCCCTCGGGGTCGATGACCATCTTGGTGGGGAAGCCCTCGATGGCAAACTGTTCCTCCAGGACGGGAGCGTCGTCGGCCGTGGCGATGACGTGGCGCCAAGGCATGTCGTACTGGTCGATGGCCTTGAGCCAGGTGTCCTCTTCGTCACCGAAGTCGATGCTCACCATCTCGAACATGCCGTTGTACTTCTCGTAGCAAGCCTTCATGTCGGGTATGCCCTTGACGCACCATTTGCACCAGGTGCCCCAGAAGTCCAGCACCACGTATTTGCCCCGCAGGCTGGAGAGCGTGAAGGGCTTGCCTTCGGGGTCGTTCAGCGTGAAGTCGGGGACCGTCTGCCCCTCGGCGGCCACGGTGGTCTGTGCCTCGGTGGCGGTGGGCTCTTCCTGTACGGGGTTCTCTTTCTTCTCCTTGTTGGCTGTGCAGCCTGCCATGACCAGTGCGGCCATTACGGCGACGAGTGTCTTTTTCATTGTCTATTATAGGTTTAGGATTTGTTTTACGAGTGGGAATATGTCGCGCTTCAGGACGACGTCGTTGAGGTGGTGCTCGCCGTCGAAGATGCGGAAGTGCTCTGTCCCGTAGGCTTTTTTGTATTCGGGTTGGCAGTTGACGAACTTGTCGTTCTTGCCGAAAAGGCCCCATACGATGTCGCGCTCCTCGGGGGTGACGTGGCTGCAGGTGGTCTTCTCCACCTCGCGGAACTGGGCTATCATCTCCTTGTCCACGCGAAACTCCTTGGCACCGTCGAGGCGTCGGTTCAGAAACTCGTGCCGACCGAGGCCCTGGAAGGTGAGGTGGCGCGCCATGTGGAAGGAGGGGTTGACCAGGATGCGCGGTGTGCCGTACATCTGTTCGGCGTAGAGTCCGCCCATGGAGGTGCCGATGATGACTTCGGGCTGCTCCTGACGGACGAGCGAAAGGAGGTAGGCCAGAGCCTCGCGCGGCATGACGGGGACATCGGGCGAAAGGACCTCGATACCGTATTCGTAGAGCATGTTGCGGAGGTGGACGGCAGTGCCCGACGAACCGGCCGAGGCAAAGCCGTGGATATAGAGTAGTTTCCTCATTTCTTAGCAAATTTGGTGGTACATTCGTTGCCCTGGGCATCCTGGGCGCGGGCTATGTAGAGGCCGCTGGGCAGGGATGAGAGGCCGACCTGATGGTGGCCGCTGTCGGAACTGAGGCGCTGGGCCATCAGCAGTGCGCCGCCGGGCGTGTAGACATAGACGTTGACCGCGGGGCTCTCCTCGCTCTTCACCAGGAGGCTCTGGCCGGTGTAGGCTATGCTCAGGCCGCCGCTGCGACTGGCCAGGGTGGGCCGTATGGCATCGGGATCGGAAGCCTCGGGACGCCACTCGGTGGCATAGGTGTTCATGAGGTTGGCCTTGCGGATGGTGGGCTGGGTCATCAGGTAGACGCGACTGCCGCCGTCGGGGTATCGGCCCACGGTCTGGTCGCCGTTGTGGAGGCAGTAGACGAGACTGTCGGCCCACGAGCGGTCGCTGGCCATGAGGCGGACGACGGCGCTGTCCTGGTTGTCGAGCTTGAAGTCGACGTGGAGGTCGGACTCGGTGGGTCGCTTGCTGCACCAGACTATCTTGTAGCCCCGGGCGGGGATGATGGTGCTGGCCTTGGTGCCCTGAGCCGTGATGCGGCATTTCTCGGGCTTGTTCGAGCGGTCGGTCAGATACATGCCCTCGAGGTCGATGTCCTGGTCGGTGGTGTTGTAGAGCTCTATCCAGTCGTCCTTCTTTCCGTACTCGTTGATGTAGACGCTGTTGCCGGCACTCACTTCGTTGATGACCACCGGAGCCGTGGGCATGCCGGCCTGCTGCATCTCCTCGGGAGTCATCTCCTCGTAGCAGGCGCGCAGCACCATGTTGCCCGAAGGCATTTCGAAGGTCTCGTCGGTGCTGACGAATGTGCCCGTGGATTCGGTATTAGACATGGTAATGCTGCCCTCCCAATAAATGTCGGACGACTTACCCTCGTTGTTGTGCACCTCCACGGCAATGATGTTGCGGCCGCGCTTGAAGAGGGCGGCGGGCAGTGTCATCAGTCCGGTGTCGGGGTTGCCGTGGGCATATTCGGTGGCAAAGGTGTTGTAGGTGACCGTCCCGTTGGGCATGTTGTAGCGGCCTGCCTCGGTGCCGTTGACATAGATGACGAGACCGTCGTCGATGCTGTAGTTCAGCGTGAAGGCGTCGCCCTCCTCGGGTGCCTTGTCCAGCTGCAGTTCGTGGCGGAAGTAGTAGGTCGGTCGCTTGTCCTGCGTATTGCCGCCGTAGTCGAGGTAGGTGTTGGTGTATCGGTTGCCGCCGACGAAGTAGCCCAGCGGTGCCTGTCCGCTCTGCCAGTCGGTGGCGGCGTAGTCCTCGGCGGTCCAGTCCTCACCGTCCAGCGAGCCTTGGTCGTAGAAGTCCCATGTCGACTCCGTCGGCAGCAGTGTGGTCTCCTGTTCGGCACTGCCCTCGACGAGTTGCCACCCTGCGAACTTGTATCCGGCAGGAGCCTCGGCCCGGAATGTCACGGGGGCAAACAGCCGACCGTTGAAGTAGTTTGTGGGCACGGGCAGTCCGTTGACCGAGAGGCGGGCCTGGGGGATGTTGGCCGAGAGCTCCACCTTCTGGGCCGTAGTGGTACGCAGCTGCATGGGGGAGTAGTTCTTCAGCGTGTTCACCATGGTCTGCTGGCGGCTGGCCGAGAGGGCACTGATGAGCGAATTGGCCGTGTTCCAGGGCGTGCTCCGCTGCCAGTAGAGTTCGTTCAGGATGTTCTGGCTCGAGCTGACGCGGTTGGCCAGTTCGTTGATGATTTCCCGGCAGCGGTTCGGTTCGAACACCGAGCCGGCCACCAGGCAGTAGGAGTCGATGAACTGCTTGCGGAAGTTTTGGTTCTTCAGCATGTTCAGGAATATCGTCACCAGCTCTATCTCCTTGGTATATCGGTTGACGGGTTCGCCGTAGAGCTGGTCGAAGGTGTAGGTCTGCTTGCCTGCATAGGTTGTAAAGACATCGTTGGTGTTGACGTTCATGGAGCCGTCGAGGTCGAAGAGTACGAAGCGGAAGCGTCCGCCTTCCATGATGGGCTTGAAGGCCTTGACGTTGTTCTGCGGCCAGTCCCAGTTGCCGAGGTAGAACTGCACGGCCATGTAGTTGCAAAATTCGTCGATGTCCACCAGCTGGCGTATCTCGTCGTAGACCTCGTCGCTCTGGGCACATTCCTGGGCCAGTTGGTACCAGTGGTCGAAGCTCTCGCGGGTGCCGCACTTCTGCACGTAGCCCGAGTCGGGCGACATCTCGAACTGGTCAATCTCGTTGTCGTCCAGTCCGTAGTTGGCATAGACGAAGTGCTTGTTGTTGGGCTCGCGGACGTTGATGACACCGGCGTATATGCCATTGATGTAGTGCATGACGGGCTGGTAGCCCTGGCAGTCGATGTCTATGCCCGAGCGGGCGATGATTTCCTGCAGTGCGGGGTCCTTGATGCGGCACTGGGTGTCGTTGCCGCCGTTGCGTATCTGCAGGGTCTTGTGCTTGCGGTAGGGTTTGTCGGGGAAGAAGTTGTAGGGCAGGTAGCTCTGCAGTTCGTAGCGTTTGTTGGCCTTCAGTTTGAAGGCATAGGGCGCCCAGGCACGGCTCCATCCGCCGCAGCGCTCCATGGCCGTCTCCTGGTTGATGACCATTTCCCCTTCCATGTTCAGGTACTCCGTATTGACGGAGCGTTCCCAGTCCATGTTCCAGTTGCAGGGCGAAGCCTGTCCGTTGCCCGGACGGCCGTTGCCGTTGCCCTTGACCAGAATGCCCATGTCCTCGCCATAGAGGTCGTAGTCGTTGCCGACGACGCTGAGCACGGGCAGGTCAAAAGTCTTGTCGCGCAGGATGTAGGAGCGTGTCACCACCTGGCTGGGCAGATAGCCGTCGCCGATGAGGCAGAAGCGGTAGGTGGTGGTCTCGGAGATGTTGAAGAGGCCCGTGTCGGAGGTCTCGCCGTTCGTGGCTGTGGGTGTGGAGCCGTCGGTGGTGTAGCGCAGGGTGGCCCCTTCGGGGATGGCTACGCAGACCGTCAGCGATGCGTCGAATATCTGTGTCGGCTGGTCGATGTCGGGGGCTGGCAGGCGGACGTCGGCAAACGTCATGCCGGAGTTGTCGCGCTCGGGAGTCGGTGTCGATGACCATCCCCATACGTTCTCCGTCGTACTTTTTCGGGCGTAGGAGCAACGGCTGACGGCAGCCGGATATTCCTGCGACAGCACCAGTCGGCCCGCCTCGTCGCTCAGGTACAGCGTGCCGCCTTCCACATCCAGCTTCATATCCATCTGGGTGAGGCAATATTTGTCATGATGGTCGAACCAGAGGTTCTTGTACTTCTTGCCCTGCACCACGGTGTGCTGGGAGATGTGCACCTTCTTCAGTTGCTGCGGGTCGTCGCTCAGCCAGCATCCTGTCAGCGAGACCGTCTGCGCCGATGGGTTGTATAGTTCCACCCATCCGCCGTAGTTCCACGAGGGGTCGACCCACTGGTCGATGTTGGCCGCCATGATTTCGGTCACGATCAGGTTTTGCATGCCTTCGCTGTTGTTGGTCACCCGCAAGGTGCAGCGAGCCTTCAGGCCCGAGCCGTCCACCGTGGTGGCTATGATGTGGGCCACGCCTTCGCCCTCGGCCGTCACCAGGCCGTGGCGGTCCACGGTGGCCACAGCGGTGTTGTCGCTGCTCCATTCCACCGTCTTCATGGTGGCATTCTCGGGCGTGATGGTTGCCGTCAGTTGCTCTGCCTCGCCCTTTACCAGCGATAGCGATGTGGCACTGAGGCTCAGCCCCGTGGCCTTCACCTCCTCGCCCCACATCTCCAGGCGCCAGTTGCTGATGCACAACCAGTCGCTGCTGAGGATTGCTTCCTTGCGTACGCCGATGACCAGGTTACCGTCGGTGCCCACCTCCACTTCCACCTCATTGTGGTAGTATCCGGCCTCGAACCAGTAGTGGGCTGCAACCATGTTGTTGGGGATGTAGTAGGTAGGCCCTTGTGCCCACCAGCCTCCGCCCACGGCACTCGTAGCACCGCCGAGACCCTCCTCCAGTGCGGCACTGGAGCACGGGACAATGGGGACAGAGACATCTTCGACCTCCGAGCTGGCAAACAGAAGGGCATTCAGCCGGTCGGCGTAGTCGCCACTGCTGTAGTACATATAGTCGTACTCGGCCGACCCCATGCGGTAGAATGCATTGGCACTCACCCGATAGCGCCCCGGTTGCAGTCCGGAGATGTTTTGGTACGTGGCGAAGTTCTTGCTGAAATGCTCGGCATTGTTCATTGGTCCGGCCGAACCGAATGGGGTGCCTTCCCATCCCGTGGTTACATCACCGTTCTCGAAGTTCGGATTCACGACATACTGTTCCGTGATGTCAATCCAATTCTCGGCCCAAGCACCAGGGACAAGGGCCAGCAGTAGGGCCACCAGGGCCACACCTTTGTGTATTGCTTTCATTTAGTTAGTTTTTGCGTACAATATCTGCGCAAAGTTACGATTAAGCATGCGAAAACACAAATTTATTTGTGACTTTCCGAATAACAAATTTCGAAATGATAGGATTTTAGGAATATATTTGCGTTTTTTTCGGCTTTGCACTATCTTTGTGCTCGAAAACGGAAAGTAAACAAATGTGCTATGCAACAACTTAACAGACAAACGGCGCAAAAACGTCAGAGAACGGAGAGAGTGATACAGTTTGGCGAGGGAAATTTCCTTCGCGCTTTTGTGGATTGGATTATTCAGAAGGTGGACGAGCGGACAGACTTCGACGCCAGCGTTGTGGTGGTGCAGCCCATCGAGCGCGGCATGGTGGACAACCTCATGCAGCAAGACTGCCTCTACCACGTCAACCTGCAGGGACTGATTGACGGCAAGCCCGTCAATTCGCTGACACTGGTGGACACCATAAGCCGGGCACTGAATCCCTATCAGGACTTCGACGCCTTTCTCCGGTTGGCCGAACAGCCCGAGATGCGGTTCGTCATCTCCAACACCACCGAGGCTGGCATCGCCTTCGACCCCGCCTGCCGACTCGCCGACCGACCTGCCAGCAGCTATCCGGGCAAACTGGTGCAACTGCTCTGGCATAGGTTCAAGACCTTCGACGGAGACCCCGCGAAGGGATTCATCATCATGCCCTGCGAACTCATCTTCCTCAATGGGCACCACCTGCGCGAGTGCATCGACCAGTATGTGGAACTCTGGCGCGAGGACTTCGGCAGCGACTACGAACGCTTCAAACGGTGGACCAGCGAGTCGTGCTACGTTTGCGCTACGTTGGTGGACCGCATCGTGCCGGGCTTCCCCCGCAAGGACATTCAGAAAATACAGCAACAGCTTGGCTATGAGGACAACATGGTGGTGCAGGGCGAGGCCTTCCACCTGTGGGTCATCGAGACGGCTCCCAACCTGCCACTCGAAACACTTGCCCGCGAGTTCCCTGCCGGAGAGGCCGGACTGAACATCGTGCTCACCCATAACGAAGCTCCCTATCACGAGCGCAAAGTGACGCTGCTCAACGGACCCCACACCGTGCTCTCGCCCGTGGCCTACCTGTCGGGCATAGACATCGTGCGCGATGCCTGCCAGCATCCCATCGTGGGCAAGTTTGTCCACCAGGTGCAGTTCGAGGAACTGATGCAGACGCTCAACCTGCCAATGGACGAGTTGCAGCAGTTTGCCCGCGACGTTCTGGAACGCTTCGTGAACCCCTACGTCGACCATCAAGTGACGAGCATCATGCTCAATTCGTTCCCGAAATTCCAGACGCGCGACCTGCCCGGACTGAAGACTTATCTGGAGCGAAAGGGCACCCTGCCCCAGGGACTGGTGCTGGGACTGGCTGCCATTATTACCTATTATAAAGGAGGCGTGCGGGCCGATGGTGCTCAGATTCAGCCCAACGACGACCCACGCATCATGCAACTCCTGACCGACCTTTGGCAAACGGGAGATACGCGTCGTGTGGCCGAAGGGGTGCTAGCCGCCAAAGACCTGATTTGGCACGAGCACGGCGACCTCAACGCTGTCCCCGGACTGACGGAAATGCTCACCCGAATGCTCGACAGCATTCAGGAGAAGGGCATGTTGGCAACGGTGGAAGATATGGTCAATGAGAAATGATAAAAGAATGAAAACCATACAGATACATCCCGACGACAACGTGGCGGTGGCCCTGGAGGACTTGCCAGGCATACCGGCCGGTCACAAGGTGGCTCTGCGCGACTTTCAGGCTGGCGACCAGGTGGTCAAATATGGGTTCCCCATCGGGCACACCATCCATGCGGTCAGCAAGGGGTCGCTCATCGACCACCACGACATACAGACGAACCTGAGCGGTACGTTGGATTATAGCGACATTCAGTGCACTCCGGTGGATCAGTCAGGGCTTCTGCCCGCTTCTGCCGGTTCGCCCGAAGACGAATCAGACGCTTCATCGACATTCAAGGGCTACCTCCGCAGCGATGGGCAGGTGGGCATCCGCAACGAACTGTGGGTCATACCCACCGTAGGCTGTGTGAGCGGCATCGTTCGTCGCGTAGTGGAGCGCATGCGCACCGAGGTGCTGCACGAAGGAGACGGCGTGGATGCCATAGTGGGATTCCCACACAACTACGGTTGCTCACAGCTGGGCGACGACCACGAGAATACGCGCAAAATACTGCGCGACATGGTGCACCATCCGAATGCCGGCGGCATATTGGTCATCGGCCTGGGTTGTGAGAACAATCAGCCCCGCCAGTTTCAGGAGTTCTGTGGCGACTATGACCGCGAGCGGGTCCGCTTCATGACCTGTCAGGAGGTTGAGGGTGACGAGGAGGAGACGGCCATGCGATTGCTCACCGAACTATATCGCAAGGCATGTACCTTTAAACGTACACCGCAGCCCCTCAGTAAGTTGCGCGTCGGACTGAAGTGCGGTGGTAGCGACGGCTTCTCAGGCATCACGGCGAATCCCTTGCTCGGACGATTCAGCGACTGGCTTTGCACGGAACAGGGCGGAACCACGGTGCTGACCGAGGTACCCGAGATGTTCGGGGCCGAGACCTTGTTGATGCACCGTTGCGCCACACCGCAATTGCTGGAGCAGACCATCAGGCTCATCAATGATTTTAAGACCTATTTCCTGTCCCATGGTCAGCCCGTAGGCGAGAATCCTTCGCCCGGGAACAAGGCCGGTGGCATCAGCACCCTGGAGGAAAAGGCACTCGGCTGTACCCAGAAGTCGGGTTCGTCGCCTGTCTTTGGGGTGTTGGCCTATGGCGAGCGGATAGGCGAGGGTAGGGGGCTCCACCTGTTGTCGGCGCCCGGCAACGACCTTGTGGCCTCCACAGCCTTAGCAGCCGCAGGTTGTCAGTTGGTGCTGTTCACCACAGGGCGAGGCACGCCGTTTGCCACCTTTGTCCCGACGATGAAGGTGTCGACCAACAGTCGACTGGCGCAGGCAAAGCCCCATTGGATAGACTTCAATGCCGGTTCGCTCATCGAGGGCACTACCATGGATGAACTGCTCGACCAGTTCCGCCAGGCCGTCCTGTCCGTATGTGAGGGTCGACTCACGCAAAGCGAATTGCGCTGTCAGGCCGATATAGCCATCTTCAAAAACGGGGTGACACTATAAGCGCGACAACCAATCATGGCAGGACACTGTAAGTGCGCCAACGAATCCGAAGGAATTTGACATGGAAAGGACTTCGGCTTCTCGATGGGGCTTTTCGTGTCCGATTCCACCTTAATATTGAAAATATTGTGCCTTACTTGTTGAATGTCACAAGGATTTTTTGTATCTTTGCATGCCCAAATTGAGTGGGAATAGTTTTTTAGATAGATTCGATAATATAATATGGTAAAAAAGTTTCAGGAACGCACGCGCCTCAATCTGTCTGAGGTGAACAAGGAAGTGCTCAGTCAGTGGGATGAGGAAGACCTCTTCCATCGCAGCATATCGGAACGCGAGGGTTGCCCCTCATTCATCTTCTTCGAAGGCCCTCCATCGGCCAACGGACATCCCGGTATTCATCACGTACTGGCCCGTTCAATCAAAGACACCTTCTGCCGTTTCAAGACGATGAAGGGATTCCAGGTACACCGCAAGGCCGGATGGGACACTCACGGACTGCCCGTGGAACTGGGCGTGGAGAAGGAACTGGGCATCACGAAGGAAGACATTGGCAAGACCATCTCTATTGAGGACTACAACCTGAAGTGCCGTCAGAACGTGATGATGTACACCAGCGAATGGACCGACCTGAGTCATCGCATGGGATATTGGGTGGACATGGAACACCCCTACATCACCTACGACAACAAATACATCGAGACCCTGTGGTGGTTGCTGAAACAACTCTATCAGAAGGGACTGCTATATAAGGGCTACACCATTCAGCCATACAGTCCGGCAGCCGGTACGGGTTTGTCGAGTCACGAGCTGAACCAGCCCGGTTGCTATCGCGACGTCAAGGATACCACGGTAACGGCTCAGTTCCGTTTGTGCACAGAGAACGTTGAGAAGACGGAGCGCGCAGAGGCAATCCTCAAGGAAATATATGACAAATATCCTGCCTCTTCCGTGTATTTCCTGGCTTGGACCACCACTCCTTGGACTTTGCCCTCGAACACGGCATTGTGCGTAGGCCCGAAGATAGACTATGTGGCCGTGAAGGGACAGAATCCTTACACGAAGGAAGAGGCCGTGTACATCATGGCTGAGGCTCGCCTCGGTGCATATTTCAAGAGCGAGGAGGAATACGAAGTCCTGGCCCGTTGCACCGGCGCCGACCTCGTGGGCCTGCACTACGAGCAGCTCTTCCCCTGGGTGAAGCCCTGTGCCCTGGAGAACGGTCAGGTCGTGGACAAGGAGGCAGATGCTTTCCGCGTCATCCCCGGCGACTATGTCACTACGGAGGATGGTACGGGCATCGTGCACATTGCTCCCACCTTTGGTGCCGACGATGCCAAGGTGGCCAAGGACGCCGGCATACCCTCGCTGTTCGTCATCGACAAGGCTGGCGACACGCGTCCCATGGTCGACTTCACGGGCAAGTACTTCGTGAAGGAAGATATGGATGAGGCATTTGCAGCACTGTGCGTCCGCGACAGCTACTGGCAACACGCCGGCGACTTCGTGAAGAACGCCTACGACCCCAAATATGCCGGCATGGACGAGAAGGAACTGGCCAAGACCGAAGACCTCAATATCGTCCTCTGCATGGAGATGAAGCAGGCTGGCACAGCCTTCAAGATAGAGAAACACGTGCACAACTATCCTCACTGTTGGCGCACCGACAAGCCTGTGCTTTACTATCCGCTCGACTCGTGGTTCATCCGTTCGACGGCAGCCAAGGAGCGCATGATGGAGCTGAACAAGACCATCAACTGGAAGCCCGAATCCACGGGCACCGGACGCTTCGGCAAGTGGCTGGAGAACCTCAACGACTGGAATCTCTCGCGCAGCCGCTATTGGGGCACCCCGCTGCCCATCTGGCGCAACCGCGAGACCAAGGAGGAAATCTGCATCGGTTCGGTTGAGGAACTTTATGCGGAAATAGAAAAGGCAGTGGCCGCAGGAGTCATGCCCGGAAATCCGCTGAAGGACCGCGGCTTCATCCCCGGCGATATGTCGCAGGAGAACTACGACCGCATCGACCTTCACCGCCCCTATGTCGACCAAATCTGGCTCGTGGGCGAAAGCGGTGCCGTGCTGAAGCGCGAACTGGACCTCATCGACGTTTGGTTCGACTCGGGTGCCATGCCCTACGCACAGATACACTACCCCTTCGAGAATAAGGAACTTCTGGACAACCGCACGGTCTATCCCGCCGACTTCATTGCCGAGGGCGTCGACCAGACACGCGGATGGTTCTTCACCTTGCATGCCATTGCCACCATGGTCTTCGACTCAGTGGCCTATAAGGCAGTCATATCGAACGGTCTCGTCCTGGACAAGAACGGACTGAAGATGTCGAAGCGTCTGGGCAATGCCGTCGATCCCTTCAACGCCATCGAGCAGTATGGCAGCGACGCTGTCCGCTGGTACATGATTACCAACTCGCAGCCCTGGGACAACCTGAAGTTTGACGAGGAAGGTGTGAAGGAAGTATCACGCTCGTTCTTCGGCAAGTTGTTCCAGACCTATTCGTTCCTCACCATGTATGCCAACGTCGACGACTGGCACTACGAGGAGGCCGATGTGCCCATGACCCAGCGTCCCGAGATGGACCGTTGGATATTGTCGGAACTGAACTCGCTGGTTCGCGAGGTCACCGAGTGCTACGAGGACTACGAACCCACACGCGCCGGTCGACTCATCCAGTCGTTCGTTGTCGACAACGTTTCGAACTGGTTTGTTCGCCTCTCTCGTAAGCGTTTCTGGGGCTCGGCCATGAGCATCGACAAACTGTCGGCTTATCAGACGCTCTATACCTGCCTCGAGACGGTGGCCAAACTCATGGCCCCCATTGCTCCCTACTATGCCGACCGCCTCTATCGCGACTTGGCCGGAGCCACGGGCCGCGACACCCAGAGTGTCCACCTGAGCGAGTTCCCGGTAGCCGACGAGAGCAAGATTGACAAGGAGCAGGAACTGCGCATGGAACTCGCCCAGCAGATTACCTCTATGGTGCTGTCGCTGCGCAAGAAGGAACAACTCGTCGTGAAGCAGCCCCTGCAGAAGATAGCCATTCCGGCCGTGGACAGCGAGCAACAGCAGCGCATCGAGGCCATGAAGCAACTCATCCTGGACGAGGTGAACGTCAAGGAAATGGAGTTCGTGGAAGGTTCCGGCATCCTGGTGAAGAAGGTGAAGTGCAACTTCCGCACCATGGGTAAGAAGTTTGGCAAACTCATGAAGGAGGTGAACCAGGCCGTAACCGGCATGAGCCAGGAACAGATAGCCCAGCTGGAGCGCGAAGGCCACTTGCAGATGGCCCTGGCCTCGGGCGAAGTTGTGACCATCGATGCCGAGGATGTTGAAATCTTCAGCGAGGACATCCCTGGTTGGACTGTAGCCAACGAGGGCGCCCTGACCGTGGCACTCGACATCACACTCACCGAAGACCTGCGCAACGAGGGCGTGGCCCGCGAACTGGTGAAGCGCATACAGAACCTGCGCAAGTCGAGCGGATTCGAAATCACCGACCGCATCGACATCCAGTTGGAGCACCACCCCCTGACCGACAAGGCCGTCAACCAGTTCGGCGACTACATTTCGGGACAGGTGCTGGCCAACAGCATTACCCTGGTGGACAAGGTCAGCGAGCCCATTGAACTCGATTTCGACGAATATAAGGTTAATATTAACATAAAGAGATAGGTAACAAGTAACAAACCCATGGGGAATCCCCCGTAAATATCCTTTTACTAAGCTATGGAAGAGAAAACACGATACAGCGACGAAGAGCTGGAAGAATTCCGTCAGATAATCTTGGAGAAACTTGATCTGGCGAAGCGCGACTATAAGAAAGCAATGGAAGAGTTGTCCAAAGGCAATGAAAATGGTGTCGACGACACGTCTCCGACATTCCACGCATTGGAGGAGGGCAGCGAGGCCCAAAGCAAGGCTCAGTTGATTCAGTTGGCCGCGCGCAGTCAGAAGTTCATCCAGGGGTTGCAGGCCGCTTTGGTTCGCATCGAGAATAAGACCTACGGCATCTGTCGCGAAACGGGCAAACTCATTCCCAAGGAACGCCTGCGTGCCGTACCTCATGCCACGCTGAGCATCGAGGCTAAGAACCACAGGAAGTGAGGATGAAGGATTAGGGATGAAGGATGAAGGATTAGGGATTAGGGATTAGGGATTAGGGATGAAGCGGAAACAAATTCAGACGATTGTGGCAATCCTGCTTTTGGTGGGAATCATTGCCATCGACCAGATCATAAAGATTGCGGTCAAGACCGGAATGTATCTCCACCAGAGCATTCGCGTCACCGATTGGTTCTACCTACTGTTCACCGAGAACAATGGCATGGCCTTCGGGTGGGAGTTCATCGACAAACTTTTGCTCACCTCCTTCCGCATCGTCTTTGTCCTCCTCATCGCCTTCTATATGTTCCGTTCCATCCGCAGGGGCATCTCCTGGGGCTATCTCATCTGCTTGTCCCTCATCGTGGCAGGCGCAGCCGGCAATATTGTCGATTGCGTCTTCTACGGACTCATCTTCAACAATCCCCCCGCCCCCTTAGTTGCCGACTTCGTCCCCTTCGGGACAGGCTATGGCACACTCTTCCACGGCAGGGTGGTGGATATGTTCTATTTCCCCCTTGTGGAGTGGAACTGGCCCTCGTGGCTGCCCCTCATCGGAGGCGACCATTTCATATTCTTCAGCCCCATCTTCAACTTTGCCGATGCCGCCATCTCGTGTGGCGTTGTGGCTCTCCTGCTGTTCTACCGCAAACTGCTGATGAAATAATATGTATGAGCAAAGTTGCGGAACCATGGCAGATAACAGAAAATATAGGAAGATAGCCGCCGTGCGGCAGCAGGGGACGAATCTATTGTCTCCGCTTCTCTTTTTCTTGCTCCTTCTGTCATCCTGTTCCGTCGACCTTCCTTCGTATGTCATTTCCGAGGGCAAGATGGAGCGCATTCTCTACGACTACCATCTGGCACAGGGCATGGCGGAGGCCAAGGGCGGCGATGTCGAGACCAATCGCTACCTCTATGTGCAGAAGGTGTTCGAGAAGTACAACATCACCGAGGAGCAGTTCGACACCTCTATGGTATGGTATTCGGGCCATACCACCCATCTCCAGAAGATGTACGACCGCATCGAGGCCCGCCTGGAGCGCGAATCCAATGCCGCCGGACTGAACCTCACCGAGGTCGATCAATACTCGCGTTACACGGCCGAGGGCGATACCGCCAACATCTGGCACGGCCGCGAGATGATGTTCCTGCACGGCAATCGCGAGGAGAACCTCCTGACCGTGGTCGTTCCGGCCGATTCCACCTTCCGCCCCGGCGACACCTTCATGCTCCACACCACCAACCGCTTCATCGTACAGGATAGATTCCGCGAGGGCTTCGTGCTCATGCAGATTGTCTACGACAACGACTCGGTGGCCTCCAGCACCACCATGGTGAACGGGGACTTCGATGTCACGCTCACCATCGGCAGCGACAAGGTAGACCCCAAGGCCAACATCCGTTCGCTCTCCTGCACCTTCTACTATGCCTTCGACGAGGGGGCCGACCCCGCCTTCCGCCTGTGGGTCATCAGCAAGCCCATCCTCCTGCGCTATCACCACGAGGTGGAGCAGCCGGCCGATACCACATCGCTTGTCCCCGACACACTGGAAGCCGACACCCTTGTGCCCGTACACCAGGCAGCCCGTCCCGAACGCATCTCGCCAGAGGAGTTCCGCGAGAGTCAGGACGTCGACCGCAAGATAAACGTCGTACAGAAGAAGAAAGTGGTTCTGCCGGCCAAGGGCAGACCGCAACGTCGAACCCTCACCCCCACACGCTAATGTCTTCTCTGAAAGGATATCACCACGTCATTCTTCCCGACGGTCGTCAGGAGGACATGGTGGTCGTGGAGTTCGACCCGGCCGGCCGCTATGTCTCTCGCCATCCGCTCACTGCCGAGGAGCCCTTCGTGGAGTGGGTTGGGGGAGTGTTTGAGATTAGGGATTAGAGATTAGGGATTAGGGAGTAGGGATTAGAGATTAAAAAATAAAGGATAAACCATGGAAGAATACAAAGCAGACGAAAAGCGCTACGAGCAGATGCAGTATGCACGCTGTGGCCGTTCGGGCATTCTGTTGCCTAAGGTTTCATTAGGTTTTTGGCACAACTTCGGGGCCGTCGACGACTACAGCCGTTGTCGGCAGATAGCCCGATATGCCTTCGACCACGGAGTCACCCACTTCGACTTGGCCAACAACTATGGTCCTCCATACGGCAGCGCCGAGCAGACGTTGGGACGTATCATTGACGACGACCTGCGCCCCTATCGCGACGAACTCTTCATTGCCACCAAGGCTGGCTACGACATGTGGCCCGGCCCTTACGGCAACTGGGGCAGCCGCAAGTATCTGACGGCCTCCCTCGACCAGAGTCTGCGCCGCATGCGCCTCGACTATGTCGACCTCTTCTACAGCCATCGCTACGACCCCGAGACACCCCTCGAAGAGACCCTTCAGGCGCTTGTCGACATCGTGCGGTCGGGCAAGGCACTCTACGTCGGCATTAGCCGTTGGCCGCTCGAGGCCACACGCTTCGCCTTCCGCTATCTTCGCGAGCGCGATGTCCCCTGCCTGATCTATCAGGGGCGCATCAATCTGCTCGACCGTGCCCCCATCGAGGAAGGCATCCTCGACCTCTGTCGCCAGGAGGGCGTGGGCTTCATCTCCTTCTCGCCCTTGGCCCAGGGCCTGCTCACCGACCGCTATCTGCATGGCATCCCCGACGGTTCGCGCATGTCGAAGGGCAAGTTCCTGCGCCCCGAGATGCTCACCGACGATGTCCTCGCCCGCATCCGCACCTACAATGCACAGGCCGAGGCCGAAGGTCGTCCCCTGTCCGAATATGCGCTTTCCTGGATTCTGCGCCAGCCCGGTGTCACCAGTGTCCTCGTCGGGGCCAGCAGTACCGAGCAGTTGCAAAAGAACCTCCACGCCGCCTCTGAATAATACATATTAAATATATATATACAAAAAACGCCGCCCCTGAACATTCAGAGGCGGCGTTTTTTTTATATCCTCACTGCACGGGCATTTCATCGATGCGTTTCTGGTGGCGTCCGCCCTCGAATTCGGTTTGGAAGAATTCGTCCATGATGCGGCGCGCCATGTCCGTGTCGATGAATCGTCCCGGCATGACCAGTACGTTGGCATTGTTGTGCTGACGGATGAGGTGGGCAATCTCCGGAATCCAGCACAGGCCGGCACGTATCTTCTGATGCTTGTTCAGCGTCATGGCAATGCCCTCGCCCGAGCCGCAGATGGCGATGCCCGGATAGACCTCACCCTCCTCTATGCCCCGTGCCAGCAGGTGGCCGTAGGTGGCATAGTTGCAACTCTCCTCCGTCAGGGTGCCGTAGTCCTTATACTCCAGCCCTTTCTCGTCGAGGTATTGCTTGACAAATTGTTTTAAGGCATAGCCAGCATGGTCGCTGGCTAAGCCTATTATTTTTGTATCCATACGCTTACAGCATTGCCTTCACTTGCTTATACACGTTCTCGGCGGTGTAGCCCAGTTTCTCGTCCAGCACCTTGTAGGGAGCCGAGAAGCCGAAGCTCTCCAGGCCCCAGATGCGGCTCTCGGGAGCGGCACCGATGAGGAAGCCCTGCAGGTTGACGGGCAGACCGGCTGTCATGCCGAACACCTTGGCACCCTGGGGCACGACACTCTGCTGATATTCGCACGACTGGCGGCGGAAGACGCCTTCCGAAGGAACGCTGACGATGCGCACCCGTACGCCGTCCTTGCGCAGCAGTTCGGCACCGGCCACCAGGGTCGACACCTCGCTGCCCGTAGCCACGAGCACCACATCGGGATTCTCGTCCGAACCGGCCACCACGTAGCCACCCTTGCGAGCCTGCTCGTAGTCGTTGCCCTCGGGCAGGTTCTGTATGTTCTGTCGGCTCAGTATCAGGGCCGTCGGGGCCTTCGTGTTTTCCATGGCCATGGCCCATGCCGTGGTGGTCTCCTTGGCATCGGCGGGGCGCAATACCAGGCACGAGTTCTCACCGTGATGGTTCTTCAGCTTCTCCATCAGGCGAATCTGGGCCTCCTGTTCCACGGGCTCGTGGGTGGGACCGTCCTCACCTACGCGGAAGGCATCGTGTGTCCACACGAACTTCACGGGCAGTTCCATCAGGGCAGCCATGCGCACGGCAGGCTTCATGTAGTCGGAGAATACGAAGAACGTGCCGCAGGCAGGGATGACACCGCCGTGCAGGGCCATGCCGATGCAGCAGCATGCCATCGTCAGTTCGGCCACGCCGGCCTGGAAGAATGCGCCTGAGAAGTCGCCGGCCTTGAAGGCATGCGTCTTCTTCAGGAAGCCGTCCGTCTTGTCCGAGTTGCTGAGGTCGGCGCTGGCGCAAACCATGTTGGGCACCTGCTCGGCCAGTACGCCCAGGCAGGCAGCCGATGCCGAACGTGTGGCATCGTTGTCCTTCTGTACGCACTTCGTCCAGTCAATCTTCGGAGCCTTACCGGCGAACCACTCCTCCTGCTGTGCAGCCTTGTCGGGGTTGGCAGCGGCCCAGGCCTTCTCCTCGGCGTGGCGCTCGGCGGCCAGCTTGCGCAGCTCTTCGGCGCGGCGGCTGTAGAGTTCCTGTACGTCGGGGAATATCTGGAACGGATTCTCGGGGTCGCCGCCCAGGTTCTTCACGGTGTTCTTGAAGGCATCGCCTCCGAGCGGAGCACCGTGCGTCTTGCAGTTGCGCTCGTAGCTCGAACCGTCGTCCTTCAGGGCACCCTTGCCCATGATGCACTTACCGATAATCAGTGCGGGCTTGCCCACTACGGCCTTGGCCTTCTCTATGGCCTGGCGGATCTGCTGGGCATCGTTGCCGTTGATTTCCTGCACGTCCCATCCCAGGGCACGATACTTCATGGCCGTGTCCTCGTTCATCACCTCCTTGGTCTCGGTGGAGAGCTGTATGTCGTTCGAGTCGTAGAACATCACCAGGTTGTCCAGTCCCAGCGTACCGGCTATGCGGGCTGCGCCCTGCGAGATTTCCTCCTGCACGCCGCCGTCCGAGATGTAGGCGTAGATGGTCTCCTTCTCGAAGGTGGGGTTGCCCGTGTGGGCAGCCAGGAACTTGGCAGCTATGGCGGCACCTACGGCATAGGCATGGCCCTGACCGAGGGGTCCGCTGGTGTTCTCCACGCCGCGCGTGATGTCAAACTCGGGATGTCCCGTCGTCGGTGAGCCCCACTGGCGCAGCTGTGCCAGTTCCTCCAGGCTATACTTGCCGATGAGGCAGAGTTGGCTGTAGAGCATGGGAGCCATGTGGCCGGGGTCCAGGTAGAAACGGTCGCGACCCACCCATGTGGGCTGGTCGGGGTCGTACTGCAGATATTCGCTGTACAGCACGTTGATGAAGTCGGCACCGCCCATGGCGCCACCGGGATGTCCACTCTTTGCCTTCTCTACGGCACTTGCAGCCAGGATGCGGATGTTGTCGGCTGCATGATTCAGAACTTTAATGTCGTTCATAGTCTTATGAGTTATTGTTAATGATAAAATATAGTCTTAATCCTTGCAAAATTACGTTTTTTCCACCGAAATAGCAAATATTTGCCCCTTTATTCCGAAAATATATTTCCCGACTCGGGCACAAAACATGACCGGCACATACTACAAAAATGACCGACTCGTAAGGAAAAGTTCCGCCACCGCCGATGAACGTACGGACGTCGACGATGAACGTACGGACACCGACGATGGATGTACGGACGCCGCCGATGGCGGAACTTTCCCTCGCCGCCCTGTCAGGAAGTCTTTCCGCGGTGGAGATTTTTTATACTCAAAATATTTGGAAACTCCTCAGATTAATCTTATTTTTGCAACAGTTATCGTTAACCGAAGGCACCCGTTATGCACAAACTCCTCCCCCTTATCCTTGCGCCCTTGATGCTGTGGCTCGCCGTCCCGGCCCATGCCGCCCGTGCGCCCAAGGCCACCGAGCCCGCACCCTGTCTGCCCGTTCCTGCCCCCCACCAGGTGGCCTGGCAGGACATGGACATGTATGCCTTCATCCACTTCTCCATCAATACCTACACGGGCCAGGAGTGGGGCTTCGGCAACGAACCCACCAGCCTGTTCAACCCCACCGACCTCGACTGTCGCCAGTGGGCCCGCGTCTGCCGCCAGTCGGGCATGCGGGGCATCATCCTCACGGCCAAGCACCACTGCGGCTTCTGCCTGTGGCCCTCGGCCTACACCGAATTCTCGGTGAAGAACGCCCCTTGGCGAGGGGGCAAGGGCGACGTCGTCCGTGAGTTGGCCGACGCCTGTCGCCGCGAGGGACTGAAGTTTGCCGTCTACCTCTCGCCCTGGGACCGCAACCATCCCCAGTACGGGCGCCCCGAATACATCACCTATTTCCGCAACCAGCTGCGCGAACTGCTCACCCAGTACGGCGACATCTTCGAGGTCTGGTTCGACGGGGCCAACGGCGGCGACGGCTGGTACGGCGGAGCCAACGAGATGCGGCGCATCGACGACCGCACCTACTACGACTGGGAGGAGACCTACCGGATGATTCGCCAGCTGCAGCCCCAGTGCGCCATCTGGGGCGACAATGCCAACCGCGCCGACCTCCGCTGGATAGGCAACGAATCGGGCCATGCCGGCCTCACCAACTGGAGCCCCATGCCCCGAGGCGGGCGTGCCGGACGCGACCTCCTGAATGCCGGGACCGAGGACGGCGACCTCTGGTGCCCGGGCGAGTGCGACACCAGCATCCGTCCCGGATGGTTCTACCACCAGGCCGAGGACGGACGTGTGAAGAGCGTCGGCCAGCTGATGGACACCTATTACAAGTCCGTCGGCCGCAACTCCACGCTGCTGCTCAACTTCCCCGTCATGCCCAACGGCCGCATCAGTCCCATCGACAGCCTCCGCGGCCTCCAATTCTCCCGCATGGTGGAGACGGTCTTCCGCCACGACCTGGCCCGAGGGGCAAAGGTTACGGCCAGCAACGTGAGGGCAAATGACAAGCGCTATGCACCCAAGCACGTCACGGACGGCCGTCCCGGCACCTACTGGGCCACGGACGACGACGTTACCAACGCCACCCTGACACTGACGTTCCCCCGGCCCACGCGGTTCAATCGCTTCCTGGCCGAGGAATACATCGCCCTCGGCCAGCGCGTCCGGGCCTTCACCCTCGAGGCCCTTGTCGACGGCCGCTGGCTTCCGCTGAAGGACGAACTCGCCGAGCAGGGCACCGGGCTCACCACCATCGGTCACCGCCGCATCGTCTGCTTCCCCACCGTCGAGGCCACCGCTCTGCGCTTCTCCGTCACCTCCGCCCGCGCCTGCCCGCTCATCAGTCGCGTCGGCCTCTTCCTGGCACCGGACATCGAATAACCTTATATACCTAAAAGGAGGTGTGTCAAAAATGAAGGAAGTGCGCTTCGCGCAGAAATCTTTCAAATCTATCAAAAATCTTTCAGTCTGTATATCAATTCCTTGATTTGTGAGATTTGGTCAGATTTGTATGATTTCTCGCCCAAAGGGCGACTGATTTTTTATTTTGACACACCCTCTTTGCCAACTAAGGGTATTTTTGACCTATACGCTCATCAGCGAGCGTGCTATTTCGCTGTATTGGTAGCCGAAAGTGGTATAGGGAATGATAACGGAAAACAAAACGAAAGATATATAACAAAAGTAACCAAAAATGTTTGTGTTCAAACAAGACACAAAAACGCTGCCCGAATACCTCTGATTAGAGATATTCGGGCAGTGAGTATGGCGAGGAAAACAACAATCACTCCGGCGTTCTTGCGTCCCTTCGGTGGCAAGCGAACAAGTTCGAGCGGGTCAGTTGAG
>CAMOUQ010000032.1 GCA_946626595.1 uncultured Prevotellaceae bacterium | reverse complement strand
AATACGGACCACGAATTAAACGGACCACGAATTACTCGAATTAAACGAATAATACGGACCACGAATTACACGAATTAAACGAATTATAGGAAACACGAATTAAGAAAATGGCAAATGATAAATTTTTAAATGGTAAATCCAATTGGCGGTGGTGGATATGCAGTCTGCTGTTCGCCGCCACCATGGTCAACTACATGGACCGCCAGGTGCTGAGCCTGACGTGGAAAGACTTCATCGCTCCCGAGTTCGGTTGGACGAACAGCGACTATGGCCTCATCACGGGTTTCTTCTCGCTGGCCTATGCCTTCATCAGTCTGTTCGCAGGCAAGTTCATCGACTGGGCCGGCAACCGTCGGGGCTATCTCATCGCCATTCTGGTGTGGAGCCTGGGTGCCTGCCTGCATGCCTTCTGCGGATGGGGTGCCGTACGCACGGCCTCGGCGCTGATGCTGTCGGTGGGCACCGTGTCGGTGTGGATGTTCATGGTTTGCCGCTTTGTGCTGGCCCTGGGCGAGGCCGGCAACTTCCCCGCCGCCATCAAGGTCACGGCCGAATACTTCCCCAAGAAGGACCGCGCCCTGGCCACCAGCATCTTCAATGCCGGTTCCTCCATCGGTGCCTTACTGGCTCCGGCCTGCATTCCCTGGCTGGCCAGCAAATACGGTTGGGAGATGTCGTTCATCATCATCGGTGCCTTAGGTTTCGTGTGGATGGGCTTCTGGATAGCCATGTACGACCATCCCGAGAAAAGCCGCCATGTGAACGAGGCCGAACTGGCCTACATCCGTCAGGACGAAAAAGACCCTCTCCCATCCTCTCCCTTAAAGGGCGAGGGGTCTACCCTCCCCTCCGTGGAAGGAACTGAGGAGAAGGTCATCCCCTACTGGCACTGCTTCCGCTATCGCCAGACGTGGTCGTTCATCGCAGGCAAGTTCTTCACCGACGGCGTGTGGTGGTTCTTCCTCTTCTGGGCACCGGCCTACTTCAGCGACCAGTATGGCTTCAAGAGCGACTCGCGCGAGGCCGTGCTTCTGCTGTCGGTGCTCTATCTCATCGTCACGGTATTGTCCATCGGCGGAGGCTACCTGCCCAAGTATTTCGTGGAGCGCCGGGGCATGGAACCGTATGCAGGACGCATGCGCGCCATGCTGCTGTTCGCCCTGTTCCCCCTGACGGCTCTGCTGGCACAGCCACTGGGCACGCTGAGCGCATGGTTCCCCGCCATCATCATCGGTCTGGCCGGAGCCGGACACCAGTCGTGGTCGGCCAACCTCTACAGCACCATCGGCGACATGTTCCCGAAGTCTACCATCGGCACCATCACGGGCATCGGCACCATGGCCGGCGGCATCGCCTCGTTCCTCATCAACTGGGGCTCGGGCAAGTTCTTCGACTATTGCAAGGCTATGGGCTCCGCCTTCCAGTTCTTCTCGTTCGAAGGCAAGGAGGCCGGCTACATGATTGTCTTCTGCCTCTGTGCCGTGGGCTATCTGGTGGCCTGGCTGGTCATGAAGACGCTGGTGCCGCGCTACAAGAAGATTGAAGTCTGACGACTTCGGCCTTCCGTCATAACATCAGGAATATCGCAGGAACCTTGCTCAAGTCGGGCAAGGTTTCTTTTTTCCATTCGGCAATGGTGCGGGTGCGGATCCACTCGTCCTGCGTGGTGATGCCTGCGGCTATGCACATGCGGGTCTTGGGACTGAGGGTGCGCACCAGTGTCTCGAACATACGGCGGTTGCGGTAGGGCGTCTCGATGAAGAGTTGGGTCTGCCGCTCGTGCTGGGCGCGTTTCTCCAGCACCTGCAGTCGCCGTGCCCGTTCGCCCTCGTCGATGGGCAGATATCCGTTGAAGGCAAAGCTCTGACCGTTCAGTCCGCTGGCCATGACGGCCATGATCATGCTGTTCGGTCCCACCAGGGGCACCACATGAATACCCTTTCGCTGGGCTATGGCCACGATGTCGGCTCCGGGGTCGGCCACGGCCGGACAACCGGCCTCGCTGATGACGCCCACCGGCAGCCCCTTTGCCAGGGGGGCAAGATAGGAGACAAAACGGGCCTCATCGGCATGTTTCCCCATTTCGTAGAAGGTGGAGTCGTCGATGGGAAACTCACGGTCTACACGGCGCAGGAAACGCCGCGCCGTGCGCACCTCCTCCACGATGAAGTGCCGGATGCCACGAATCACCTCCGCATTGTACGGCGGCAGCACCTGGTCTATCGGCGTATCGCCCAGGGTGCAAGGTATCAGGTATAGAGCTGCTTCCATGTTTTCTTTCCTTTTACATAGTATTGCCACAAGAGGGAGAAGGCGGATTGCTCGGGCACCGGACTGAGCACGGTCTTCCGCAGGTTCTCGGCGCGGTCGCGCTCGAACTCGGGACGCATGCGGCGGAAGTCGCGGCGGCCACGCCATACGGCACGGAACGAGCCCCACTGCCGTCCCAGGAGGAAGCGCAGGGAGGCCAACATGTCGAGCCACAGGCGCCAACGCATGACGGTGTGCAGACGGTTGTCGGGCAGGTTCTTATACAGCAGCAACAGGTTGTTGCGGAAGTTCAGGTAGTCCTTGCGCGGATTGCCTTGCGGCAGGGTGCCGCCTCCCAGGTGGTAGGCCACGCTCTGGGGCACGCAGACGATGCCGCGCCCCCTGCTGCGCAGGCGCCAACAGAGGTCTATCTCCTCCTGATGGGCAAAGAACCGGCCGTCGAGGCCGCCCACCTCCCAATAGTCGCGACTGCGAATCATCAGGGCAGCGCCCGTGGCCCACAGCACGGGCACGATGTCGTCGTACTGCCCCAGGTCCTTCTCCACCGTTCCGAACAGTCGGCCACGGCAGTAGGGGTAGCCTAAGGCATCGACGAAACCGCCCGATGCACCGGCGTATTCAAACATCTCCGGCGCCCACTGGCACAGGAGTTTGGGCTGGCAGGCTGCCACCTCGGGGTGGGCATCCATATACGCCAGCATGGGCTGCAGCCAGCCCTCGTGCACCTCCACGTCGCTGTTCAGCAACAGGTAGTATTCGGCCTCCACCTGCCGAAGTCCGCGATGATAGCCTTCGGCAAAGCCATAGTTCTTATCCAAGGTCACAATCCGCACCTCCGGCATCTCGGCCTCCAGGTACGGCAGACTGTCGTCCGTACTGCCATTGTCCACCACCACGATGTCTGCCTCGGGCGAGTTGGACACCACGGAGGGCAGGAAGCGGCGCATCATGTCCGCTCCGTTCCAGTTCAGTATGACGATGGCTATTTTCTTCAATTCTCTATTCACAATTAACAATTCACAATGCACAATTCACAATGTACCAATGAGCGCCGTACCGTCGGCATTCCAATCCCCAAGCCGCACATCGACAATCTGGTTGTCGCCCGGCGCCTCCCCTCTCCTGGTGAAGGCGGACGGCACGGAGGTTGTCACGCGGATGTAGTTGTCGGTGAAGCCGCCCATCGTGCCTCCGCGCTTGCCGTGCTCGAGCAGGACGGGACGGACGGTACCTATATATTTATTATAGAACGCGCGCGTGTGGGCCTCGCTCACCCTCAGCACCTGCTGACTGCGCTCGTGTTTCTCCTCCGGGCGTACGCGATGTGGGATGTTGAGGGCCTTGGTCCCCGGGCGCTCGCTGTAGCTGAAGACGTGGTACTGACTGACGGGCAAGCGGTCCATGAAGTCCAGAGCCTCGCGGAAGAGTTCGTCGGTCTCGCCCCGCATGCCCACGATGACGTCGACGCCGATGAAGGCATCGGGCATCAGTTGGCGTATGCGCATCATCTTCTGTTCGAAGAGTGCCGTGTCGTAGCGCCGATGCATCAGTCGCAGCACCTCGTCGCTGCCCGACTGCAGGGGCACATGGAAGTGGGGCATGAAGGCGCGGCTCGCGGCACAGAACTCCAGTACCTCGTCGGTCAGCAGGTTGGGTTCGATGCTGCTGATGCGATAGCGTTCGATGCCCTCCACACGGTCCAGTGCGCGTATGAGGTCGGCAAACGTCTCCCCCGTGGTGCGCCCGAAGTCGCCGATGTTCACGCCCGTCAGCACGATTTCCTTTCCGCCCTTCCGGGCAACGTCCTCGGCCTGTGCCACCAGCGAGGCCACCGAGCCGTTGCGGCTGCGTCCCCGTGCGAAGGGTATGGTGCAATAGGTGCAGAAATAGTCGCACCCGTCCTGCACCTTCAGGAAGTATCGCGTGCGGTCGCCACAGGCGCAAGAGGGCACAAAGTTGCCTCTCTTACCTCCCCCACTCTCTTCATCCTCAGTGCCCCCCATCTCTGTGCTCTCTGTCTTCTCTGCGCTCTCTGTGAAGAAATGAACAATCATTTCTACTGCTCTCCCCTTCTGCTCCGTACCCAGCACCAGGTCGACCCCTTCTATGCGGGCGATGTCGTCGGGCTTCAGTTGGGCATAGCATCCCGTCACCACCACGAAGGCACCGGGATGCTGGCGTATGAGTTTGTGTATGGCCTGCCGGCACTTGTGGTCGGCCACCTCGGTGACGCTGCACGTATTGATGTAGCAGATGTCGGCCGTCTCGCCCTTCTTGGCATTCGTCACGCCCAAGGCAGCCAAACGTTCGGCCACGGTAGCCGTCTCGGCAAAGTTCAGCTTACAGCCCAGTGTGAAATATACGGCACGCTTCCCTGTCAAAAGTAACTCTCGATTCATGCTGCAAAGGTACAAAAAAGCACTTAAAAAGCCAAATATTAAAAAAAAATAAAAAAACTTGGCAAGAAGTGATACAACGTATTGAAAAATGTTGTACCTTTGCATCGGTTCTAAAAAGCAATTGATTGTTTTACTAATTTAACTAAAGAGAAAAATGAAAAAGTTAGCATTCATGTTCGTAGCTGTAGCAGCTATTTCTTTCGCTTCTTGCGGAAATGGTACCAAGCAGGCTGAGGCCGTTGAGGACACCACTGCTGTTGATACAGTTGAGGTTGTTGACACCGTTGCTGCTGTTGACACCACTGCAGTTGTTGACACTACTGTTGTAGCTGAGTAATCAGAAACGGACAATAGGTCTTGGAGGGATTGCACGATAGTGCAGTCCCTCTTTTTTTGTGCCCATACGCCGGGCAAGCCCATCAAGCTACTGCGGCTTGTTGGCGCGGAACATGGCGATTTGCTTGTTAAACACGTCGATGATGGTCTGCAGCTGCGGGTGACTGCGCTTGACGATAAGCGCAATGTAGTTCTCTTCGTCACCGTCCTTCACCATCTCCGTACTGGTGTAGTATTCGGCCTGCTGCCCGTAGGCATTGAACCAGTGAAGGAACAGGCGACTGCGCTGGGCCTGCTGGTTATTGGCTGAATCACACATATAGAGCAGGATGTCGGGATTGGAACGAAAGAATTCCTCGATGATGAGTATCACAGTGGCGCGAATCTTCGAATCGCGTGGCGAGGCTTTCAGGCTGTGATTGGTCAGATTGAATCAATAGGCTTTCAGTGAGCCTGGCATCGTATCTTCGTCGAATGACACGCCATATAGGATGTCGTGATCAGTCTCAAAGATGTACTGACCGCCCTCCATTTCAACCTTGTAGGGTGCGTACTCGTTGATGCGATCAATGTCGAGTTGATTCATTGCCTATTTCTCAAACAGTTTATCAATCTCTTCACGGCGCTTACGAATCTTTTCGGCTTTCTCGGCCAGCACCACCTCCATCTTCTGCTGCCACTCGTGCTTGCGCTGCTTGGCGGCACGGAACATCTGCACGAACTGTGCGTGTTCAGCCCAGTCCTGAGCGGTGAAATGTTGTATCGTAGCTCCCATAGACCTAAGTTTTATCTGTTTCTGTGTGCAAAGATAGTGCAAATCGAGCGAAAAAACAAATTTATTTGAGTTCTTTCGAGGAGGAGCCTCGCAACCGGCGCAGGCCCCGGCAACGGGGCGGAAACGAATCGGCGCGAACCCGGAAGGGTCCGCGCCGAAGCATTTATGGTGCCTGAAAGGCGAAGTTGCGAAGCGGGGGTCAGAAGGCGATGTCGTCGTCGCTCCAGACGTTGAGGTTCTCATCCTCGGGAGCCAGTACGTCCAAGCCCGAGTCGGCACCCGTCGTGGAAAAAGCCCGGCCCTCCTGGACGGAGAACCGGGCTTAGGGTGTGGAATAGCGGATGGCTTACTCAGCGGCAGGTGCCTCAGCCTCGGCGGCGGGAGCCTCTTCAGCTGCGGGAGCGGCCTCCTCAGCGGCAGGAGCAGCCTCGACAACGGGGGCACCCTCGGCGATGACCGTGAAGGGTACCTCGGCGCTGACCTCCTTGTGGAGCTTGACAACGGCTACGTAGTCGCCTACGGTCTTGACATCCTTGACGACAATCTTCTTGCGGTCGATGTCGAAGCCCAACTTGGCGAGCTCGTCGGCAATCTGCAGAGAGTTGACGCTGCCGTAGATGGAGCCAGAGTTGCTGACCTTGGTGGCGATGGTCAGGGCCACGCCGGCCAACTTGTCGGCAACGGCCTGGGCCTCAGCCTTAATCTTGGCCAACTTGACGGCCTGCTGGCGCAGGTTCTCGGCCAGTACCTTCTTGGCGCTCTCGCTGGCAATGACAGCCTTGCCCGTGGGGATAAGATAGTTACGTCCGTAACCAGACTTGACATTCACGATATCGTTCTTGTAACCCAAGCCGATAACATCTTCTTTCAGAATAATTTCCATAATCTTACCTCCTACTTTTATTATTTCATCAAATCGGTTACGAAGGGCAGCAGGGCCAACTGGCGGGCACGCTTGACGGCCTGGGCCACACGGCGCTGGTACTTGAGCGATGTGCCGGTGATGCGGCGGGGCAGAATCTTACCCTGCTCGTTGAGGAACTTCTTCAGGAACTCGGGATCCTTGTAGTCGATGTACTTGATACCGCTCTTCTTGAAACGGCAATACTTCTTACGCTTCGTGTCAATAGCAGGAGCGTTGAGATAACGGATTTCGCTTGCTTGCTGTGCCATGGTTATGCCTCCTCCTTATTAGCTTTCTTGTTACGACGTTTTTCAGCATACTCGATGGCATACTTCTCTAACTTCACGGTCTGGAAACGGATGACCTTCTCGTCGCGACGGAAGTTGGTCTCCAGCTTCTTGATGAGTGTGGGCTCGGCCTTGAACTCAAACAATACATAGAATCCCGTAGACTTCTTCTGGATGGGATAAGCCAACTTCTTCAGTCCCCAGAGCTCTTCATTGACGAATTCTGCACCGTTGTCGGTGAGCAGGCTCTTGAACTTGTTGACCGTTTCCTTCATCTGATCATCAGACAAAACGGGAGTCAAAATGAAAACGGTTTCGTACTGGTTCATAATACGTTTTTAATTGATTAATAATGATATTTTTGCATAAAGCGGTGCAAAGGTACGACTTTTTCGCGAGACAGCCAAATTTTGGAGCGTCAAATCATGTGGCGGACTTACATAATCCGCGATTATTTCGTATCTTTGACCTGCGGTCTTAGGTACTCACGCTCGGTAATCGGCTTGCCGCTTGCGTAGCCTGCGGAGCAAGAAAACCGCAAATAAATTTGCGTTTTCGCTCGCTTAATCGTATCTTTGACCTGCGGTCTTAGGTACTCACGCTCGGAAAACCGCAAATAAATTTGCGTTTTCGCTCGCTTAATCGTACCTTTGCAGCACTTTTATACTATAACTATTTATGTCAGACCCAAGAACAATACAAATCAAGGACTATAACTACCCGCTGCCGGAGGAACGCATCGCCAAATTCCCCCTGGCGGAGCGCGACCACAGCAAACTGCTCATCTACGACCAGGGCGAGGTGAGGGAGCAGCACTTCTACGACCTGCCCGGCCTGTTGCCCAAGGGGGCGCTGATGGTGATGAACAATACGCGCGTCATACAGGCGCGCCTGTTCTTCTATAAGGAAACGGGCGCGCGCGTGGAGATTCTGGTGCTGGAACCGGCATGGCCGGCGGAGTACCAGGAGAACTTTGCCCAGAAGGGAAGTACCAGCTGGTACTGCATGGTGGGCGGACTGAAGAAGTGGAAGCAGGGCCAACTGAGGGCCCAAGTAGAAATCGAGGGAGAAATAATAGAAGTAGCGGCCTCCAAGGAAGGAACCGTAACCACTCCCCTCCCTTCACGGGAGGGGCCGGGGGAGGGTCTTTCGCGGGAGGGTCTGTCGGGGGAGGGTCTCCTCATCCACTTCTCATGGCCCGACCGCTACACCTGGTCGGAAATACTGGAGGCCATGGGCGAACTGCCCATCCCACCCTACCTGAACCGCCGGACGGAGGAGAGCGACAAACGGACGTACCAGACGGTGTACTCGAAGATTGAGGGCAGCGTGGCCGCACCCACTGCGGGCCTGCACTTCACGCAGCGCGTGCTGGACGAACTGGACCAGCGGGGCATAGAGCGCGAAGAGGTGACCCTGCACGTGGGGGCCGGAACGTTCCGCCCCGTGAAGTCGGAGGACATAGGCGGACACGACATGCACACCGAACACATTGCCGTACACCGACGCACGATAGAGAAACTCATCGAACACGGGGGGCACGCCATTGCGGTGGGCACGACAAGCGTCAGGACACTGGAGAGCCTGTACTGGATGGGTAGGAAGAAGACCCTCCCCGACCCTCCCGTAGAGGGAGGGGACAAGACCCTCCCCCAGCCCCTCCCGTGTAGGGAGGGGAGTGGTCACGGAAAGGTGGGGGAAGAAAGGATGCATGTCAGCCAGTGGGAACCTTATGAGTATGAGGATAAGGAAGAGCTATGTGGTTCGCTCCCGAAGGGGGAGGTAACGGCGGTGGAGGCACTCAAGGCACTGCTGGCCTACATGGACCGCCACGAACTGGACGTGCTGCATGCCTCCACGCAAATTATCATTGCTCCGGGCTACAGGTACCGCATCGTGGACAGGATGATAACCAACTTCCACCAACCGCAGTCGACCCTGCTGCTGCTGGTGTCGGCCTTCATCGGCGACGACTGGCACCGGGTCTACGACTACGCCCTGGCACACGACTTCCGATTCCTGAGCTACGGCGACTCGTCGATACTGATACCCAAACGGGACAAAACCTCTTAATTAACCCGATATGAAAAAACTACTGACCATGATGCTCGCCCTCGCACTGCTGAGTCCGACGGTTAGCGCAAAGGAGAAAAAGGACTCGGACAAGCAGAAGGCCGAGCAAGTGAAGAAACCCAAGAAGGAGAAAGACCTGAACGGACTGAGCAGCAAGAAACTGTACACGCTGACGTGTAAGCGCGGCGCCATCGTGCTGAACGACAAGGGGACGGCCATCACCTCAGAGAAGCGACGCGCCAAGGCGCCCAAGGAGGACCGCAACCTGGCCATCGTCACCTTCCAGGGCAAGCAGTACATCTGCAACCCCAAGAGCAACAGCTTCCTGCAGGCCGACGGCAGCTTTGCCGACTACCTGGGCCTGCCCGTCACCTTCAGCAAGAAGCAGGCCGACGGCAAGTACAAGTATATGATTTCGGCAAAGGCTGCCAACGGTGGCACCGTCTTCCTGAACATGGACGACCAGGGCGCCATCGTCATCAACGCATGGAACACGCCGGACAACGGCAACCGATGGGAGATTAAACCCGCAGGAAAGTTCAACCCGCAGGAAGTGCTGAAGAAGGCACAGAGCCCCTCGGCAAAGGCCCCCGCCAAGGCCAGCGTGGAGCGCAAGGGCATGTTCCGCGTGTCGAAGGTGGAGAAGGATTGGTTCTTCGAGATTCCCGACTCGCTGCTGGGCCGCGACTTCCTCACCACCACCCGCTACACCTCGACTCCCTCGGGCAGCGGCAAGTTCGGCGGCGAGATGGTGAACCAGCAGACGGTGTACTTCGAACGCGGCGTGGACAAGCAGTTGCTGATGCGCGCAAGGCTCTTCGTGAACGTGAGCGACACGACGCAGATGATCAACAAGGCCATCACGGTGTCGAACGAGAACCCCATCATTGCATCGTTCAACATCGAGAGCGAAAAGGACAGCCTGCTGAAGATAAAGGTGACGGGATTCCTGATGGAGGACAATCCCACGACGGGCCTCAGCCAGTCGGCCAAGTCGAGCTTCTCGCTGGCCAACTACATGCCGGGCCTCTCGTACATCGAGGATGTGAAGACCTTCCCCCTGAACACCGAGGTGCGCATGGTGAAGACCTATAACTCGAACGGTTCGCTCGCTTCGGCTCGCAGCACGGGCAAGGTGACCTTCGGCCTGAACCTGTCGCTGGTGTTGCTGCCCGCCAATCCGATGAAGCCTCGCTACTACGACCCGCGCGTCGGATTCTTCACACACGGCTACAATACGTACAACGACACCCAGCAGCGCGTACGCTCGAAGCGATTCATCAGCCGATGGCGTCTGGAACCCCGGCCCGAGGACGTGGAGAAGATGCGCCGGGGCGAACTGGTGGAACCCGCGAAGCCCATCGTATACTACATCGACCCGGCCACACCGAAACAGTGGCGCAAGTACCTCATCGCCGGCGTGAACGACTGGCAGAAGGCCTTCGAGAAGGCCGGCTTCAAGAATGCCATCTATGCACTGGAATGGCCGGAGGGCGAGGACAGCATCATGTCGATGGAGGATGCCCGATACTCCGTCATCCGCTATCTGGCCAGCCCCATAGCCAATGCCTACGGACCTCACGTGAGCGACCCGCGCACAGGCGAAATCCTGGAGAGCCACATCTGCTGGTACCACAATGTGATGTCGCTGGTTCATGACTGGTACATGGTGCAGGCCAGCACCATCGACGAGGCCGCACGCAAGATGCACTACGACGAGGAACTGATGGGGCAGCTCATACGCTTCGTCAGCAGTCACGAGGTGGGCCACACCCTGGGCCTGCGCCACAACTTCGGTGCTTCGAGCTCGGTGCCCGTGGAGAAACTGAGGGACAAGGCCTGGGTGGCTGAGCACGGACACACGCCCAGCATCATGGACTATGCCCGATTCAACTACGTGGCTCAGCCCGAGGATGGCATGACGCAGAACGAAATCTTCCCCCGCATCAACGACTACGACTGCTGGGCCATAGAATGGGGATACACGCCCATGCTGGACGCCAAGAACGAGGACGAGGACTACAAGCAGCTGCAGAGCCTCTTCGTGAAGGAGAACGTGAAGAACAACCCGCGCCTGTGGTGGGGCGACGGCGAGACCTACCAGGACGACCCGCGCCGACAGACCGAGGACCTGGGCGACAACGCCATGAAGGCCAGCGAATACGGCATCATGAACCTGAAGCGCGAACTGAAGGAACTGCCCCAGTGGACCTACGACGAAAGCGACATCTACAACGAGAACCTGGAAACGATGTATAGGCAGATTCGCAACCAGTTTATGCGCTACGTGGGACATGTCAGCAACAACATCGGCGGCCAGCTGGAGAACTTCCGCACCATCGACGAAGAGGGCGATGTCTATCGTCCGCAGCCTCGCGAGAAGCAGTTGGAGGCACTGAAGTTTATGGAACGCCACGTGCTGACGGAGCCCACATGGCTGCGCGACATACCTTACGCAAAGCGACTGGCTGCCGACCCCGCCACGCTGACCAACGACGTGGCCCGCATTGGCGCACTCTATCTGGTCGTGCGTCTGGCGGACCTGAACGACCTGTACAAGGCCGACGAGTACCTGCGCGACCTGAACCGCATGATCATGAAGGATGCTACGGCCAGCAACCTGTCGAAGTATCGCCAGACACTGCAATACGAATATGTCGACGGCCTCATCAGCCGCATCAACAACAACAAGATTCGCCCCTATGCCCTGCAGGCCCTGAAGCAACTGCAGCGCCAGCTGGCCGGTGCCACCACAGCGCATGCCCTGGCCCTGAAGGACACCATCGACCGGGCTTTGGTGATCAAGTAACCGCGTAAGCGCGTTCGAGTAAGGACAAAAAAAACGCCGACGACCTCAAAGGTCGCCGGCGTTTTTTAGAATAGATATATACGAAGATGAATTACTTCTTGTTCTTCTTGTCCTTGTCCTCGTCATTGCCATAGCCATAACCGTAGCCATAGCCGTAACCGTAGCCATAGCCGTAACCGTAGCCGTAACCATAGCCATAACCCTTCTTCTCCATCTTCGTGTCGTTGAGCAGGATGGTCATGTGGTTGAACTTGTTTTCCTTGTGCAGACGCTCGAGGTCGGGCAGGAAACGACGGTCAATCTTGCGGTCGCGAACGACGTATACCGTAAGGTCGGCAACACGGTTGACGATACCGGCATCGGCAACTACCTGGGCAGGCACGTTATCGATGATGATATAGTCGTACTGCTTACGCAGTTCGTCTATCAACTGGTCGAAGCGCTTGCTCATCAGCAACTCGGCGGGGTTGGGCGGACGCACACCTGCGGGCAGCACGTCTACGCGATACTCGCCCTTGCCAGGGATAATCAGCTCCCGGACATCGCTGACACTCTCGTTCAGGTAAGAGGTCAGACCATCTTCGTTGGTGGCATGGTAGAGGGCCGACTGGGTACGCTTGCGGATATCGGTGTCGAGCAGCACGACCTTGGAGCCAGCCACAGCAAGTGACTGGGCGAAGTTGCGGCTGATAAAGGTCTTACCCTCACTGGGGATGGTACTGGTGAACATGATGACATGCGCATCCTTGGCCACGAAACTGAGATTGAAGCGCAACAGACGGAAGGCTTCGCTCACGCTGTCGTTGCTCTTCTCGCTGACCACAATCTTCGACTCCTCGAAGCCGTTGATGTGAGGTATCTCACCGATGATGGGGATGGTGGTGTACTGCTCAATGTCGCGACGGCCACGAACGCCCACATCCAGTACGGACATGGCGTAGAAGATGCCGAAGGGCAACACGAAGCCAATGACCAGAGCGGCCAGCATGATGATGGCCGAACGCGGAGAGATGGGGGCCTGACCGCCGAAGGGCTTCTCGACGATGCGGATGTTGGCCTCGGAGATGGCCAGCTGCAGGGCTGTCTCCTCACGCTTGTTCAGCAGATAGGTATAGAGGGTTTCCTTGATGGCCTGCTGACGAGAGATGTCGAGCACCTTCTTCTCCTTCTGGGGCACACCGGAAATCATGCCTTGCAACTCACGCTCTTCGCGCAGTGCCTGACGTGTCTGCAGGTCGACGCTCTCGGCAAAGCCTTGCATAGAGGCCAGGATGGCCTGCTTCATCTGGCGCAGGTTGGTGTCCATTTCGCGGATGCTGGCGGCACTCTCACCGGCTGTCTGTGCCAGTTTGTTACGTTCGAGCATCAACTGGTTGTAGCTGGAAATCTGTGTCTGTATGCCGGGATCGGTCAGACCGCCCAACGTGGGAATCAGGGCATTGCCGGCACTCTGATGGCGAATGTGGTCCTGCAGATACTTGATGGTGGACTGCTGGGCCTGCAACTGGACGGTGCGCTGGCGGGCCGTAGAACTCTGTGTCAGGAAGGCCTGGGCATTGGCCGAAATGTCAATCAGGTTGTTACGCTGCTTGAAGTTGGCCAGGTCGCCTTCCACCTCACTCAGTTCGCTACTGATGAGCTTGATACGGTCGTCGATGAAGTCGGCGGTGCTCTGTGCCAACTGGTTCTTATCGTCGATGATGCTGCGCTTGTAGGCCTCGAGCAGTTCGCTCAGGATGTCTTCGGCACGCTTGATATTGGTGTCGTTATAGACCAGCTGCACCAGGGTGCTCTGCTTGTCCACCTCGCCGGTCGAGAGGTTCGAGGCGATGATGTTGGCAGCGCGGTCGAGGTCGAGGTGGGTAACGATGATGTTCTCGTCAACGAAATCCTTCAGATAGTCGGGGGAGGGGATGATGGTGAAGGTGCCGGCAGGCGACTTGACACTCTGGCCAAACTTCACGACCTTGTCGAAACTGGTCTTCTTCGCACCTTTCTTACCTTGAACGCGCATGTTATAGACACGTGCCTTCTCATTGTTCAGAACCGTGACATAGAAATCGGCCACCTTGACGCTATCTTCCTCCACAAACTGAATCTCGAAGGGCTTCGCGTCATAGAGCGACGTGTTGAGCAGGCTCTTCTCGTGTTCGTAGAGGACGTCCAGCTTCAGCTGCTTGGCAACCTCCATCAGCAACTGGTGGCTGCGCAGGATGTAGACCTCGTTCTTCACAGAAGTGCCAGTCATGATGCCGTTCAGGGCCATCAGAGCATTGGGGTCGATGCTTGCGTTGCGACTGCGACCGCTACCATTGTCGTCCTTCACCAGCATCACAGCCTGGCGCTGATAGATGCGGGGCTGGGTGGCCAGATAGAGACGCGACAGGGCCAGGCAGACAATGACAGAAAGCAGGAACCATTTCCAGTTATAGACGAAGATGTCTAATATCTCGCGCAATGAGATGCCACCACCTTCTTCTTCTACCTCAAGCTGAGCGCCCATAGGGGCATTCTGTTGATTGATGTTTGTTGTTTCCATACTAAGAATATATTACCTTGTAATTGCAATGACGATAGAAGCTATAGACACCAGCATGCTGACAATAGTGGCACCGATGGTGAGCAACGTATAGCCTGTGGAACCCTTCACGCGTACGCTCTTGTTGGGCTGTACGTAGACGATGTCGTTCTGCTGCATGTAGTAGGCAGGGCTGTTGAACACCGACTGCGGGTCGCGCAGGTCGATGTCGTAGGTCACACGCTCCTCGCCGATCTCGCGCACCACGAGCACATGGTCGCGATGGGCCGAAGCATTGAGGTCGCCGGCACGGCCGATGGCCTCGAGCAGTGTCAGGCGCTCGCCCTGGAAGTTCTGAGTACCGGGATTCCTCACGTCGCCCAGTACCGTAACCTTGAAGGACATAATCTTTACATTGACAATAGCGTCGGCAATGCGTTCGTCCTCGCGTCCATTGCGGAACATTTCCTGAAGCTCTGTTGCCAACTGCTTACAGGTCTTGCCACGGGTATTTATGGTTCCATAGATAGGGAACTCAATATCGCCCTTCTTGTCCACCAAGAAATAAATCATATGGGTGGACGTAGCAGCCTGCGTCGCATAAGTGCTTCCGTTCGGAGATGTACCGCCACCGCTGCCAATCACCGTGTTGGTGTTGAAGCGCTGGATCAGCTCCGGTCTCTTGCTGGACAAAGAGATGGCCAACTCGTCGTCGGGCTGAATCTCCAATTCAAAGGCCTCAGTGATGGCCTGTGGCACTGCATACAACGTATCTGCTCCCTGGAGATACACAATTTTCTTCTCACTCATGCACGATGTCGTCGACAGCATGGCCATCAACACTAGTGCAGAAAGTACATACTTAATCGTTCGTATCATAAATATAAATTATAATCCGACTGCAAAGTTACAAAATATTTTCCATATAACTGCAATACTCTACAGAGAAGTTTTCGACATAAATATTTGTATTTTTGAAGAAAAAGCGTTTACTTTGCAACAAATTAAGCCATGAGAAGCAGTAAAATAGTGCTCTGGGGGGGCATACTCCTAATGATTCTGGGCATGGGCATTCAGCTACATGCCGAAAGAGGCGTAGCTTCTTTCTACCACGACAGCTTCCACGGACGGAGAATGGCCAACGGAGTGCCGTATCACCGCGATTCGTTCACATGTGCCCACAGGCGATACCCTCTGGGGACGTGGTTGCGCGTGGTGAATCCGAAGAACGGAAAGGCCGTGGTGGTGCAGGTCACCGACCGTGGCCCCTACTCGCACAACTTCACCATCGACCTGAGCAAGGCTGCTGCCCGGCATCTCGATATTATCAGACTGGGGCATGCTCCAGTGGAGATAACGAAGGTGGCATCACGGCAAGGGGGCATCATTCCGTACCCACTGGAGGAGGAAGAGCCCGAGGTGGTGGACATCGAACTCGACTTCGTCCCGGCCTCGGAATACCCATTCCCCGACTGGCGGCCTGACAGCATAGAATAAAAAGGTTCCCGAACCTCAAGCCAGAGGTTCGGGAACTTATTTCAATAGGTTCGGGAACTTACGTCCAGAGGTTCGGGAATATATCAGAACAGCGAGCGGGAGATGGTGACCCCCACGACGGGATAGCACTTGAAGCGCTTCGCCACACGCACCATACTGCCTACTTTACCCTGTACGCCAGAAACATCGCGGGTGAGGTCGATGCGCTGGGGCTGCACCTTTACGAACTCTCTCGCATCGGTGTCGAAGCGCACCATATCGTACCCATTTTGCACATAATTGGTCTTGTAGACATTGTCGACATAGACATGCGGAGCGCCTCCCCACATCAGCACACCGGCATCCACGGCCAGCTTCCACTTATTGTCCTTGGAGAACGAGGTGGTATATCCCAGTCCCAGGTAGGGACGGAACTTGTTCACCTTCATGGTGGCACGCGCCATGCTGTTTTCGTCGGGCACCATCATGGCGTGGTCGCCATCGGGGAACTTGCCCAAGGGCATACCTACCATTCCGGATTCGGCAAGGCGTTCGGCCAGTTCTCCCGCACCGCCCAGGTCGAAGTAGTGCATGTTGCCATGCGAGTCTTCGTACTGGAAAAGGGGTTCTCCCATATAGGCCTTGGTGTACAGACTATTGAACAGCCCCACAGCCATCAGCGTAGGAGCGTCCTCGGTGACGTTATAGGCCTTGCCTATCTGCGAAGGCCCGGCATAGAAACCGAGGGTGACGTTCCAATGCTTGTTGTTGGGGATGGGCATTACGTCTACCAGAAAGCGGAAGTTGCCCCACGTGGGCTGCATGGTCATGTCCACACGGTCGTCGATGTTGAAACCGGTGAGGTTGTACATCATATCAGTCACGCGGCGCATGCGCGTCTCGTTGACGTCCTGGTTGTTGAACTCGACGGGGAAACTGCTCTTGAGGCGAAACTTAGGCATGTAGGTGAAACCCGTGCGGACACGCACATAGTCGCCAACGGGCATGGACACGTCAAGGCCAATGCCGGTGGAGCTCACCGTAACGCCTAAATCCAAATGGTTGAAGTAGTTCGCCTTGTGCTGCTGAGCCATAAGCCCGGCGGCAAAGCCAATAGCCAGGAGTGTGCAGTATATCCGTTTCATGCCCATATACCTCATTTTATTTGATTACGACTTTCTTTCCATCAATAATGTAAATGCCCTTGCGAACGACATTCATCGGTACGCGTCGGCCCGAAAGGGTGTAGACGACATGAGAGCCGTCAACTGCGATGTCGCGGATGGCGCTGATAGGAGTGAAGTGGCCCGTCACCACGACATCGTGGGCCGGCATAGTCCCGGGAATACCCTCCCACCCCGCAAACGTATATCCCTCGCGAGTGGGGTCTGGCAAGATGGTGGGCTGCTCGCCATAGGCGACTGTAAACGTCCCGTAGGTCTCGCCATCCAAAACGTAGGTGAGCGTGTAGGTATTCACAGTGTATGAACCCGTTACGGTGACATCGTTGGCTGGCATTGTCGAAGGCAAGCCTTCCCAGCCCGAGAACGTATATCCTTCTCGGTCGGGAACTGTTACGGCGGTGGGCTGCTCGCCATAGACGATGGTGAAGGTCTGATAGGTCTCGCCATCGAGCACGTAAGTGAGTGTGTAGGAGTTGACAGAGAACGAGCCCGTCACCACGACATCGTGATCGGGCATCTCTGTGGGCACACCGTCCCAACCGCTGAAGGTATATCCTTCTTTCTGGGGATTGGCCAAGGCAGAAACTTCTGCACCGGCCTTGTACGACTGCGTTTCATAGGCCACGCCATCTACCATGTAGGTGATGGTGTATTCTTTGTTAGCTAAGGCCTCCTGATACTCAGCCTCTGTGACTAACTTCAGTTCTGACGGAGTGCCTTCCGACACGGGCAGGTAGGCCTGGTTGGATGGCAGATAGGAGCCTTCCTTATTGGAGAAGGTCTTCAAGTTTGTGCTCTGACTTACGAAGCCCAACTCGCCGCTGGCAGTCACGCCCAAGACACGCATCGTATTGGCATCGAAAGCCGTCAGGGCATCCTTCGACTTGGGACGTTTCTGATTACAGAAATATACGCCTTTCAGCAGATTCCCACTGAGGGTCGCACCTGACGAAGCCAACAAATCGAGGCGATTGTTTGTAGCCTGAGCTGAACTGCACTCAATGAGCACAGGCGTGGAGGCAGGCACGGCACCGGTCACTTCTGTCATCACCGCCATACCCATCTTGGCATCCACCTTTGTGACGATGTATGCCTTCATACCTGCGGAATGGAAATTGAAGGGGAAGGCGGCATAAAAGGGATAGTAATGTTTGGTGCCAACCATTACGGTCGGTGTGATGCCGAAATAGTTATCTTCATCCGTTGCCGATACTGGGAAAACGGCCCACTGCCGATACTGTCCCGTGCCATTCAGGCTCATCACGCCATCGGGCACATTGGCCTGTTCGCCGTCGCTCAGATACTTCGTGGCTGTGACTCCACCGAACGAACCCGTGGCACTCACCTCGTAAAGTCCCAGGCTTTTGAATGCCGGACTGGAACTGGCCTTAACGTTGACGTACATGCCAAGCATGGCATACACACCCGTTCCCTGGGCACGCAGGTCGTAATGGTCGGTGCCGTGCTGCTCGATGTAGATGATCGAAGCGGGATCGCTGATGGCACGATCTAGGTCCTTCCACAACTGTATGGCAGCCATATCAAAGGCATTGCGCGCTATGTCGGAGTTGTCGGTGTTGTCAGTGACATAGGTATAACGCTCCGTAGCATAGTTCTGCACACGATAGTAGCCGTCGGTGCTGTACACACTTACGGGTTGCGCGCCCATGGCCGACAGGGTAGCAAGCAGCAGGGCAAGACATGCAAACAATGTTTTCTTCATCTTGTATTCTGAAAATAAGCCTTCTCCCTACTCTCCTTTTTTGGGGGAAAAGCAAGAAGAAGGCTTTAAGTATTATAGAGCTAATGCTCTGTTAAAGATTACTCGGCAACGCAAATGCTTACGCGGTTCTTATCGTTCTCAGCATAAGGCTGTTCGGTATCGCCCTTAGCCTCGGTGGTGATGCGGCTGGGAGCAACGCCCTTCTTCACGAGCATGTCGTGAGTGATCTTGGCGCGACGCTCAGAGTACATCTTGTTCAGCTTAGCGTTACCCGTACCCTTATCGGCATAAGCCGTAACGGTAACCTTTGCATCGGGATACTTCTGCATGTAAGCAACGATGTCGTCAATCTTCTTCATGTCCTCGTTAGAAATCTGAGAACCACGGATGGGGAAGAAGATCTCGCGACGAATCTTCTCACGAGCCTGAGCATTGGTCTGTTCGCGATCGCGGTAAACAATCTTCTCGACAATCTTCTCAACAGGCTTCTCGACGATCTTCTCGACGATGCGCTCGCTGCGGTTGGGGCTCAGACGTGTTGCGGTCTTCGTCAGCTTACCGAGATTGACGCGCAGACCTGCCAAAGCGTTCATGTACCAGTCCCAGTTGCCAGCCTTCTTAGAGTTGTAAGTATCGGGCAGGGTGTTGGCGGTAACTTCGATGCCAAGGTCAACACGGGGGCAAACATGGAAATCGAGATAAGCACCGAAACGACCGGTGAAACGAGTCTTCGTGCCATCCCACAACAGGCGCAGATAAGCGACATCAGCACCAGCGGGGAAACCATGAGCCACTTGAATCTGGCTGTGCACATCGTTTGCTTCATCGTTATTGAAACCGATGTTTGCACCCAGACCAGCCAACAGGCCGACACTGCACAGACGCTTCTTGTAACCACCAATCCAATTGGTCAGGTCACAGTTTACATCCAGCGTGGGAGAAACATAGTTCCACTTCCAGTAATACTTGCCAGTGCTGAGGTTAGAACCAGCCTTGCTCTGCCAACCATTGACGGCCAGACGCAGGCCCCAAACAGGTGTGAACTGGTAACCGGCAGCAACCTGTACGTTAGGAGCCAGCAACTTGTTGAACTTCACTTCGCCCAGTGTATACTGGCCGCCACCCTGAGCCTGCAAGAACCAATGGTGGTTGAAGGTCTCATAGGTTTCTGTCTCCTGCGCGGATGCACTGAGGCATCCGGCAGCGAGCAGCATTGAAAATAATATCTTCTTGAAATTCATAGTCTATTACGTTTATCAGGTTTACTCTTTACCTTTACTTATATTCATTACTGAACGGTAATATAAGACTTCTTGGTGGCAATCTTGCCGTAGAAGTCGAGGGCAGAGTAGGCAATCTCGTAGGTATAACCAGACTTCAGGCCCGAGAGCTTGATTTCACGCTGGTTGCCATCGATAACCTCGTTCATCTGAGCCTGCTCGTTGGCAGCCTGCAGAGCGCTGAGCAGCTCACCACCCTCAACCTGAGCGGAAGCATCGCCCTTGAAGACGTTGGTCACAGCTACATGCTTCTTGCACAGGGGAACCAGCAGTTCCAGGTTCCAAGTGGTGGGCATGAGCGTTACGCTGGTGCCGTTAACCACCGTGGGAGCATTCTTGGCAAGGCTCATGAACTGTGTAGCACCATTGATGTTCACAGCCATGATGGGCTGGAAGCGCAAGTTGATGTTGTTAACGTTCTTCACGATAACGTTATTGATGCGGTCAACTGCGTTCTTGATGCGAGAAGCGAAGTTGTCGACACCGTCTACAACATCGTTCTTCAGTTTCAGGGCATCATCAATGACAGTGTTCACGTCAGCCAAGAAGTCGGTCAGCGTGAATACCATCTTATCCAGCTCCTTAATCTCAGTGTTAATGTTGCCCATGATAGAGCGATACATACCCTCCATATCATAGGTTTGTGTGAGCAGGATGCGTACACTCTGGCCCTCAATCGTGATAGAAGGATTGCCCTCGAAGGTGATGTATTCGGTGTCACCAGTAACGGGGTTAACATAAGTCAGCTTGTTGTTCAGAGCCTCCTTGAGGTACAAGGTCTTGCCCTTAACATTGATGGTGGTATCAATCTTAACCTCAATCTGCAGGTCGAGAGTCTTGGCCAGTTCGTCAACGTTAATGATATCTACGTGGCGCAGCTCAATCTTGTTACCGCTTTCCTGCAGCTGAGCGATGCTCTTGAAGATCTTGTTGTCATTAATGCGGCCCTTAACGTTACCAGCGATTCTGTCGATGAAGGCCATTACACGCTCGTAACCAGGAACAGTAAACTTATTCAGGTCCTTATAAGACTCCAGAGAGAGGGGCTTAACAGCAGTAGCTGCAATAGAATAAGTTGAGTAAACTGCAGAGTCGCCACCAGCGTCGGTCTTGCGAGTAACCTTAACAGCGGTAGCATCCAGGCTCATGTCAGTTACCAAGTTGTACATATCTTCAGCAATGCCCTTGAAGTCAGCACCGGTGCGTTTCTTGAGGATTTCGTTAACGGCATTCTTTACAGCAGTTGCGTTGAAGTTAACCTTCTGAACGTTCTCGATGTCGTCAGCGTTTACATAAGCGGGAACTTCATAGAAGCCGTTGTTGGCAGCACGGGTGTAACCCATCTTCAGCACTTCGTCGCTCTTCTTCATGACGCCCAACTTGATGTGAGACTCCTCGTCCTGGCTATTTACCAAGCTCAGGTTCAGGCCCTGGAAGTCAACATTGGCGGGATTGACAGTCAGATACAGCTTACCAGCATTGGCACCTTCCTCGCCAATCAGCGTTGTGCCAGCTGCGAACAGGACGTCGTCAGAAAGACCCAGCACTTCCATATCCTTAGCGGTCAGAGCCTGCTCGGGACGTACGTAGTTACCAGTACGAGACGTGGGGAAGTAAACATCGTTCTTAGCATCACCATAGTATGCGACCAGCATGTGACTGTTAATGCCGAGAGGCAAACGCAGAGTACCGAAGGCGGGGTTAACAGAGCCCTGTACGATAACACTGGTTACAAAATGACGTAGCAAATCCTCAATCTTGTTCAGACGGGCACCAATGTCATTGAGAGCCTTCTCTACAGCACCCATGCGCTCGTCCAGATCGTCTATCTGAGCCTGCAAAGCACGGTCAACAGCCTTGTAGTTGTTGATGAGGTCGTAGATTCTGGTATTGATGTCGTCAACAGCTTCTCCCAATTCTTCACGAACCTTGTCGGCTTCCTGCTTAGCAAACTCCTTAGCCTCTGCCAAGTTGTCCATAGCCAGCTGACGAACATCAGCAATCTCCTGCTTCAGGTTCTGCAGCTCAGTGCGAGTTTCAGTCTCAAAGTCAGATACACGCTTCTCAAGTTCGTCTATGCGGACGCTGTCAGCATAAGAACGAGCAACGGCAACCATAGCACTGTCATAAGCAACCTTCAGAGAATCACCCATCGTAGCGATGCGATTCTTAATAATGTTGATGGTGGAATTGATAAGATCAATAGCTTCCTTATTTGACTTAGACAAAGTATCGGCAGCCTTAGCCAGTTCATTAGCAGCGTCCGCGGCCGTCTTTGCAGTGGCAGCGGCTGCCTTTGCATCGTTAGCAGTGTTCTGTGCATTCTGAGCAGCGGTTGCAGCGTTCGCAGCAGCGGTTGCAGCGTTTGCAGCAGCGGTTGCAGCGTTTGCAGCATCGGTCTTCGCCTGATCAGCAGCCGTCTGGGCTGTCTCAGCAGCAGTCAAAGCTTGCTGAGCCAAATTCTTAGCTTCAAGAATAGCAGCATCAGCTTGTCTTATACGATCAAAAATAGCAGCAGTATCACAGTCGCAATTCTTGATTGCATTAATCTGGTTTTGCAGATTTGTGATAGCCGTATTGTAGACATCCTTTGCCACATAGGTATTGGCGATGTACGTTCGCAGGGTGTTAATCTCAGTCTTCAAACCTTCAATCTCAGCCTTGTCAGCTTTATTGTTCAGATCAGCCTTGTCAGCCTTGGCAGCCAACTCAGTCTGCAGCTGAGTGAGACGAGCGTTGACAGCATCCATGTCGCATTCGCAGGAGT
>CAMOUQ010000031.1 GCA_946626595.1 uncultured Prevotellaceae bacterium | reverse complement strand
TTCAATGCGCCTCCAGCCAGTTTTTGCCAAATCCGCAGTCGGCCACGAGGGGGACGCTCAGTGGCAGTGCGTTCTGCATTTCCTCCAGGACGATGGCCTCCACCCTTTCCTTCTCTTCGGGCACGACGGAGAAGTTGAGTTCGTCGTGCACCTGCAGTATCATCTTGCTGCGGATGCCCTCCTTGCGGAATCGCTGGTGGATGCGTATCATGGCCACCTTGATGATGTCGGCGGCTGTGCCCTGAATGGGGGCATTGATGGCATTGCGCTCGGCAAATCCGCGCACGGTGGCGTTGCCGGAGTTGATGTCGGGCAGGTAGCGCCGGCGGCCGAAGAGTGTGGTGACGTAGCCCTGGTGGCGGGCTATCTCCTTGGAGCGTTCCATGTAGTCGTGCACCTGCGGGAAGGTCTGGAAGTATCCGTCGATGAGCATCTTGGCCTCGTCGCGCGAGATGTCCAGCCGTTCGGCCAGGCCAAAGACGGTGATGCCATATATGATGCCGAAGTTGGCTCGCTTCGATTTGCTGCGTTCGTCGCGCGTCACCTCCTCTATGGGTTTCTTGTAGATGTTGGCGGCGGTGGCGGCATGCAGGTCTTTGCCTTCCCGGAATACGTTTATCATGTTTTCGTCGCCCGACAGATGGGCCATGACGCGCAGTTCTATCTGGCTGTAGTCGGCGGAGAAGAAGAGTTGTCCCGGCTCTGGGACGAAGGCCTTGCGTATCTCCTTTCCGTCCTCGCCGCGGATGGGTATGTTCTGCAGGTTGGGGTCGCTGCTCGAGAGTCGTCCCGTGGCCGTGATGGTCTGGTTGAATGAGGTGTGGATGTGTCCCGTCCGTGGGTTGATCAGCCGGGGCAGCGCCTCGACGTAGGTGCCGATGAGTTTCTTCAGTCCGCGGTGGTCCAGGATGTCGGCCACTATCTCGTGCTTGTTGCGCAGTTGCTGCAGCACCTCCTCCGAGGTCACGTACTGCCCTGTCCGGGTCTTTTTGGCCTTCTCCAGGATGCGGAGTTTGTCGAAGAGAATCTCGCCCACCTGCTTTGGCGAGGCAATGTTGAACTCTTCGCCTGCCAGTTCGTAGATGCGGCGTTCCAGTTGGTTCATGCGTTCGGTCAGTGCGGCCGATGTCTCCTGCAGCGATGCGGTGTCCAGGCAGACGCCGTTCATCTCCATCTCTGCCAAGACTGGCATCAGGGGCATCTCGATGTCGTAGAAGAGCTGTTCGCAGTCGAACCTCTTCAGTTCGGCCTCCAGTTTGTTTTTCAGTCGCAGGGTGATGTCGGCGTCCTCGCAGGCATATTCGTAGACCTCCGTTGGGGAGAGGTCGCGCATCGAGCGCTGGTTCCGTCCCCTGGGGCCGATGAGTTCGTCGATGTGGATGGTCTGGTAGTTGAGGTAAATCTCCGCCATGTAGTCCATGTTGTGGCGCAGTTCGGGCTGTATGAGGTAGTGGGCTATCATGGTGTCCCACATGGGGCCGGCGAGCTGTATGCCATAGTTGTGGAGCACCTCGAGGTCGTACTTCAGGTTTTGTCCGACCTTCAGGATGCCTTCGTCCTCGTACACCTCCCGGAAGATGTCTACGACCCGCTGTGCCTCGGCCTGGTCGGCAGGTACGGGCACGTAGAAGGCTTCGGACTCGCGTACGGCGAAGCTCAGGCCCACCAGTTCGGCATTGATGGCCTGGGTGGAGGTGGTCTCGGTGTCGAGGCTGACGATGTTGCTCTGGCGGAGGCGGTCGCGCAGGGACAGCATGGCCTCCTCGGTGTCCACGAGCTTATAGTCGTGGGTGGTGGTCTTGAGGGTTTCGAAGCGTGTGTCCGCGCCCAGTCCCGACCCGTCGGCAGGCATCTCGGCGGAGAAGAGGTCGAGCTGCTGGCTTGCGGGCTTCTGCGCTGTGGGTTTCTTCTTCAGCACACGTTCGGCAAACGACTTCATCTCCAGTTCCATGAGCAACCGGGTGAGCTGTTCCTCGTCGGGCTCCACCAGTTGCAGGGCCTCCATGTCGAGTTCGATGGGCACGTCGCGGCGTATGGTGGCCAGGAAGTAGGACATGCGTATGTCCTCGACGTGCTCCTCCACCTTCTCGCGCAGTTTGCCTTTGATTTCGTCGGAGCGGCTGATGAGTTGGTCGACAGAGCCGAACTCGTTGATGAGTTTCACGGCCGTCTTCTCCCCCACCCCGGGGCAACCGGGGAAGTTGTCGGCCGAGTCGCCCATGAGGGCCAGGAGGTCGATGACGGCCTCTGTGGAGGGTATGCCATACTTCTCGCACACCTCGCGCGGGCCCATGGTCTCGTAGCCGCCGCCGTGTCGGGGGCGGTAGATAAGGACGTTGTCGGTGACCAGCTGGCCGTAGTCCTTGTCGGGCGTCAGCATGTAGGTGGTGACGCCCCTGGTGCCGGCCTTCGTGGCCAGGGTGCCGATGACGTCGTCGGCCTCGAATCCGTCCACCTGCAGTATGGGTATGCGGTAGGCCTGCAGGAGGTCCTTGATGATGGGCACGGCGCGGCGTATGTCCTCGGGCGTGGATTCGCGCTGGGCCTTGTAGTCGGGGAAGGCCTCGCTGCGGAAGGTGGGCCCCGAGGGGTCGAAGGCCACGCCCAGGTGTGTGGGCTGTTCCTTGGTGAGCACCTCGTTCAGTGTGTTCAGGAATCCCATGATGGCGCTGGTGTTCAGCCCCTTGGAGTTGATACGTGGGTTCTTGATGAAGGCGTAGTAGGAGCGGAATATCAGTGCGTAGGCATCGAGTAAGAACAGTTTTTCCATGCGTTTCGTTTCTTTTATTGGCAAAATTACGGTAAATCGAGCGAAATCGCAAATTTTGGGGCCTCGAATGCTGATTTTTTGCCTGCTTGATGGGTGAGCGGAAAGTGGCCGCCGCGTCGCCCCCCTTCAGACAATACGCCGATGGAGCTCCAACCTTAGTATTGTCTGAGGCCAAACCTTAGTATTGTCTGAGGTCAGTCGACGGGAGGATGAAACCGACCCCTCGCATCGTCGGAAAAAAAGGGGGTGCTTTATTGCAGTCGGCGGAGGTGGCAGAAGAGCAAGCGGCCCTCACCGTCGCGCAGGTGCATGCCGTTGCCGCGGCAGTAGCGGAAGTGGCGGCACTGGGCGCATTCGTCGCGCCGCATCCACTCGCGGTTGCGATAGGGCTGGAAGCGCTGTTCCCACACCTCCATGAAGTCGTCCCTGTAGATGTTGCCCTGGCTGTAGTCGGCGCGGATGCTGGTGCAGGCCCCTATGGAACCGTCGGCCATGACGCTGCCCGTGACCACGCCTGCCTGGCACGAGAAGAGGCGGTCGCGCACCTCGCCTTCCAGGTTGCCGAGGAATCCCTCGCAGCCATAGTCGGCCCGGATGCGTCCTTCCTTGCGTGTGTCGGAGATGAAGCGGAACATGCCGCGAAACTCGTCGGCCGTGAGCTGCATCATGGGGTCCTGCGCAGCCCGGCCGACCGGGAAGATGGAAAAGAGGCGCCAGCGGCGTACGCCTTTCCGGATGAGGAACTCTTTTATTTCCTCCAGCTTGGGATAGTTGCGGCGATTGACGCAGGTGACGATGTCGAAGACGAAGTCGGGCGTCTCCACCAGCATGTCTATGGCCTGGCTGACCATGGCGAAGCTGCGGTCGTTGCCGCGCATCCAGTTGTGGTCGGCCTCCAGTCCGTCGAGACTGATGGTCATGGAGTGCATGCCGGCCTGCAGCAGGAGGCTGAAGCGCCTGGGCGTGAGGTGGAGCGCATTGGTGACCATGCCCCAGGGAAATCCCTTCTGGTAGATGGCCCGTCCGCATTCCTCCAGGTCGCTGCGCATGAGGGGTTCGCCGCCCGATATGATGACGAAGACGCGGTGGGGATTGGTCTTGGCAGCAATCGAGTCGAGCACGCGCAGGAAGTCCTCCTTGGGCATGTCGCGCTGTGCGGATTGCATCTTGCAGTCGCTGCCGCAGTGTCGGCAGTGGAGGTCGCAGCGCAGGGTACATTCCCAAAACAACTGCCGCAGGGGATGTTCCCGTCGCAGATTGTTCTCACGCTGTCGCCACAGTTCCAGGGCCAGCCGTTTGCGGAGGGTCAGGTCCCCTACTCCACGTTGTTTCTCCATCTCCCTGCTTGCTTCAGTTATCCGTCCGGGGCTTCAGGGTAGCGTCGCCTTTCAGTTCATACAAGCCGATGTACCATCCTTCACCCTTCTTGGCAAGTTTCTTTTCCAGGTCTTTCACAGCCAGTGTGTCGCCTTGGAATTCACCTCCGTTGGCGGCCCCGTCCACATCTTCTATGATTACTTTCAGTGATTCGTCGAGATACGAATCATTGCTCACTACCCTGGTCTGATACTTTCCTTGTTCGTCCGTCTCCACGGTGTCCAGGCCATGATGGTAAGTCTGCGGATTGCCTTCGGGGTCTGTGTACTCGTGGTGTCGGGCCAGTTCAATCCGGATGCCGGGAATGGGGTTTCCGGTCTCGTCGGTCACGGTGCCTCTGATCTTGTATTCTGCCCAGGGGCATCCGTATTCGTCGGCACCGACGTCTGCTCCGTCACACGACTCAAAGCCCAGCAGCCCCAGCAGGGCGGCCAGCAGGGCATTGTACCAATGGTAAAATCTGATTCTCATGGTTTACGTCTTGTTTGTTTTGATAGCAAAGTTAGATAATTTTCTACTTATAGAATCAAAATAGTACAAGAATATTGCATGAGAACCGGAACTTTTTACACCCAGAGGCTAATCGGCATCGTAGGTGGTCACGGAGCCGTACTTCTTGGTGTCGGAGAGAATGGCCTCGGTGGTGCCGTCCTCCTTCATCTCGTAGACGAGCGGATGGCGGTGCTTCGACTCGTAGTCCGTGGCATTGAGGTACTCCGTCTTCTGGCCTCCCTGTACGTTGGGATTGGTCCAGAAGGGTATGACGCGGAAGTAGAGGCACATGTCCTTCTTGACGTCCGTTATCGGGTTGCCGTCCTTGTCGTAGTACGAGGCATACTCGCTCCAGTTGGTCTCGAAGGTGAAGAGGAAGGTGTACCTGCCGCTTCGGTTGGCATTGCTGGGGCGTATGACGTAGTAGCTGGCTCCGGACTTGGTCTTGATGAGGTTCTTCTGGTGGTCGTAGATGTAGACCTTCACGCCCCAGTCCTTCACGCGGCCGCCGTTTTTCACGTCCACGGTGGAGAAGAAACCGATGAAGCGACGGTCTGCAGCACTGCCCTCTGTCGACCACAGTTGGTCGGCAATGAAGGTGGTGATGCGCGGTTCGCCGGCGTCTATCTGCAGTGCATAATTATCCATTTCCATGGCATCATTACCGATGTACTTTTCCAAATTAGTCCACGTGATGTTTCCGCCGAAGTAGGGATTGTAGCCCGTCAGCGTGTACATGACAGGCACAAGATGCAGTTCTGCAAGATCACCTTCCACGCCCAGTTCTTTGGCTTTAGCCTTCAGGTCGCCGTTCCATACAAAGTAGTATCCCGTCTCTTTAAGTTCATAGTTAGGGAAGTCTGTCCGGGGCTTGTACCAGTCATCGGCCGGCATCATATAGAACCACTTGTTGTTTTTAATGGGACCGATGTAGCACTTCATGCCAGGATAATACGTTTTCAGCCCCATCCATGCTTGGATGCCATAGAGACCGGTCGGGGCATAGTAGCCCTGCACCTGGTCGCCACTCCCCGTCATCTCGCTCTTCCCATCTACCTCATTCATGGAAATTCCCATGCGAACAGGATAGTCCTTGAGCGTCTTTTTCTTGAAGGGAAAACTCTTGTCCCAAACCTTCAGACCCAACGGAGCTACCTCGAACTTAAGATCACCATAGACCTCGCATTTGTAGCCCATAGCACCTGAGAAGTTTTTGAAGACAGAGCCTTCTTCGGGATGGCCCTGAACTGCATTGAATACATCAAATGAAGCATTGCCATAGATGAAGTTATCCATGTTGACACCGATGGTCACAGAAAGCGTACCGGCAAATTCTATCCCACCGTAAACACGAGCATTGACTCCTAACTTGAACGAGCCATTGAGATATGCCTCGGTCAGGCTGATTCCGGGTTTGGAATCCGGGTTGTCTATGACTGTATTGTCATAATTCGTACGTTTTCCCTTTTCGACTCTGTAACCCGAACGTATGGTCTCGGACGTGTACTTACCTTTTACGGAAACATTTGCGTTAAATTCCACGATGGGAGTGAAATTGGCTCCGGCTACAATGGCCATGGGAATGGGCGTAGTGGTGAAGATGACACGGATTTTCAGATTGTCCCATCCCTTCGAGGCATGTATTTTGGACTTTTGTCTCAATTCAGCCAGTTCAGTACTGGCTTCAGCCATGGTCGCCACAAAATCGGAGGCTGTGGTTATCTTTTGGCCTGTCGTCTTTTTATAGTCGAAACCTGCCTCAGCCTCAAACTGTAACTCCGTCCAACTGTCTGTCCACGATTCTTCTATCTGTGCAGCTTCGTTGCGCTTGGCATGCACTCTTTTGAATTCTACATAATCCAAACCAGCGGCTATGTAGAATTTTTTCCCTTTGTACTCTTTCCCTTTCCTCAAGTCCACACCCACTTGCACTGCCTCCCAGATGGCTTGGAAAGCATCGGCCGCGAATCCTTCGCCAATTTTCCATGATTCCCTGTTTCGGCTGTCGTATGACACTTTGAAGTAGGGATTCTCGCTCCACGTGTGTTCCCAGTCTTCATTCCTCTCCTTTATGCCGTCGTCCTTGTGGCCGTCCACGCTGCCGTCCTTGGGTTTGTCGCTGTCGGCATCGTCCTCTCCGGCACGGGTCATCCGGCGCATGTATTGCTTCAGCGAGCGGCGCTTGGCTCCGGCGGGGCGCAGGCCGTGGGAGACGTCGTAGTCGTTCCAGTCCATCACCACGGAGTCGCCCGTAACGGGGTCGACGACCAGTTCGTAGCCGTAGTCGAGCATCTCCTCCGGCGTCAGGCCCGAGAGGTCGGGCGTGGCCACTCCGGCATCGATGTTGTAGTTCAGTTCCTTATACACCTCTTCGATGGTGGCCCGGGTGGTCACCACCTTCAGTATGCCCCCCTGGTCCTCCACGGAGAGGACCTTGTTGTTCAGTCCCTGGGGTATCTTGTGACTGATGCCGCCGGCCATCTTCATGCCCACGAAGGGGCGCCACTCGCGGGGGATGCTGCTGTTGAAGTAGAGGATGGAGTCGGCCTCCACGCGCACCAGATACTTCTCCTGGATGTTGTCGGTGACGTAGAGCACACTGTCGTTGAACTGGAAGGAGATGCTTCCGTACTCGTTCTCGATGGTCGTCACCTCTTCCTTGCCCATGTCCTCCTCCTTGGGTGCCCAGTCTTCCATGGAGAGGGTACAGCTGGCCAGGAGCAAGCTGAGGAGAAGACATAGCCAAAGGTGGCCCCCACCCCAGGCCCTACAGTTGCGGAGGCGACCCCCACCCCCTGCCCTCCCCGAGGGGAGGGAGTGGTTACTATTGTTGCTGGCAGGTTGTATTGTGTTCTTCGTCGTTTTCATAATCAAAGTTTTTTTTATATCTCGCTATTTACTCATTTTCTCTTTTGGTATCTGCTCCCTCCCCTCGGGGAGGGCAGGGGGTGGGGGTCGCCTTGGGCTGGGGTTCGTCTCTTCAGAACTCTATCTTGTAGAGGTTGGAGAGGTAGCCGTGGGTCTCGCCGTCGAAGGGGACGCGCACGGGACAGCGGTACATCTGGTAGTTGGCGCGGTCGTAGCAGCGGAACTCTATCTGTTCGCGCAGCAGTTCACCCTGGCCCCCTCCTTCCTCGAAGTCGTCGTCCTCCCCGGTTTCGTATTCGTTGTCCCCCGGGGTTGCCGGTTCGTCGTCTTCGTCGTTCGGAAGGTCGGGCACGGTGCCATGCGACAACACGTCAGAACCAACGCGGAAGAGCGTCATGCTGACACCATGGAACGACTGGGGATAGGCCAGTCCCCGGCACTCGTCGCCCACGAAGGCGCCCAGCAGCAGGTCGCTGCCCACGGGCAGTCCGCCCTTGGTCACCTGGGCATAGAAAATGGTCTCGTAGACGTAAGCCTCGGCTGTGAGGTTCCAGCTGGGCATGACGTAGACGGCGCAGCTGTCCTTCAGTTGAGCCGATACCGACTCCACGTACACCATGGCCCAGCCCTTGCCCACGGCCTCGATGCGGTTGCTGACGGTGTCCACCCAGATGACGCCGGGGTCGGAGGACTGGATGAAGATGTCCTTGATGTTCACCGTGTCGGGCTGGAACGACATCTGCAGGGGCACCGTGTCCCCTATCATGACATAGACGGTGTCGTACTTTATCCTCATCGATGAGACGATGATGGAGCCGTCGCTGTCCAAGTCCCAGTCCAGGAGGCCGCAACTGGCAACCTGCAGGGCCACGGCCAGCAATATGAAGAATTTGAATATCGGCTTACGCATAGCGGTATGTTTTAGGCTGTCATTTATCCTTTGGGTCTGTGAGTTCCTGTCGGGCCGTGGCCGTCACGCTCACGGTGTTCGACGCCGGGCTGTAGTGGCCGTTGGCTGAGCGAATCTCGATGTAGTACTCGGCCGTCTCTCCCTCGCTGAGGGTGGCCTCGCGGTAGCTGCGGTCGGTCTTTTCGGTCGACATGTAGTAGCGGAACTTCTCTTCGCCTGGTCCCTTGCGGAAGACGCAGTAGTGCCAGTCGGCATCGGGCAGCTTCGACTGGTCGAGGTCCCACATCAGCACGGTCTTCCCTTCGATGGCATCGTAGACGCCGGTCAGCTGTATCTCCACGTCGATGAGGCGCGGTCCCTGATGCTTCCAGCTGACGGGCAGGCTCGTGCTGGTGAAGGGCGAGGCATTGTAGCTGGTCACCCAGTAGTAGTAGCGCACGGAGCCCTGCTTGTAGGGCGGGTTGTCGTCGATGACGATGGTGTTCTGGTGAGCCTTCACCGTGTCGGCCTCGTAGCGCCCGATGAGTTCGGGTTCGCCCTCCTCGCCCAGTCGGCGATACACCTCGTGGTACTTCATGTCGGCATCCGCACCCACTATCCACTCCATGTGCATTCCGTAGACTTCGTCGTGGCTCGACTTGCCCAGGTGGGGCTCCGTTGGCGGTGTCACGTGGGGGCGCTCCACCTGTATCCAGTCGCTCCAGTCGCCGATGTTTGTGGCATAGTCCACGGCACGCACCTTGTAGTAGATGTAGCGCTGGTTGACGTTGAGCGACAGCGTGTCGGTGTACATCGACTGGTGCAGACCGCCCTCGTTGCGCAGGACGAACTTGTGGGTGGAGTCGTTGGCAAAGGCCAGGTCGAAGTAGTCGATGTCGTCGTCGTCGGGACAGGGTTGCCAGTAGATGTCGACATAGGCCATGCGGTCGCGCGGTGCCACGGTGTCGGTCTCCAGAATCTCGATGGGGCGAACCTCGGCTCGCAGGTTGGTGGGTACGCCCGGAGCCTTGTAGTCGGTGAGGCGGATCTGCTGGATGAAGGATTTCGACTCGTTGCCCGTGTGGTCGTAGGCCGAGATGTATACCATGCCCGTCTGCTTGCCCGTCACGTCAACGCTGTAGAGGGTGTCCTTGGGGCTGATGAGGTCGTAGTTGAGCATCTGCCACATGTCGCCCTCGGTGCGCATGGGTTTGTAGTAGATGCGGTAGCCGGCGAGGTCCTGCTCCAGCGAGTCCTTCTCCCAGACGATGTGGGCCTTCACCTTGGCCATGAGGTCGGTGGTGTCGCCACGCTCGATGACGATGTACTTCAGCGTCGGAGGCACGGGAGGCTGTATGTCGGTGACGAATACCGAGTGGTCGCCTGCGGGCGGCACCAGTTGGCCGAACGAGTCGTAGGCCAGTATGCGGTAGGCCCACATGCCCAGGGCGGGCACGGAGTCGACATAGGCGCAGTAGTGCTGCTCGTTCTCACCCTCCACCATCGACAGGAAGGGCTTCTGGGTGATGCGCTCCCACTTTGTTCCTTCCAGCGTGGCGCCCATGACATCGGTCATCTGGCGGCGCTCCACCTCGAAGCTGGAGTGCGTGCCGTCGTGCCACGAGAGCATGACGCTGAAGGGAGATACGAGCGAGTCCTTGACGACGGGGGTGTAGGGCCGCTGTTTGTAGGGCCGGTTCACGAGGCCGTCCACGGCTCCCGGCTCGAAGATGATGCGCCCGTTGGGGTCCCAATAGGAGGGCTGGATGACGTAGTCGTAGACGGCTCCCGGCTCCACGTTGCGGTCGGTGAAGCGCACGGCCATGTCGGTGGCCAGGTCGGGCCGCCACTCACAGGCCAGCATGCTGAATCCGAAGCTCATGTCCTGCGAGTTGCTGATGTCCTCGCGGTTGCCCACTTCGCCCTTGTTCTTGCTCACGTTCTCTTCTTCGCCGTAGAGCACGTTCAAGGCCACCAGGGCCAGCGAGTCGTTGGCAGGATATTTCTGTCGGAACTGTTCCAACTTCAGGGGCCGCAGTTTCAGGGCCAGCGTGTCGATGTTGAGGTCGGAGCCCGCGCCGTGCTTCACGCGCAGCACATTCACGCCGAAGGTGGCCAGGAAGTTGTACGATACGTAGTCCTCGGGCAGCCATCGGAGCACGATGCTGTCGCCGTAGGTGCGTGTCAGCAAGTGGATTTTCGAGGTCACCCTGGGCAACACCCGCTCCTGTCCCACCGTGGTGTGGGGGTTGACCCCATTCTCCGTGGTGTTGTCTGTCACCTGTGCCGTGGCGGTCAGGCCTGCGGTAAGCATTAGTCCCAATAGAATCGACTTGTATTTCATTGTTCGTATGGTTGTTTAATAGTAATACTTCGTGGCGGAGCAACTCTTGAACATGTTCGTGGTCTTCGTCGTGTTCTTGAGCGTCTTGCTCAGGTAGACGGAGCGCAGAAGGCTGCATCCCTCGAACATGGAGGCCAGGTTGGCCGTGCTGCTGGCCTGAACTCCCATCATGCTGAGCGAACTGTTGAGTCCGCAATTGTAGAACATGTAGGAGAGGTCGGTGACGGAGGTTGCCTTCCAGGTGCTGATGTTCAGCGATGTGGCTGCATTGCACTCGTAGAACATATAACTCATGTTCTTCACGTTCGTCATGTTCAGGCTGCTCACGGGAATGTCCTTCAGTTTCTTACACTTGTTGAACATCGACTTCATGGTGGTCACGTTCCGCGTGTCGAAATTGTGAAGGAGACTGGTCAGGTTGCAGCAGTTGTAGAAGAGGAAACTCATGTCGGTCACGCCCTGCGTGTTGAAGTTCCAGAGGTTGAGCGACTTCAGGTTGCTGCAGTTTTCGAACATACAACTCATGTTCTTCAGTTGGCCGGTTTCCCAACTGCTGATGCCCGTAATCTCGGTGAGGTTGGTGCAACCGCTGAACATGTAACTCATGGTGGTTACCTTCTTGGTGGTGAAACTGCTGAGGTCGAGTTTCTTCAGGTTGGAGCAGTTTCTGAACATGCGGTTCAGGTAACTGGCATACGGGGTCTTCAGGTCGGTGAGGTCGAGGGTGGTCAGCGCCGTGCAGCCGGAGAACATGCTGTCGAAGTCGGAGGTGTAGACGGTGTTCAGGTACTTGAACCCGGTCACACTCGTCAGGCTCGTGAATCCGTAGAACCAGCACATCACCTTCGTGGGCTTGGCCTCGACGAACGATTCGTGGAAGACCACCTTCGTCACCTTGGCGCTGACGGTGGAGGTCCAGGGCGCATTCATGTTGGTGACGGGTGTGCGCAGGACGTCGTTGCCGCTCCATACTGCGGTCACCTTCTGGCTGTTCTTGAAGGTGTCGCCCACCTTGTACTGACGGCCATAGAAGAAGGTCAGCGTCTTGTTGCCCTCCGTCCAGACAGCTTGTGCAGCCATCTTGTCGGTCTCGACAAAGTCGCCGTGCGTGCCCTCGGTGAAGCCGAGTTTGTCGCGGAAGGCCGTCTTCACGGTGCTCATGTCAGTCGACTTGGCTTGGATTTCACAATTTGTGAGGTTGGCAAACACGCTCGACTGCTTCGAACTCATCTTCGGCAGACTGAAGGTCGATGTTACCTTTATCTGCTTCAGTTTGTAGTAATAGGCAAACATCGCATAGGCCGAAGTGACGTTGGCCGTGTTGAACGAGGTCAAGTCGAGCGAGGTCAGTTTACCGTTGTTGCTGTTGCGGAACATTTCGTCCATCTTCGTCACCTTCGAGGTGTTGAACTTCGAGAGGTCAAGCGAGGTGACACCTTGCAGGTAGTAGAACATGCGTTCCATGTTCGTCACGCTCGAGGTATTGAACGCCGACAAATCCAGATTCTTCAGCGCGTAGCACTGGTAGAACATATAGCCCATGTCGGTGACCTTGCTGGTGTTGAGGTTCGTCAGGCCCACAATCTCCTCCAGTTTCTGGAAGTTGTAGAACCATCCGCGCGTGCTGGTGGGCTGGTAGTTGACGAAGGCATTGTCGATGACCACCTTGGTACAGGTCGGATTGACGGTGCTTGTCCACACAGCCCAATTGTTGCTCTTGTTGTTGATGTCCGAACTGCTCTTCCAAACCTTGGTCACCGTCTGTCCGTTGAACGTGGAGCCGATGGGCAGACCGTAGAAGAAGGTCAGCGTCTTGTTGCCGGCTGTCCAGATGACCTGAGCCTCCTTCGAGGGTTCCTTGTCGGAGAAGGTACCGGTATCGGGAACCTTGAAGCCACCGTAGGTGACGAAGGCATTGCGGATGGCAGACATGGAGGCCGTAGGCGTGATGACGGACAGTCCGTTTACGCCCTCGAACTTGTTGCTGTTGGCATAGTGTATCTTGTTTACCTTGAAGTTGGTGCCCAGCACCAGTTTGCGCAGGCTGGAGCATCCCTTGAACCAAGGCACGCTTTCCAGGTCTTCGGTGTTCAGGGTGGAGAGGTCAAGTTCCTCCAGGCTGGAGTTGTTGTAGAAGGGGTTGAACTCGGTCTGGCCCTTCATGCTCAGTCCCTTCAGGTTCACCTTCTTCAGGCTGGTGCAACCCTCGAACATCGAGTTGTAGGCCTTCGGGTTAGCCGAACTGATGCCACTGGTGTCGAATGTGCTCAAATCCACTTCGGTCAGGCTTGAGCAGTTCCTGAACATATAAGCCATGTCGTTCAGGTCCGGAGCCTTTATTCCTTTCAGATTAACACTCGTCAGCGATTTACAATTATAGAACATATTGTTCATTGTCTTCACCTTGAGTTGACCGAAGTAATTATCCCAACTTGACATATCAACGCTCTTCAGACTGGAGCAGTTGGCGAACATTTGCGACATATTCTCAATCTGAGCGAGATTGTTACTCCAGTAAGTATTATCTTTCTCAGGGATTTCGGTGAGCGATGTACAATTATAGAACATCCTCTCGACACTCTTACAGTTCTTCAGGTTCAACTTCAAATTATCAATCTTCGTGATTTTTGTGAGGTTGGCGAAGAAGTTTTCACAATTCAGCGGAGCAATCGCATCCTCGAATGTCACTTTTTGAATGCTTGAACCGTAGTAATTCCACTGCCCATTACCATTCTTGTGGTCACGGTCGGTAACATCCTGACCCGTCCATATCTTGACAATCTTATTGCCATTATAAGTATCACCAACCTTCGGATAACTCTGGTATTGGAGCATGTATCTCTTGAATATCAATTCGTAGCCAGAACCCACCTGACATAGGAGGGCTGCAACTGGTTCGAATATAACCTTTTGGGCAGGGGCACATGGCTCTGCCTGAACGGAGGTATTCATCGCGACATCCATGAAGATTGTACACTTGCTGCTGAGACGGGCAAATATGTCCTTACACATACCCCTGTTTATGGAGTTGTAGCCTAACACTTTCTCCAAACGATTCGGATAGAGACGTATTACTTCAGCACCGCTACAGCCTTCAAACATGTGAATCACTTCCCTTACCTTCGACATATCCCACTTAGAAAGGTCAAAATTCGTAATTGAACGGCATTCATAGAACATACGGGCCATCTGCTCCACCTTCGATGTTTGGAGATTCGCAATGAATTCTTCTACCCCGGCGAGTTTCTCGCAACCAGAGAACATACGGTACATGGTTGTTACGTTGGACGTATTCATCGATTTGCTGGAACCTTCAAATCTTATCTGTTCCAAACTACGGCATTCCTCGAACATGGATTCCATGCTCGTGACATTTTTCGTTTCAAACATCGAGTTCTTGTTCGATACGCGCAACGTCAGTTTTTTCATCGCCGTACAATTCTTGAACATACCCTCCATATTGGTCACGTTGTCCGTCTTGAAGTTCGAAACATTCAGTTCTTCCAAGGACTCGCAATTTCCGAACATAGCGCTCATATCCTTTACGTTCGAAGTGTCGAAGTTCTTTAAGTTGAGAGACTTCAGCGACTTACAGCCATAGAACAGATAACTCATGTCGGTTATGTGGCTCGTATTGAGGTATTCCAAGCCCTGTATTTCCTTCAGGTCCGCCTTATTCGTAAACCACCCGCGCATGGTTTCGGGACACGAACTGAAGGATTCATCAATAAGAACATATTCAAAGGAACCATTTCCCCAGTTCGGCATATAGCCTTTATAGTCTTGCAACCACTTCTTGCCCGATGTGAAGTTCTTAATTGTGTATGTATCCGATTTTCCATTAACCTTTATCGTAGCACGCTGTCCCGCAGAGTACGTTGTCGGAGTAGTCATCAGGATGAGCACTAACTCGTTCTTGGAGTTGGTGGCCAAAATGGCTCGTGAGTTATCATTGACTACTGTATTCTTCGTACCAGGAATCTGGCTGGAGATACGGTAGATGAGGTCTGAACTTACCCAACTCTTCAAAGAGTTCGGTACATTATAGAACATATTGCTACACCTTTCTACATTATTTTCCCTCGGCGTGAAGTATTTCATCGAGAACGTCTTCAGGCTGGAGCAACGATATAACAAATTGGATGTATTAACTATTTTCGAGCCATACATTGCATCGAGGTTCACGTTTTCAAGTGCAGTACATCCATAGAACATGTTTTCCATCGTGACCAGACTGGTACTGGAGAAGTTGTCGAGGCCAATCCTGTACGCCTTGGTGCAGTTCTTGAACATGCCACTCATATCAGTAACATTCGAGGTATCGAAGTTCTGATGACAACCCTTACCTGTGCCAGAAATGAACTGAGTCAGTTCGCTGCAACCATCAAACATATTGCTCATGTTCGTTACCTTTGAGGTGTCCCACGTGCGAGCATCTATGAATCCGAGTTTCTTACAATTCTGGAACATGGCGCTCATGTCGGTAACATTGGAGGTGTTGAGGTTCTCTAAACCAGTCAGTTGGTGACCTTCAAGTTTAGTGAAGCCTTTGAACCAGTTCTTGGTAGTGGCAGGACGGGCTTCCTTGAATGACGTCAAGAACTGAACCCAGTTAATCTTGTCGCCTATAATACTCCAAGGCACATCTTCGAACTCCTCAATGCCATGCCAGCAGTATTCTATATCTTTCCCCATAAACTGACCCGTCTCGGTATATTTATCCAGGTAGATGACATCATCAAAGACAAAATAGAGAGACTTTCCGCCGTTGTTGTTGGGTATCACAATGGCCTGCATCTGTGGTTCGTCGTAGTGGGTTTCCAGATAAGTATCCTTTTCGGCCACTATACCCATCATGACATTCAAGTTCTTGACCTTCTGGTTGTTGGCATCGATATTCACGGTCTTGTACCACGGACCACCACCACGGCCATTGTCGTAGGCAGTGGTACTCAGGCAGTACTGACCTGTGCTGATGTCGTAGCAGTCGAGGCGGTAGAGCTGAGCCTTGAACTCGGTGACTTGTTCCAGACCAACGTCGGGACGGAACTTATCCCAAGCGACATTCCTATTAGCCATGACACCTTGTCCACGACTCGTCTGGTATATATCACGGTACGGTTCTTCTCCAGGTTCCCAACCTTTGAAGATTTGTGCTGAAACTTTCGCCTTATTGGCTAACTCAAAATCAGGATGACGAGAGTCGCCCATGTCGTTGAGTCGGAAGAACAGAAGGTTGGACATGCCTGAGAACCAAAGGTCATTGTTGCCCAAACCTTGCTTGCCGTCAAAGGAGAAGGCGAATGTCCTGTCTTGGTTATCCAATATTGAATAGTTACCATTCTTTGCATTTATGAAGGCACCATCGCCGAAGCAGTTACCAAAGAGGAGTGGCAACTGGTAGAAGGGCACACGAACATTGTAGCCTAAGGTGTCGATCTCTATGTAGCGTCCACGATTCTTGCGGTTCCAGTTCAGAACATTGTTGTTCAGGGCTGTTGACTCTTGTCGTCCACGATCAGCGTTCCAATTACTGGGTGAACTGTAGTATAGATTCACAAGTTCCGAGGAGAAATGTTTCAACGTGTCGCACAGCAACTTGGCTGCTATGTAGGCACCAGCATAACTGCGTGCCAGGTCTTCAAGACCGTAGGTGTAGTCGTCGGCACTCAGCCGCACGTTGCGCGGTACGACAGTACTGGCCTTACCATCCTGATTGGCAGCAGTCAGGCCACTAATGGTCTTGAGCAACGTAGGCAACGGGAACTTGGGCTGGTTGCTGCCCTTCTGATAGGCCCAGTCGTTCCAAATTCCGTACATTTGGTCGCGCACCTGTACCAAGGACTTAGGTGTCTCATAGCGCAGCACCTCGGGATTGACGATGGTGTTGTTGTACTGGAATATCAAGGTCTCCGTACCGAATGGGAGATAGGCATCATCGAAAGCGTATGCTTGGGTGGCACGGTCGCCAATGAAAGCATATTTACCCAGGTAAGCGAAGTAGAGATACGGATCGACAAGTCGATAAGGAATGTTTCCTGTCGTCACACTGTTATTCCCGATTATCTGATTATCGCTCAGTTTCTTCTCGTATTCGTAGTATTCCACCTTTGGTTCTGAATACACCTTGGCTCCGACATAGGGCAGCGAATAAGGCAGAGCCTCTTTCACGTCGCCCTGTGTGGTTTCGAGCCACGATTCATTGTACGTCTTGCCGTCCACCTCCACGCCGTAGGGCATCGGGGTGAGCCAGAGGTTAACGAGCGAGCGGATGCTGTCGTGCGGTTCGCCATCATATCTCACATAATTATTGTATCGGCCATAGCGCACTTCTCCCGTATGGTAATACTTGTAGTTGAGTTGCAGGTGATAAATTTCATTACTGAAGTCGTATGTCTGCTGATTCTTCCGGGCATTGCTCTTGGCGGAGGCAAATTCTGAAAGCCCGTCGAAGCAAGAGTCGGGCTCCAGATTGATGCAGTTGCCTCCCTGATCCATGATGTACTTGGCATTACGAGTCTGCACCTTGAGGGTGTCGCCCGCTGCATTCAGCGTAGTGAGTATCCACTGCATGGAGTCGGCCTTCACCTCGGCAGAAATGTCGCGGTTCAGGGCGATGGTGGGCTTCATGATGTCGTTGTAGTAGGCCTTGATGGTGCCTGCGCCACGGTCGTCGTTGACCTTCGTGCCGTCGAGGCTGGGATAGGCCAGGGCCACGTAGGGTTCGAGACTGCGCAGGGAGTCGCCGACTACCTTATCTTCAATCTCATCCTTTACATAGAAGAACCAGAACTTGCCCTGCTGCCACTTGATGCGGTGGAGTTCCTTGTTCTTAACGTACTCGCACCAGACACGTACTCCGTTGTCTATCTCGTATGCATTGGCCGTCAGGTAGAGCGCATAGACATGGCCCCCTTGCAGATTGTTCATCCCTGTCAGGTGGAAGGTTGTCCCCTTATCCTCGCGGAAACTTACGTCCTCCTCAGGACAAGCAGTAACCTTACCATATTGCAGTCTATATACGCTTTCGCCAGCGAGAAGTTTATTCTCTAAGTATTCGAAACTGTTATCCCCTTCGAGATAACCCTCAGGAGTGGCCTTCAAGGATTTATCCCTTCCATAGTCAATGCTGGATTCGGAAAGGGACGTGGAGGGATTGTTGAAGTAGTTCGCAATCAGTGTGGCCACTTTGGAATACGTGGGATTTGAGTCGCCGATACTCCAGGCTTTCAGGCAGTCGCTGTCATCGAAGTCAGATCCAGCAACCCTATAGGGCATGCCGAGGTCGAACAGGCGAACGCCCATGTTCATGCCGTGGAGGTCCTTGTCTTGATTGATGTCGAAGACGTATGTTCGACTGCCATGGAGGGTCAGGTTCTTTTCGTATTCTTCCTCTGAGGTCTCTTTTTTCTCCTCACCGGGCTTCAGGTTACGTTCAATCTCGTCGACGTACGACGGGTCGAGCAGGCGGTAGTGGCTGCCGATGCTGCTGGTGGTGGTGAAGGTCATGCGCTTGACATCGTTCTTGGAGACGTGGAAGGTGGGGTCGCAGATGGCCTGCACCAGACTGTCGGAGCCGAGGCTGACGTTCTGGAACATCTCGAAGCCGTCGAGTGCGTTGCCCTTGAAGGGTACGCAGTGGTCACCGGCCGAGAACTCAAACTTCTTGTTTATCTTGCACAAACCACCCAGAAGGCTGATCTTGATGCGCATCTTGCCCTCCACCCAGGTGGGATTGGGGAGACCGACTTCGAGCAGACCACCCAGGGCTGCGTCGATGATGGATATCTTCTCGTCGATGAGTTTGCCAATCTTGACGTGTACGCCGAGGGCGGCACGGAGATAGGCATAGAGTTGACCCATGGCGTACCAGCCCTTGTAGCCCATGACGCTGCCGGAGTTCATACAGAAGGCTCCGTCGCCATAGTTGACGAGGGCGCAGTCGAAACCTGCAAGGCTCTCCAGTGAACCGTAGAGCAAACCAAGGTCGATGGAGATGTCGCCCCATGCCGAGGCACCCACCATGACACCGCCTTCGCAAGAGTTGGGATTGAGCAGGGCCTTGGCGGCCTTGGCACGGCTGGCGTTGGCCTGAGCGAGGCTGCCGTCGACACCGGCCTTCTCGCCACCTTCGTCGCCGTCGAGGAATTTGCTAATCTTCTCATGGATGGGGGGCAACTGGCCACCATTGGGCAGTTCGTTACCCAGGCAGAGGTAGGCATTGGCTCCGATGTCAATCTTGACAATCTTACCATTATATTTAAGTACGGTGAACGAGCAACGCTTCTTCGGGTCGGGTTCGCCGAGGTAGACGTGCCACTTGGGTGTGTTGTAGGTCTTGCCCTTTTCCTTCCAGGTGACTTTGAACTCAAAGGTGATGACTAACTTTCCAGCCGCGAAGTCCGCGTCCGTGCTCTTGGCCGTAGGTTCTTCGTCAGCCGTGGCATTGGGGTCGAGCGGTGTGGTGTCGCCGTCCTCCTTCTCTACTACGCCACTGCCTTTTTCGTTTGAGTCGGGGTCGCCCGAGAGGCCCTTCAGACCGGCTGAGGCACCGATGGATTGTGCATAGGTGTCAATCTGTCCCTTGAACTTGTCGAGTTTGCCCTTCATTTCTTTTAGTGCAGCGTTGGCCCCAGCCAGTTTCTCGGCAATGCCGTTGCTGTCGAGTCCGCTCTCCACGGTGATGTTGAGGCAGAGATAACGCTCCTGGTCGTTGTTTTCGTATATGAGGCTGGCGTCGGCCTTGACCAGACCGCCGACCACCGTGACGCGTCCGTTGAACATGAAGGTGGAGAGGCAGTTCTTCTCGCGGTTGTAGCATACGAGCAGGTCGAGGTCGGCCTTCAGGGCCTTCTCGCCCGCCGAGGTGGAGAGGGTGAGTCCGGCGGCAATACCAATGACACCATATTCGCGGACGGGGTCGCCTCCGAACTTGTCATTCTTGTCTTGGCCCTTGGTGGGTCGGCAGTTGAAGTAGAAGCCGCCTGCTATGCGGTTGATGACTACGGGGTCGACGTGGATGCCGACGTTGCTCTCTACGGAGATGGTGAACCATCCATAGGCAAACTTCTTGTCCTCCTCTGTTGCCGGATGGTCGGGGTCTTCGACGTACTCGCCGTCATCCTTCATCAGTTTCAGGTCGTCGGCGTTGGCTTTGTGCTCGTAGTAGCCACCGGAGCACTTCAGTCCGAAGAAGCCCTTGATTTCGATGTCGAGTTTGCCTGCATAGCCCTTGTCGCCCTGATTGTTTTCTCCTGTCTTGAGGGAACCCTTCAGGTGGAGCATGGTGAAGTCGAGGTCCAGCTTCAGGCTGTCGAACTTACAGTCGGGGTTCTCCAGCGAGATGTCCTTCCAGCTCTTTCCCTTCTTGAGCTCGGCCGAGACGGTGATGCCTCCGCCCACGTTTATCTTGTCGCCCACAAGGCCTATCATACCCGATATGCCCAGATTGAGCTTGTTGTCTTTATAGGAAGGTTTGAACTCCTCCAGCGTGAAGGTGAAGGGGCCCAGTTTCTTCTGTGCCGAGGCCAGTGACCATTCGCCGAGGTCGATCCAGAGGTCGTCGCTGATCTTCATGTCCTTGCTGTCGACAAGTTTGACGTATATCAGACTCTTCTTGTGTTCGCCCTCCACTTCCTTCTCACGCTCTTCACGCGTTTTGCGGCGATTTTCTGCCAGTTCGGTCACTGACTTCCACTCGGCACGCGATATATTGGATATGCGCATCTTGGCAAAGTGCACGTCGGGAATCTTCACCGTGAGCGGCAGGCTCTTGGTCTTCTCCTTCAACCAATCGTTGGCACCCTCCACGAGTCCGATGCCGAGGGTACCGCCCATGCAGAGTTCGACATTGGTGACCATGTCCTCGCCCTCCACTTCGGGGTCGTAGGCCTCCACGAGGAAGTAGGTCTGTCCGCCGTCGATGTGTCCCTTGGCCAGCAGTCCGCTGAAGTCGAAGTTATCGTCGTCGACGTTCTGGGTAAGGAAGACGTAGGCCATGCGCGAGCCTACCTCCTTGCCGTTCTTGTCCTTCTGCTTGTCGCCGAGGCGGCGCACGTCACAGATGTATTCTACGTTGCCGTAATGGCCATCCTTGGGTTTGGCACCGAAGAGCGGCACATTGATTTCGCCGTTGAATCCGCAGTTGTCGAAGTTGTCCTGGATGAATTCCAGGTGAATCTTATCGAGTGAGATGGCCCATCCGCCGAGCGAACCGGCCCGTGCCTTAGGTTCTACCACCAATTTGAGCGTGGCGCCCGTGTTGTCGAAGAACATGGCCTTGCCGGAAGCCTTCAGGCGATTGTCGCCGTCCTCGTTGGAATCGTCCATCTGGAGCGATACGGGGAACTTGACGGACACCTCGCCGATGTAGAGGCCTTGCCACTTGTTGACGTTGCCTTCCACTTCCTTCGTTTTCTTGTAGGTCTTGGGGAAGTCCTGCATCGTGACGCTGACGCGGTCGGCATTGAAGTTCGGCGAGAGGTCGAGCACCATGTCAGATGCACTGAACGTGAAGCCAGGCAGGTCTTCGAGCTGGAAGCTGCTGCTGGCATCCACCTTGACCACGAAGTCGTCCCACGAGGCCAGTGAGGTGCGGAAGTTCATCTTGGGATGCTCGGGGTTGCCCTTATCGTCCTTCTTCACCTTGCCGCCCTCGTCGACCACGGCGTCGGGCATGAGCAGGTCGGCATCGATGCCCAGGAGCTCAAACTCGTCGTTGTGCCAGGAGATGTAGCATCCGTCCTTCGGCTCTATCAGGTCCTTGGGGGCCTTGAAGGTGAGTTCCGTGTTGCCGGGTGTGAGGGTGAAGTCGTCGAGCAGTGCGATGTGGCCCGACTCGGGCAGGAATCGCTTCGGCGATATGCAGACACGCGGTGCACCGAAGACCAGTATCTGGTCCTTGAGGTAATCACAGTCGGGCATGGCAGCCTCGCCGATGATGTTCATGGCCGCCCAGTTGTGGGCAAAGGTCATGCCGGCAATCTGTATGTCCATGACATCGAACTTGGCAGGCAGTTTGTCCTTCGGGAACTTGACGGGCAGGTGTACGTTGTCCATCTCGCCCGAAGTGAGCAGGCTGAGAATCTTGCCACCCGTCTGTATGTCCTGATAGTAGGAACTCAGATTGATGCTCTCGGCCAGGCCCTTAATTTTTCCCTTGGCCTCGCTCTTCAGTTCGCGGGCATAGGGGATGCTTGAATCGCTGAGGAGGTTGTCGATGCCCCAGTCGGAGAAGAGTTTGTCTACCACTCCGGCACTGGTGATGGAGGCTTCGGAGTATGTGACAGCCTCTCCCTCGTAGACGATGTCGTCCTTGTTGAGCTTCAGTTTGTCGAACTTGACGCAAATCTTAATCTTAGAGCCGAAGGGTTCCCAGATGACACGACCGGTACCGGAGAAACCTGTGGCGGCTTCGCCCTTGATGTCGTCGATAATCATCACGTATTCGCCTATCAACACTTCCTTGCCCTTCAGGTCCTTGGCCGTCTTGGTGGTAGGTTTAGTGTCCTCGATGTCGGCCGTGCTGGAGCACTGGAAGAACTGTTGGCTCAGACGCTTGGCCATGGCAAAGTCGATGACGTTGTCGTCACCGATGAAGCCTACGGACTGTCCCTTTACCACGACGGGCTTGACGCGGAGCAACATGTAGTCATTGAGTTTAACTTTCTCCTCAATCTTGCTCCACTCCACAGTGTCCTTCTGCTCGGACGATACGTGGAACTTGTAGACGGGTTCCTTCTTCAGGGCTTCCTCCTTGTCGGCACGTTCGCCGTTGTCGAAGAGTTCTACGTCGTATTCAATCTTGATGGTATCGCTGCGCTGCCCCTCGCCGCCGGCAAAGAGACTCTTTTCCCAAGCCACCAGAATATCGGACTCGACGAAATGCTTGCGTGCGCCTGCATCCTCCGAGAAGTAGGGAGTCACGAGGCGGGGATTGCGGAAGGTGTAGAGCGAGTCGGTCAGTTTGCCGCCAACCTTAGTGTCGCCCATCCATACATCGATGCCGGCACCCGAATTGCCTATGCCGTCATCCGCGATGTCAACCTCTTCTTCTTCCTCCTCTTCTTCTTCGTCATCGTCGCCTGGGTCAGGGGCGGAAGTGCCCTTGATGCGGAAGAGTTTGTAGGTGCTCTTTCCGTTGTTGGCGATGCTGACATAGTTGAGCATCATGCTGCTGGAGTTGGCTGAGGTGGCCGTCACTTGTGCTGCATAGGTCTTTCCGCCCTTAAACTGATTGATGACCATCTGTGGAATCATGCACATGGGGGTGGAGAGGTTGGACACCTGATACATCACAGGATTGTGGTCCATGGACTCACTGGGAGTTTGTCCTGGCAGCACCTCTACGATACGTATAGAATAGGAATATTGCAGTACGGTGGGATTGCAGGCTACGACGGGAGCCTTCCATGTGAACTGCGGACTCATGGGATCCAGTTCGGCAACGGAACTGAGGTCCAATGGATTGGCCGCCAGAGGAGTCAGGAATTCGGGAGCCTGGGCCTTGTAGCAAACGCTGAAGAAGGTGACGCCGCCCGAAGGTGAACTTACGACGACGGGGTCTGCCAAATACGGATCCCAGCGGTAGGCCGTAAAGTGCATCTCGTACTGTCCCTCGGGCAGAAGGCCGAACGAACCGTTATAATAGTTGTCGAACAGATCGTCGGGAGCCTGTACCTCATTCAGTGGGATATGGTTGAAGAGACCACGAATCTCGGCTGGGGTGAGAATGCGCGTAGAGCCGGCCGGAATCACGATAGGAGCCTGTGGCTGTCGCTTAGGCGGCGTGCTCAGGCTGAGTCCGCTGGACGGATTGACCTGTTCCACCT
>CAMOUQ010000030.1 GCA_946626595.1 uncultured Prevotellaceae bacterium | reverse complement strand
TGGATTGCAAGAGAAATACTATAACTTGTTTTCGTGAAAACACCTCACATACACCATCAACAGCCCTGCAAGGCCGATGAATAAAGGGATGGTAGCACGGGAGGTGTGAGGGAGGTGTTTTTGAGGAGAAGGATGAAGAATGAAGGGTTAAGGGTGAAGGATTATTATTGGGTGAGCCTAATCGACACGACGATGGAGGCGAAACAATACGTCGATGGAGGCGAAACAATACGTCGATGAAGCGCGTCCCATACGTGGGACAGGCCGGAGGTTCGGGAACCTTCGGGCATTGGTTCGGGAACCTTCGGGCATTGGTTCGGGCAATCGCCCTTTCCGCTTGACCAGCTCAAGAACTTATGGGCCGATTAAATGCTGCCTTTGCAAGCGATGTGCATAGAAAATCCGCGAAAGGAGACGGAACTTTCGCGGATTTTTCATAACTTTGCACGTGGAACCCCATCGGCATGGGGATATTCGGCTTAACTGAAATGTATGGAAAGACTTAAGAGACTGTGCCTGGCCTGTGCGGCCATGATGATGCTGACCGCACAGACGGCAGGAGCGGCAGGCGACGACGGGGCCTACAGGCCGACGTCCGTTGTCAACCGGTACGAAGGCTACACGCTGGTGTGGCAGGACGAGTTTGACAAGGACGGCAGGCCCGACGAACGATGGTCCTACGAACGGGGATTCGTCAGGAACAAGGAACTGCAATGGTACCAGCCTGAGAATGCCTCGGTGAGGGACGGCGTACTCGTCATCGAAGGTCGGCGAGAGACGGTGAGCAACCCTCGCTATGAAGAAGGTTCGCGGGTCTGGCAGCGTGCCAGGCGACAGGCGGAATACACCTCGGCCAGCCTGACCACACGGGAGAGTTTCCACTTCCGCTACGGACGTGTAGAGGTGAGGGCCAAGATACCCACGGCCAGCGGCTCGTGGCCAGCCATCTGGCTGCTGGGCAACCGATGGGGATGGCCTGCCTGCGGCGAGGTGGACATGATGGAGTACTACATCAGCAACGGCGTACCCTCCGTCCTTGCCAATGCCTGCTGGGACGGCGGAAGGCCATACACCCCACAGTGGGACACGGTGGTGGCTCCGCTGACGCACTTCACCGACAGGGATTCCCTCTGGACGGCGAAGTTCCACGTTTGGCGCATGGACTGGGACGAACTCTTCATCCGCCTCTATCTGGACGACGAACTGATGAACACCATAGACCTAAGCCAGACCGTCAACCGAAATACGAACCGGGAGAACCCCTTCTCGAACGACATCGAGGGATTCGGCATGTACCTGCTGCTCAACCTGGCGCTCGGAGAGAACGGCGGAAAGCCCGACGACAGCCAGTTCCCCCTGCAATACCTTGTCGACTACGTAAGGGTGTACACACGAAATTAGAACTGAAACATGACACGAGAGTTGCAACTGAGACTGACCCCAAGGGATGCCTATAACGAACAGTCGATACGGCGATGGGTGGCACGCGAACAGGGCTGGGACGAACGCACCATCACCTGCGTGCGGAAGCTGAAGCGTAGCATCGATGCCCGGCAGAGGGACGTGTATGTGAACCTGACGGTCAGGGTGTTCATCAACGAGCAGCCGCCCGTTGAGGAGTACGAGCCCGTGATGTATCACGACGTCAGCAGCCGCCCACAGGTGGTGGTCGTGGGGGCAGGGCCCGGCGGACTGTTCGCTGCCCTGCGACTGATAGAACTGGGCCTGCGCCCCATCGTGGTGGAACGCGGCAAGAACGTGCGCGAACGCAAGAAGGACCTGGCGCGCATCCGCCCGGAGCAGAAGGTGGACCCCGAGAGCAACTACTCCTTCGGCGAGGGTGGCGCAGGGGCATATTCGGATGGCAAACTCTTCACACGCAGCAAGAAACGCGGCAACGGAGAGAAGATACTGCGCGTATTCTGCCAACATGGGGCCAGTCCGGCCATCCTCAGCGATGCCCATCCCCACATCGGCACCGACAAACTGCCGCGTGTCATCGAGAACATGCGCGAGACCATTCTCCGCTGCGGCGGCGAGGTACACTTCGAGACGCGGATGACCGAGCTGATTATCAATACACAAGGCACGATGCGCAATGCACGATGCGTCGAAGGCATCGTTTGTGCCGACGGACGTGAGTTCCGCGGACCGGTCATTTTGGCCACAGGACATTCGGCTCGCGATGTGTACCGCTGGCTCCATGCTGGCGGAATAGAGATTGAGGCCAAGGGACTGGCCGTAGGCGTACGTCTGGAGCATCCGGCGGAACTGATAGACCGCATTCAGTACCACAGCCGCCGTGGACGCGGCGACTACCTGCCCGCTGCCGAATACAGCATGGTGCAACAGGTGGACGGGCGCGGTGTGTACAGTTTCTGTATGTGCCCGGGCGGTTTCGTCGTCCCGGCAGCCAGTGGCCCCGAACAGATTGTAGTGAACGGCATGAGCCCCTCCAACCGCAACGGACGCTGGAGCAACAGCGGCATGGTGGTGGAACTGCGACCTGAGGACGTGCCTGGCGACGACGTGCTGCGCATGATGCAGTATCAGGAGACGCTGGAACGCGCCTGCTGGCAACAAGGCAACATGCGACAGACGGCACCGGCCCAGCGCATGGCCGACTTCGTGAACAACCGACTCAGCTACGACCTCCCCCCATCGTCCTACGCGCCGGGCCTCATCAGCAGTCCGCTCCACTTCTGGATGCCCGAACCCATACGTCTCCGACTGCAAGAGGCCTTCAAGACATGGGGGCGTCAGAAGCACGGATTCCTGACCAACGAGGCTACGGTCATCGGCGTGGAGACGCGCACCAGCAGCCCCATCCGCATCCTGCGCGACAGCGACACACTGCAACACGTCACCCTGCAGGGTTTGTTCCCCTGTGGCGAGGGTGCCGGATATGCAGGCGGCATAGTCAGTGCCGGAGTCGACGGCGAACGCTGTGCCGAATCGGCAGCGCAGTATGTAGAGAGAGGGAGCTAAAGAACATGCGAAACGTAATTGACAACGAAATGAATAGCACGAAAGATTTGGCCGTGGACCTGGCGGCATCTACCTACGGAATGGTGAACGGCACGGAGTACGACATAGTCATGCTGCCCTGGGGAGCAACGGAACCGCACAACCAGCACTTGCCCTACCTCACCGATGCCATATTGTCGCACGATGTGGCCGTCGACGCTGCCCGATTGGCTTGGGAACGATATGACACACGCGCAATGGTGCTGCCTCCGGTCATGATGGGGGCACAGAACCCCGGACAACGGGAACTGAACTTCTGCATCCACTATCGCCAACGGACTCAGGAGTGCATTCTGCGCGACACGGTGGAGAGTCTCCACCATCAAGGCCTGCGCAAACTGCTGATTGTGAACGGCCATGGTGGCAATGTGTTCAAAGGCTTCATCCGCGACCTCGCCGTAGACTTCCCCGACATGTTCATCCTCTCCAGCGAATGGTTCACGGTGTGCCCTGCACGCGACTTCTTCGACCAACCCGGCGACCATGCCGACGAACTGGAGACGTCGGTGATGATGCACTATCACCCCGAACTCGTACGCACCGACCTGGCCGGCGACGGTGCTTCGAACGCCTTTGCCCTACCCTCGCTGCGTGCTAAGACGGCTTGGCTGCCCCGCCACTGGAACCTCGTCACACAGGACACAGGCATCGGGTCGCCCCGTTTGGCTACGGCCGAAAAAGGGTGCCGGTTTGCCCAGGCCGTGGCTGAGCGCTACGCCCAATTGCTGGCAGAACTGAAGGAAGTGAACCGGGCCGAGGACTTGTACGAGAAGCCCTAAAAGAAGCCCTAAACCTGGGTCTCGCCCTCGACGTAGTTCTCCATGTAGAGCCGTTCGCCGTCAAACACGGCATAGGTGAACTGACTGATCCAATCGCCCAGTACGAGCATGCGACACTGGTGGCTGAGCATCAGGTCGAGTTCGATGTGGCGGTGGCCAAAGAGGAAATAATTGATGTCGGGGTGGCCCTGCAGATAGTCCTTGGCAAAAAGCACCAGGGGTTCCTTATCCTCGCCCATATACGGCGGTTCGCCCGAAGCCCCATATCCGTGAGACAAACGGCTACGCTTGGCCCAATGCAGCCCGAAGGCTACGCCCAGATCGGGATGAATCCAACGGAAGAGGCGTTGGCACAGGCGATTGTGGAAGACGGAACGGATGAACCGGAAACTACGGTCGGGGTCGCCCAGTCCGTCGCCATGCCCCAGGAAGAATGTCTGGTCGGCAATGGAGATGGTGATGGGGTCGTGGTGCATGACGACGCCACACTCCTCAGTCAGGTACTCCCAAGCCCAAATGTCGTGGTTGCCCGTAAAATAGTGCACCTCCACCCCATTGTCCGTCAGCTCCGAGATTTTGCCCAGGAAGCGGGTGAAGCCCTTGGGCACCACGGTGCCATATTCGAACCAGAAATCGAACATGTCGCCCAACAGATACACGGCCTCGGCCTTCTCCTTGATGTCGTCGAGAAAACGCACCAGACGGCGCTCCTGCTGCCTTGTATGCTTCAGTGCCCGACTGCCCAGGTGGGCATCGCTCAAGAAATAAATATTCTTCATAACATTCCCAGTTCCAGTTTTGCCTCGTCCGACATCATGTCCTTGTCCCACTCGGGCTCGAAGACGAGATTGACGTCTACGCGCTTCAGTCCATCGATGGTCTCCAACTTCTGGCGCACGTCCTCCATGATGAAGTCTGCCGCCGGGCAGTTGGGAGCCGTCAGCGTCATGTCCACAGTAAGTTCGTCGCCCGCTTCGTTCAGTTCGATGCGGTAGATGAGTCCCAGGTCATAGATGTTGACGGGTATCTCGGGGTCATAGACCGTACGCAACAGGTCTACTACCTTCTCTTGTATCTCCAGTTGATCCATTGTCAATTGTGAATTATGAATTGTGCATTGTCACTATATCTTCCCTTCCTCGCGATAGCTGTAGTAGCCCGTGTCGGCCACGATGATGTGGTCGACGAGGCGGATGTCCATCGTCTCGCAGGCAGCAGCCACGCGCTTGGTCAGTTGGTCGTCCTCCCTGCTGGGCCGGAGGTTGCCACTGGGATGGTTGTGGCAGAGGATGATGGCCGTGGAGCGCTGCACCAGCGCTTGGCGCAAGACCTCCCGCACATCCACCGCCGTCCCGGCTATTCCTCCCCGACTGATGAGCGTCTCGCCGATGATGCTGTGGTTCTGGCGAAGCATCAGCACGTGACACTCCTCCAGGGGCAAGTCGCGCATCGAGGCAAAATATTCGTAGGCATCGCGACTGTCGCCAATCTTCTTCCGCTCCACCACATCCTCCCGCCGCCGTCGGCTGCCCAGTTCGCAGGCTGCCAACAGCGTGATGGCCTTGGCCTCGCCGATGCCCTTGTAGCGGGTCGTCAGGTCGTCGATGGACATGCGCCCCAACGAGTTCAGGCTGCCCCGGCAGTCGTGCATCACCCGTTGCATCAGTCCCACGGCCGTCTCCTCGCTGTTGCCGCTGCCGATGAGTATGGCCAGCAGTTCGGCATCCGTCAGGGAGGCCGCGCCCTGCGCCATCATCTTCTCGCGGGGACGTTCGTCCAGAGGCAGGTCTTTTATGTTTATTTTGTTCATTTATAGAATGTCTTCTTGAAGGCTTGCAATTCCTCGTCCCGCCCACAAATGCAGCGCAGCCACCAGGCACGCAGGAAGCCTGAACCGTAACCCAGGAGCTGGATGAACGAGGCCGGAATGCTCAGGAGTCCGACCCAAAGGCTGCGGTTCGTCCGCGCTGAGTCGACGAAGATGATGAGCGCATACAGCAAGAGCGGCAGCGGGGCCAGCAACATCAGAGCCACGCCCATATAGGTTACGACAAGTCCCATGTTGCACCCCGAGGAACCGCAATAGGCCGAACACAGTCCGAGGATGGCAAATACCAAACCCGTGAGGAACACGGCGCCCAGGGTGACCACACCCATCGTGAACACAGCCGGGAGCAGATGCACCAGCTTCAGGCTCTCGGGGTACTTCTTATAGAGATTGATGCGCGCGATGCCGCTATTGTGCACCTGGCGGAAGAACTTCCGGAAGTCGGTCCGCCGCTTGTGCCACACCCACGCCTCGGGGAACAGACGGCAACGGGCTCCCGACTTGAAGATGCGGATGCTGAAGTCGATGTCCTCGCCGAACCGCATGTTCGAGAAACCACCCAGTTCGTCGTAGAGCGACTTCTTGATGCCCATATTGAAGGAGCGGGGATAGAACTTGTCTAACTTCTTTTTTCCCCCCCGGATGCCGCCGGTGGTGAAGAAGGAGGTCATCGAATAATTGATGGCCTTCTGCACGGGTGTGAAGCTCTCGTGGGCACGGTCCGGTCCTCCGAAGGCTTCGCAAGGTGCCGACGTGAGTTCCTTGTCCACCTCGGCCAGATAGCCCTCTGGCAACACCACATCGCTGTCCAGCACAATCAGGTACTCCCCTCTGCTGCGCTCGGCACCGTAGTTTCTCGACTGCCCAGGGCCAGAGTTCGGCTTCTCGAAGTATTGCACACTGAGCCGGTCGGCATACCTGCTGATCACCTCCTCGCAGCGCACCTCCGAACCGTCCTCCACGATGACGACCTCGAAGTCGCGACACGTCTGCCGGGTCAGGCTCTCCAACAGTTCGTCCACCTCATCGGGGCGGTTGAATACGGGTACAATGATAGAATATTTCATGTCATTTCTTTCCTTTTCACAGCAAAGATAATGCAAAGCGCGCAAAAGTTCAAATTTTCGGCACAAAAAAAGCGGCTGGCACTCCATTGACGAGTGTCAGCCGTTTTTTTATTGACCCTTTTGTCTATTTCTTATTTGTCATAGTTGCTATGACGCTCAAATTCTTCCTGTATCATCTCGAAGTATTCGCGTACTTCCGAACGAGAACGTCCCTTCCAGGTTTCAGTCTCGTCGATGGTGATGGTCTTGCCGTCCTTCGAGTACTTCTTCAGTTCGTCGGGCATTTGCTGGTATTCTGCCTGGATGGCTTGCCACTCCAGGTCGGCATAGTCCTTCTTGGAGTAAATCATCTCCTCGATGAACTTGATGCACTTGTCATCGCTGCCGAAGGTGGCCGTGTAGCGCTCCGTGTAGACGGAACCTGCAGTAATGGTCAACTGCAGGGTATTTCCCTTCTCGGTAATACCTGTCTTGTAGCTGATTTCTCCGGGATTGAGCTCGTCATCGTCGTCACCGCAGGATGTCATAACAGCCACACCTGCGAACATGCACAGGCAAAGGCTCATCAGATAGAAAAACTTTTTCATAATGTTTTGGTTTGTAAAGGATTAATAGATGTGTTATTGAATACATTCGGGGGTAAAGTTATCATATTCTTTCCATCCGTGCAAATAAAATGCCACATTCTGCTACATTACAAACACAATTACCCCCAAAAGGGAGAACTTTTGGGGGTAATTTCTTAATAATATGATGTTTATTACTTCGGCAAGGGACTTTATTCTATATCCGGCTTGGTATAAAACATCAACAATTCATCCATATACTTACGAACGTCTGCTTTCGGGCTTCCTTCCCACTTTTCGGTAGCATCGTAAGTGATGGTATTCCCTTTCCTCGAATACAATTTCCATTCATCGGGATAGTCCTTAAACTCCTTCTTCAGATAGTCCCATTCGGTGTTGGCAAGCGACTTGTTTGGGTAGACCTCCTGCTCTATGAACTTGATGCACAAGTCTTCGTCGTCGAAGGTTGCAATCTCGGAGCGCGTCGCTGCGCCATTTTCGTAGACGAGTGTCAGCGTATTGCCATCGTCGGTGATGCCAGCTTCGACCTCCTTGATTGTCGGTTCATCGTCACTACTGCAGGAGGCTATCAGGGCTGTGCCTGCGAACAGACACAGGCACAGACTCATCAGACAGAATAACTTCTTCATCGCTGGTATTTTACTTCAGTAACAGTTTCTTGCCATCCACCACATAGATGCCCGTACGTGTGGGACGCTTCGACAGACGTTGGCCGCTCAGCGTATAGATTTCGGCATTGTCGAGTTCGCTGGCATCGATGCTCAGCACTCCGGCGGCAGCAGGAGCCACCACCAGGATACCCTCCGACAGGCGGCTGGTGTCCCAGGTCAGACCGAGCGCTGCGTTGGGCGAGGCAAGGTCGTATTCCAGATTGCTGTTCACGTCTATCTTTTCGGCATCGAATATCTTCAGTTCGTCGCCCACGCTCAGTTCCACACCGTCCTTCACCTTCACCGTGAGTTTGCCGTTCAGCTTCAGGGTGCCGATGCCGGTGAACTTGCCGAATGAGGTCTTCGAACCCACGCAGGTCTGGATGTTGCCGTTCACGGTGACATTCTTGTCGCTAAACTTGAGGACGCCCACGGCATTGTCCTCTGCAATACCGCTGCGCAGGGTGCCACCCTTGGCGATGGTGACGGTGCTGTTGCCCAGCGTTCCGCGACCGCTCAGCAGGGCACCACTGGCCACCGTGAGGGCTGCCGAACCGAGCATGATGTCGGACTTACTGCTGTTCAGGCAGAGCTCGCCGCCCTTCACCTGGCATGCGCCCTGAAAGTCGCCGCTACCCGTGAAGGTCATCTTGCAGGTTCCCACCTTGTTGAAGAGGGTCTTGTTGGAACCGCCGGCATCGGCAAACGTACCGGCAAAGGTGAAGTCGTGGCCGTCGGAGTTACCGATGTTCCAGGTGTTGTTGCCGCTGACGGCACTGCTGTTCTGGAAGTTGGCCACAGGCTGGTTGAGCGAACCGCTACCCGTTACGGCACCAATCGTCATGGCCTTGGCCACATTGGTCACACCGCAACCGGCTGCTATGTCGAGCGTTCCGTGAGGCATGCCCGAGGTGCAGTCGAAAGGCAACCAGATGTTGGTGGTCGTGTGCTTGACGGTTCCCTCGAACTTCGACCAGTCGCCGGAGATGCGCACGCGGCTGACGGTGTTGCGCGGAACGATGGTGAGGGTGCCCTCGCCCGTCAGTTTATTGCTATAGTTCGTATAGTATGCAGTGGTCAGTTGCCATGTGCCCGTCTTGCCCTTGGGGACAACGATGGCGTGGGTCGTCGACTGTGCGTCGTCCCAGAGTGTTCCGTTCTGGAATACGATGGCCTTGGCAGCATTGCCGCCACGCTCGGCTACGGCACCTCCATTGATGACGAGGGTGTCGAGCGACGTATTGGCAGCGAAGCACAGCAGGGTGCCGGAGCCTTTCTTCTCGAGACGCGTACCCACGATGGCCTTGTCGGCACCGAAGTCGGCCGAGTTGTTGATGACACCTCCCTCAGCGGTGCGAAGGCGGATGGGGGTGCTGGTTGTCACAGCCGCTGTGGTCTGCAGCGTGGCACCGTTCTCGATGATGAACTTCTGGTTCGACGTGTTCACGGCACCCAGGTTGCCGTAGGCCTTCGTGTCGTTCGAGAGGGCACTCACCTTCACCGTACCGCCACTGATGATGGTGGCTCCGGTATAGGTGTTGTCGTTGGAGATGGTCAGCGTGCCCGTACCGCGCTTCACGAGAGAGGCGTTGCCCGTCAAGGCACCCGTACCATTGAAGGTGTAGGACTTCGAGGCGTCCACGATGACGGTGTCGGGGTCCAGGTTGCCCGTCAGGGCTACGGTGAAGCGCTTGGCAGCATCGTCGAAGATGACCTTGTCGCCCGTCACGAAGATGTCTTGTTCGCCCTCCAGGCTCTGGAAGTTCTCGGCGTCGGCATAGTTCCAAGTCGAGTTCTCGCTGCCTGTCCAGTATACGATGCCGGCCTCGCGGATGCCCTCGATGACGAGGTACAGCTTGTTGTCCTCAACCGACAGTTGAGCCTTCTGGCTGACGATGCCCTCTATCTTGATGTTGTCGATGTTGCCCTTCACGGTCTCCACTTCGCCTATCAGATACTTGCCTGCCGTCAGCTTAGAGCTACCGTTTTCGCCATGCACGACAATCTCGAGCACCGGTGTCAGGTATTCGGGTCCCCACTGCTGCCATACGGCGGCCGTCTTGGCCTCGATGTTCAGCAATTTGGCATTCACTTGGTCTATCTTCATTCCGTCGCTGTAGGCATTCAGCTTCAGACGCGAACCGAAGCCGAGCATCAGCGAGTCGGTGGTCACGAGGCCCGTGGGGCAGATGGTGCTGCCGTAGTCGGCCGTGATGCGGCGGAACTTACCGCCGTTGGTATTGAGCGTGGTATGACGGTTGAGCCACAGCGACGACTGCAGCAGCGAGCCGTCGAAGTTGAGCGTACCGGCCCATACGTTGGTGGGACCCGTATAGGTCATCTCCACCTTGGGCAGGCTGAGAATGCCGTCGCCCTGCTTGGCCAGCGTCATGCCACCCGTGAAGGCTCCGCCCTCTACGGTGCAAGTGTAGTACTTGTAATTGATGACGGCCGTTCCGTCGGTCTTGCTGCTGTTGGTGCCCTGCACCCAACTGGGCACGTTGAACGTGGCTACGTCGGGGTTGGCGCCGTCCTGGACGGTTATCTTGGTGTCGTTGGTCTCACATACGATGACGTGCTGACCCTGGTTGGCAGCAGAGATGGTGCCGCCGTTCTGGATTTCGGTGCGACCGGTCATCGTGTATGGGGGAGGAGCAACAGTGATGCCCTCCAGCTGACCCAGGAAGAAGCTCTTGTGAGGCGGCTGGTTGTAACCTACACATTGCCAAACCATAGCGTTGCGATACTGGTGGTCGTGCCACAGGGTCGGGATGCGATACTGGGTGTAGATAGGAGTAGTGTAGATGCGGATGTTGGCATTGTCGCCCGTGCGCACCACGATTTCCTCACGCCAGTCGCCGAAGATGTCGCCCAGGGCGCAGGGGTTGTTCTTAGAGTCGTTGTTCAACTTACAACCGTTCGACTGGAACACGCGGCCGCCCGTTGTGGTCCACACCACAGCATCGCGCTCGGTGCCCGGACTGTCGAGGATGCCCTCGATGAGGTCGCCCGTCCAGTAGATGCGCTGGTTCAGGTGGCTCCAGTAGAGTCCGTCGTTGGCGCCGCCGGTTGCCGGCACGCCGCTACCCGTGAGCTCTTTGTCGGCCACCGAACTGATGAGGGGCGAGTTCACGGAACGTCCCATACAGCCGGGGAAGTTGTTGGAGAAGTTGCCCATCAGTCCGCGTCCGTCGTCGTTAGTACCCTTCGAACGGTAGTATATCTTCGAGGTCGTGGCGTTGCGATAGTTCATGTTGGGCTCGTCCTCGTTGCAGGCAAAGAACTCCAGTCCCTTGCGATAGGGGTCGAAGTCGCCGCAGTGCTGTGCGTCGCCGTGTCCCAGTCCCGTTGTGGAGAGGCCCTTACCGTTGTCGTCGATGACCATCGAGCCGAAGACAATCTCGTCGCGACCGTCCTCATCGACGTCGGCAATACCGAAGTTGTGGTAACCGTTGCCGAACCAGGGGTCGTTCCAGCCACCGTTGTTGTCCCAGCGCCAACGCTGCGTGAGGGCATGGGTGACGGGGTCTACGTCGAGGGCGCACATCTTGTGGCGCGTGTAGCAACCACGGCCCAGGAAGATGCTGGGCTTGCGGCCATCCAGGAAGGGAGCGCCGAAGTAGTGCTTCGAGGAACGGTGTCCCGTATCGTTCTTGCCCCAGGCAGCCTCGTAGTTGGTCTCGCCGGACTCGAATCGAGGCAGGGGATAGGCCATGGGGGTGAACTTGCCCGTGGCGGCATCGCAACCGTAGGGCACACCCGTCTGACCATTGATGTAGAGCAGATATTCGTTACCGTTGCGGGTGTATTCGTCGCGCGGAGCCACGTAGCTCATGTTGCCGATGTTGACATCGCCCTGAGCTGTATGGAATATCATGTTGTCGGCACCGCGCATGAGGCCTTCGGCACGGCCGTCCTGGTCCCAGTCGAAGAGCACCATGTCCCACTGTTCGTCGGGACCAGCCATCATGTTGGGGCCCAGGTCTATCCACCACAGTCGCTCGCCCTTCAGGTTGTAGCATTCGTAGTGGTGGAAGCAGGTGGTGTTTGCCGCGTTGCGGATGTCGCCGGAATAGTTGCGCTTGACGATGAACTCGGTCACGCCGTCGCCGTCGACGTCGCCCATCGAGATGTCGTTGATGATGTACTGCGAAGTGACATCCTTGCCGTTGCGGTCCACGACCTTAGCTACGGGGAACTGCAGGTACCCATTGTTCCAGCGGGTGACCTCGGCCGACTTCTCCTGTTCCACACCTTTGACTACGGCGGCCACCTGGTACTTGGTGGTGGCGTTGCCGCCCGTGTGGTTGAAGTCGGAGGCCGTGAGGCCCGACTTCAGCAGCGAACCGTTGGCATAGAGGTTATAGGTGACACCATAGTATTCCTCGGCGAAGATGCGCCACGAGACCAGGTTGCCCGACGAAGCGGGAACGGCCACCAGGCCACGGTCCAACTTGTCGGTCACGCGCTGGGCCATAGCGCTGCCTACCGGAAACGGATGATTGAAGATTGAAAATGGTGCTACGCCTACAAGCAGTAGCAGCGAAAGACAAAGTCGTTTCATATCAGGTTAGTTAATTCGTGAAATTCGTGGTTCTACACCTAAGTTTATCAGCACAAAGCAAAATCATCAATATCAGGGCAAAGTTAAGCATAAAATCTGAAAAAATCGCTCCTTTTGGGGGATTATTTCATGCAAGGGAGCTTTTTTCGCGTTTTGCGGCTCCCGATATCGGCAATGTCCCTGATGGTGTGGCGAGTGGCGGCGTGGCTTTATCGGTCCACCACGAACACACGGCCATCGCTGATGTATATGCCTTTGGCCAGGGTGGCCGACGAGGGGTCTTTGGCCACCAACTGTCCCTGCAGATTATATACGCCAGCACCATGCGCTTTCGCGGCTGAGGGAAGGCCGACCGGCGATGTGGGAGCGGGCCACACGTCCTGAATGCCGGCCAGGGCGTGGAGGCCGAAGATGGTGAGATCCTTGCGGTTGATGATGGTCATGGTGCCCTTGGTGCCTTCCTGGCTGCGGGCGTTGATGTCCCACGTCATGGGCACCATGCCGCCCATCTCCTTACACAGGCGGTGCATCTCGCGGTAGTGGGCACGGGTGCTGGCATCGTGTTTCTCCTGGCTCTCGCCACTGAGCCCGCTGAGGTCGCGCCAATTGGCCCCGAACTCGCCGATGACCACGGGCATGCCCTTGTCGACGAAGCGTATCTTCATCTGCTGCAGCTGCTGCTTCATGAAGTCCTCCTCGCTGTGGGTGGCATTATGCTGCGAACCGCTGTGGTGGTTGTCCTTGCCCCAATAGTAGAAAATCTTGCCCCACGACTCGTCCTTCTCCATGCCCCAGAACTGCCAGGGGGCGTAGTAGTGCACCTCGATGGCCAGCCGTTTCTCGGCGGGGTCGTTGAGTTTGAGGTAGCGTGAGGCATACTTCACGGTCTTTCCGATGTCAGTGGACGGTCCCTGCACCACCAGGACGCGTGTGGCATTCTGCCCACCGGTGGCACGCACGGCATCGATGAATGTCTGGCAGTACGCCAGCAGGTTGTTCATGGTCGAAGCCTTCGGCGTGTCCTCCGTGTTCGGCTCGTTCAGGCCGGCAAAGAGCAGGTGCTCGTCGTAGTCGCAGAAGGTCTCGGCAATCTGGGTCCAGATGGCCGTCAGCACGGCCTTGTTCTTCTCGACGCTGGCTGAGTCCGTGTCGGCAATGTGATTTTCGAGCCAACCGCCATCCCAATGGTCGTTCAGCACGACGTAGAGGCTGTCGGCTATGCAGTAGTCGACCACCTGCTTCACGCGTCGCATCCACTGCTTGTCGATGGTGTAGGTGGTGGCATTGCTGATGTGGCCGCACACCCATGCCACAGGGATGCGCACCGAGCGGAAGCCCTGCGCCTTGACGAAGTCGATGATTCGCTGTGTGGTACGCGTATCCTGCCACGAGGTTTCGGCACTCAGTCCTGCCTTGTTGTTGAAGAGGTCGGCGCCGTTCCAGTGCTTCGCCTCGAAGGTGTTTCCCAGATTCCATCCCGGAGACATGCGGTTGACGATGTCGGTGGCTGTGGTCTGCGCCCCTGCCGTGCCGAAGGGCAGGTGACAGACGAGGGCGGCCAGTATGGGGAGCAAGAATCTTTTCATATCACAAGTCCGTAAACGGAGAAATTCGTGGTTACAGGAATTCCGGAAGTTGGAACAGACGGGTGCCGTTGCTGCCCTTGATGAGTATGGTGCGCCCTTCCACCGGGTGCTCCTTCAGGGCTGCCTTGACGGCCTCCACATCGGGGAACAGGCGGAAATCGTTCTGCGTGTGGGCAAAGTTGTCGCCCACCAGCCACACCTCCTCTGCCCCACTCTCGCGGGCCATGTCCACGATGCGCTGATGCTCGCGTTCGGAGTCCTCGCCCAGTTCGCGCATGTCGCCCAGTATCATCATCTTGTGCTCGGCGTGTATCTGCCGGAAGTTGTCCAAGGCAGCCGCCATCGAGGTGGGGTTGGCATTGTAGGCATCGATGACCAACTGGTTGTGACCCGTCTGGCGGAACTCGCTGCGGTTGTTCGTTGGCTGGTAGCCCGAGAGTGCCTCGTCTATCAAGGCAAAAGGCACCCCGAACTGCATGCCCACGGCAATGGCGGCCATCAGGTTGTGGATGTTGTAGGCTCCTATCAGGTGGGTCTGCACCACATGCCAGCCGGTGTGTTCCTGACGATAGCGGAACTTGACGAAGGGGTTGCATTCCACCACTTCGCCCCACACCTCAGCGCCCGGGGCATCGGTGAGTCCGTAGCGCACGGCGGGCATGTCGCCGGCCATCTCCACCAGGTTGGGCTCCGAGGCGTTCAGGAAGATGCCTATCTTGTTCTCGCGACGGATGTAGTCGTACAGTTCGCCCTTGGTCTTCTTCACGCCTTCGAAGGAGCCGAAGCCCTCCAGATGGGCGCGTCCCACGTTGGTGATGAGCCCCATGTCGGGGTCGACGATGTCGGCCAGGAAGGCTATCTCGCCGGGGTGGTTGGCACCGGTCTCGATGATGCCGAAGCCGTTGTCGTCCTCCAGCGTCAGCAGGGTCAGGGGCACGCCGATGTGGTTGTTCAGGTTGCCCTGCGTCCACTGCACGGGGGCCACCTGGCTCAGCACTGCGGCTACGAGTTCCTTCGTGGTGGTCTTGCCGTTGGTGCCCGTCACCTGGATAATCATCTTGCCGGGCATTTGCTCGCGATGATGGTGTGCCAGCTGCTGCAGGGTCTGCAGCACATCGTCCACCACGACAAACCGACGGTCCACGGCCACCTTAGGGTCGTCGACCACGGCCACGGCGCAACCGCTCTCCAAGGCTCCCAGGGCATACTGGTTGCCGTCGAAGCGGTCGCCCTTCAGGGCAAAGAACATCGACCCCTTCGGGGTGCGCCGACTGTCGGTGGTCACCACGGGGTGCTGCCGGTAGATGTCATACAATTCCTCTATACTCATCTTTTCATATACATATAATCCGCCCAAAGTTACGAAATAAATTTCTTTTGGCCAAATCCAGACCCTAATTTGTGTCCGAAATCGGTCCTACTATGGTTGGAGCTCAATCGACGCGTCGATTCGGCTCAGACAATACTAAGGTTGGAGCTCCAACCTTAGTATTGTCGGAGCCCAGGCCTTACTACGCGCGTACGTAAAGATAAATAAAGGTATGAATCGGTTTGGCATTTTAAAAAAAATTACGTAATTTTGTACACGTATTAACAAAAATAGAAGAAAACTATGAAGAAATTATTGTTAATGGCCGCTGTTCTGTGTCTCGGTTCGGTGTGCCTGACATCGTGTGGAGACGAAGATGAAGAACAGGGCAATCTGAAGCCTATTGTCATTGACAACGGCGATGGCAACCACGTACAGGTCCGCAAGGCCGGCCCCTATACCATCACCTATGATGCCTACGACCAGTTCGACGGATTCATGGCGAACGGAAACAGTTACCATGTGGACGAAAAAGGCAACCTCAAGTTCAGCTACAACGACTTCCTGACCGACGAGGATGGAGAGTTCTTCACCAACCAGTTCACGATGAATATTAACGACCGCGGACTGGTGAGCATGATTGACTTCAAGCTGCAGGTTGTCTACGACGAGGACGAGGAAATCGGTGCCGACCAACTGGAGCACCGTATCGTCGGCAAGATTGTCTATGGCTACGACAAGAACCGCCAGGTGACCGGCATGTCCACAAAAATCAACTGGGAGGAAATCACCAAGCTAGGCGGTGTGAAAATCTGCGACCAGATAGACAAGATTGACATCCGCCACACGACGACCTGGAAGAACGGACTGCTGACCGCGTTCGAGGCCAAAGAAAAAACCATCTGCGAGAAGAGCGAATTGGTGAACGACAAATGGGAGGACATGACCTGGGACGAGGAGCTGACAACGAATGGCACCATCAACTACGGCACCGAGAAGAACGAGGCCAAGCAGATGCCTGCCACCCTGTTCAACGTAGTCTTCTGCGACATGTGCATTCCCATGTTTGCCCCCATCGGCATGTACGGAGCCGGCCCCGCCAATCTGCCTGCGAGCTGCACGGTGTATGAACAAGCAATACCCAGAAGCGGCATACCCGAAAACGGCCAGGACGAATACTCTTTCCACTTCAAAATGAACGACAACGGCACCATTGACAGCGAATGGACGGACGACGAGGAACCGACCGAATACCAGTACACCGTGACACGCGCCATCGGCGAAGAAGAGGCCAAGCACATCGTGGCCGGACTCAAGAGACTGGCGAAGAGAAAATAAAGCGTGGAGAGCGGAGAGCATAGAACGCTGAACCTGGGCGGACGGCTCGTGGAGCTGTCGCGCCCCGTGGTGATGGGCATCCTGAACGTGACGCCCGACTCGTTCTATGCCCAAAGCCGGACACAGACCGAGGGCGACATTGCCCGGCGCACGGAACAGATTCTGAGCGAAGGCGGCGCGATAGTGGACGTCGGAGCCTGCAGCACACGGCCGGGCAGCCAGCCTGCCAGCGAGGCCGAGGAGACGGAACGCCTGACCAGAGCCATGCAGGTGGTGCGGAGGGTGGCACCGGAGGCCATCGTGTCGGTTGACACATTCCGCGCCCGGGTGGCCGAGCGCATGGCCGACGACTTCGGCCCCATCATCGTGAACGACGTCACTGGCGGACAGGACCCCGAGATGTTCCCCCTGGTGGCACGCTTAGGACTGCCGTACGTGCTGACCGACACGGGCAACAGGGCCCTGTCGATGGGATTCGCACAAGCGCTGAGTCGACTGCGCGAACTGGGACAGAAGGACATCATAGCCGACCCGGGATTCGGATTCGGCAAGACGCTGGACGAGAACTACCAGGTGATGAGCCAGCTGGAGGCGTACCGCGAACTGGACCTGCCCCTGCTGGTGGGCGTATCGCGGAAGTCGATGGTGTACAAACTGCTGGGCACCACGCCCGACGAGGCACTGAACGGCACCACCGTGCTCCACACACTGGCCCTCGTGGCCGGAGCCCACATCCTGCGCGTCCACGACGTCCGTGCAGCCGTAGAGGCCATACGCATCGTCAGCATGACCAACCCTTAATTCTTAATTCTTAATTCTTATCTCTTAATTCTTAATTTAAATTTCACCCGCCCGTGTTCTTCAATTTCGGTATCAAAGACCTCATCGACATCCTGCTTGTAGCCATCATACTCTACTACTGCTACAAGGTGATGAAGCACTCGCGCTCCGTCAACATCTTCTACGGCGTGCTCATCTTCGTCAGCTTCTGGATTGTGGTCTCCAAGGTCCTGGACATGAAGCTGCTGGGCGGCATACTCAACCAACTGGTCAACGTGGGCGCCATAGCCCTCATCATCCTGTTCCAGGAGGACATCCGCCACTTCTTCTACGACCTGGGGGCACACGAGAAGGCTAACCGCCTGGTACGCCTGTTCCGCTCGGAACACAAGCAAGGCATCAACAACGAATACCGATACGACCGCGACATCATCTTCCCCCTCGTGATGGCCTGCATCAACATGAGCAAGCAGAAGGTGGGGGCCCTGATTGTGCTGGAGAACGACATCCCCCTGACGGAATACATCCGTTCGGGCGAGACCATCGACGCACGCATCACACAGCGACTGGTGGAGAACATCTTCTTCAAGAACAGTCCGCTGCACGACGGCGCCATGATTATATCCGAGGGCAAAATCGCCGCAGCCGCATGCATCCTGCCCATCTCCCACGACCTGGACATACCCAAGGAGTTCGGCCTGCGCCACCGTGCAGGCAAGGGCATAACCTCCGAGACCGACGCACTGGCCATCATCGTCAGCGAGGAGACGGGCAACATCACGGCAGCACACAACGACCAGTTCCGCAGCCACCTCACGGCCGAAGAATTGGAAACCATACTCATGAAAGGGCGCTTTTAGCCTCCACATAAAAATCTTTAGAAAATCTTAGAGAATCCTTTAAAAAATAAACCAAAATGACATTAATCGACAAAATCATTGCTCGCGCCAAGAGCAACAAGCAGCGCATCGTGCTCCCCGAATCGCTGGAGGAGCGCACGCTGACCGCAGCCGACCGCGCTGTGGCTGACGAGTTGGCAGAAATCATCCTCATCGGCAACCGTGAGGAGATACTGGCCAAGGCCAAGGAACTGGGTCTGCAGCACATCGAAGGGGCCACCATCATCGACCCCAAGACCAGTCCCAAGACAGACGACTATGCAGCCCTGCTGTACGAACTGCGCAAGGCCAAGGGCATGACCCAGCAGGAAGCCTGGAAGAAGGTGCTCGACCCGCTCTACTTCGGCTGCCTCATCATCAAGAGCGGCGATGCCGACGGACAGATCAGCGGTGCCCTCTCCACCACCGGCGACACCCTGCGCCCTGCCCTGCAAATCATCAAGTGCGCCCCCGGCATCACCTGCGTCAGCGGTGCCATGCTGCTCATCACCCAGACGCCCCAGTACGGCGAGGATGGTGTGCTCGTAGTGGGCGACGTGGCCGTCACCCCCATGCCCGATGCCAAGCAACTGGCCGAGATTGCCGTCTGCACGGCTCAGACCGCCAAGAGCGTAGCCGGATTTGAGGAACCGCGCGTAGCCATGCTGTCCTTCTCCACCAAGGGCAGTGCCAAGCACGAAGTGGTGGACAAGGTGGTGGAAGCCACCCGTCTGGCCAAGGAACTGGCTCCCGAACTGAAGATCGACGGCGAACTGCAGGCCGACGCAGCCCTCGTGCCCTCCGTAGGCGAGAAGAAGGCTCCGGGCAGCGACATCGCAGGCCACGCCAACGTGCTCGTATATCCCTGCCTCGAGGTGGGCAACATCAGCTACAAACTGGTGCAGCGACTGGGCAATGCCGACGCCATCGGTCCCATCCTTCAGGGTATCGCCCGTCCCGTCAACGACCTCAGCCGTGGCTGCTCCGTCGACGACATCTACAAGATGGTAGCCATCACCGCCTGCCAGGCTATGGATGCCAAATAAGGAACGAAGAATGAATAGTGAAGCATAAATTATGAAAATACTTGTATTGAACTGCGGAAGCAGTAGCATCAAATACGCTCTGTACAACATGGACGACCAGAGCGTCATCACCAGTGGCGGCATCGAGAAGATCGGTCTGCCCGATTCGTTTATCAAATTCAAACTCAACGGCGAGAAATTTCAGATAGACCGCCCCATCGAGGAACACACCGCAGGCGTGCAGTTCATCTTCGAAGTGCTGACCACCGGCGAACATGCCGTGCTGAAGAACCTCAACGAACTGGATGCCGTAGGACACCGCATGGTGCACGGCGGCGAGAAGTTCAACCAGAGCGTCGTGCTCACTCCGAAGGTGATGGAGGAGTTTGCCCTGTGCAACGACCTGGCTCCCCTGCACAATCCGGCCAACATCAAGGGCGTGAACGCCGTTTCGGCCCTGCTGCCCAACATTCCCCAGGTGGGCGTGTTCGACACGGCCTTCCACCAGACCATGCCCGACTATGCCTACATGTATGCCCTGCCCTATGAACTCTACAAGGAACACGGCGTGCGCCGCTATGGCTTCCACGGCACCAGCCACCGCTACGTCAGCCAGCGCGTGTGCGAGTTCCTGGGCATCAAGGCCGAGGGCAGCCGCATCATCACCTGCCACATCGGCAACGGCGCCAGCATTGCTGCCGTCAAGGACGGTAAGTGCGTCGACACCTCCATGGGTCTCACTCCCCTGGAAGGCCTGATGATGGGCACTCGCTCTGGCGACATCGACGCCGGAGCCGTTACCTTCCTCATGGACAAACTGAATCTGGACACCAAAGGCATCTCCAACCTGCTCAACAAGCAGAGCGGACTGGCCGGCGTGAGCGGCGGCAGCAGCGACTTCCGCGACATTCTGAAGGGCATCGAGGACGGCAACGACCGCGCCCGTCTGGCCAAGGAGATGTACACCTACCGCATCAAGAAGTACATCGGACAGTATGCCGCCGCTATGGGTGGCGTCGATGTCATCCTCTTCACCGGTGGAGCCGGCGAAAACCAGTGGGAAGTGCGCGAAGGTGCCACGAAGGGCCTGGAGTTCATGGGCGTGAAGGTAGACCCCGAGAAGAACCACGCCATCCGTGCCAAGGAGGCCATCATCTCGGCCGAGGACAGCAAAGTCACCGTCTGTGTCATCCCCACCGACGAGGAACTGATGATTGCCCTCGACACCATGGCTCTGGTAAAATAGCCTGTCGCAGACACAAACATCTCAAGCGTGGAGGGTATGCTGAAGAACATACCTTCCACGCTTGATTAATTTTTAGGGGATAAAATAGGTATGAAACGCAAAAACGCCCCTGAATAGAGGCGTTTCTGAGGTTTTTAGTTGCGGAGGTCCGACTCGAACGGGCGACCTCCAGGTTATGAGCCTGGCGAGCTACCAACTGCTCCACTCCGCGATTTTTCTGTTTTGCGAGTGCAAAGGTAAGGAGAAATTTCGGTATGACCAAACATTTCGGTAGGATTTTATCTTTTTATGCACATATTACCCCGAATTTCTTGCTTGATTACACACTTTTACCTACCTTTGTGCTTGTTATGGGGAATATAAAGACCAGAAACAAACTCATCGACGTGGCGCGCCAACTCTTTGCCAAGAACGGACTGGACGACACCACCATGAACGACATCGCCATTGCATCCGGCAGAGGGCGACGCACATTGTACACATACTTCAAAAGCAAGGAGGAGGTGTTCGAGGCCGTCGTGGAGAACGAGATGGAGCACATGAGCAACCGCCTCAGGCTGATTGCCGACAAGGACCTGGAGCCCGAAGACAAACTGGTTCAGCTGGTCTACACCCACCTGAGCCTCATCAAGGAGGTGGTCATACGCAACGGCAACCTGCGTGCCGAGTTCTTCCGCAACATCTGGCTCGTGGAGAAAGTGCGCAAGGCCTTCGACCTGGCCGAAGTGGACATCATACAGAAAATCATCATGCAGGGCATTCGCCAAGGCAAATTCGACGTGGCCAACATACGCATGTCGGTCGACATCATCCACTACTGCATCCGTGGCCTGGAGGTCCCCTATATCTACGGTCGCCTGGGCATGAGCATACAGACCAGCCGCCCCATGGTGAAACAGGTCATCCACCGCGCCATGGCCAAAATCAACCGCCCCGATGAAGAAACCTGAGTATCTACATTTGACACTTTACATTACTTTAATATGATGAAATTACTGGAAGGAAAGACTGCACTCATCACGGGTGCAGCACGTGGCATTGGCAAGGCCATTGCCCTAAAGTTTGCAGAGGAAGGCGCCAACATCGCCTTCACCGATCTGGAAGTAAACGAAGAAACCGAAAAGGAGATTGCAGCCCTGGGCGTGAAGGCCAAGAGCTATGCCTCCAACGCCGCCGACTTTGCACAGACCGAGGAGGTCGTGAATAAGGTAAAGGAAGAATTTGGCGCCATCGACATCCTGGTCAACAACGCCGGAATCACCAAGGACGGACTGATGCTGCGCATGAGCGAACAGCAGTGGGACGCCGTCATCGCCGTCAACCTGAAGTCGGCCTTCAACTTCATCCATGCCTGCGTGCCCATCATGATGCGCCAGCGCAAGGGTTCCATCATCAACATGGCCTCCGTAGTAGGCGTACACGGCAATGCCGGACAGTCCAACTACGCCGCATCCAAGGCCGGCCTCATCGCCCTGGCCAAGTCCATCGCCCAGGAGATGGGCCCCAAGGGCATCCGTGCCAACGCCATTGCCCCCGGCTTCATCGAGACAGCCATGACCGCTGCTCTGCCCGACGACGTGCGTGAGGAATGGAAGAAGAAAATACCCCTCCGCCGAGGCGGACAGGTCGAGGACATCGCCAACACTGCCCTCTATCTGGCCAGCGACCTCAGTTCGTATGTCAGCGGACAAGTCATCCAGGTCGACGGCGGCATGAACACCTAAAAAAAAGCCCCTTCCCCCACCCCCTTCCGTAGAGGGAGGGGAGTAGTTACAATCCGCAATGAATAATAACAACCCAAAGAACGTAAACACTCCCCTCCCTCCACGGGAAAGGCTACGGGTAGGCGACCAAGGGTCGGGAATGGGGCCAGGGGTGGGCCTCATATACGAGGACAATCACATCATCATCGTAAACAAACGGGCAGGGGAAATCGTACAGGGCGACAAGACCGGCGACGTGCCCCTCTCCGAAGAGGTGAAGGCCTACATCAAGGAACGCTACCACAAGCCCGGGGATGTGTTCCTTGGAGTGGTACATCGGCTCGACCGCCCCGTCAGCGGACTCGTCCTGTTCGCCCGCACCAGCAAGGCCCTGACGCGCCTCGCAGAGATGTTCCGCACCCGACAGGTGCACAAGACCTATTGGGCCATCGTGGCCAACCAGCCGCCTCAGCCCGAGGGCACACTCACCCACTGGCTCACCCGCAATCCCAAGAACAATACGGCCCGGGCCTACGACCGCGAAGTGCCCGGCTCCAAACAGGCCATACTCGACTATCGCGTCATCGGCCACAGCGACCGCTACTGGCTGCTGGAGGTCGACCTGCACACCGGTCGTCACCACCAGATACGCTGCCAGCTGGCCAAGATGGGCTGCCCAATCCGCGGCGACCTGAAGTACGGTGCCCCACGCTCCAATCCCGACGGCGGCATATCCCTCCATGCCCGCCGACTATGGTTCGAGCACCCCGTCTCGCACCAACTCATCGACCTCACTGCCCCCGTGCCCGACGAACGACTGTGGCAGCAGATTACGCCCGCTTCAGGCTCAGCCGACGCTGGTCAACAGCAAGCCTGACTGTATTCCACAGCACAAGAAACTTCTATAAGCACCGCTCCGGAAGCATCAAACCATTCTCTAATACTATTGTCTGCACCGCATTATTTTCGCTTCTCCATCAAACGCACATATCTCTGCTGCTAATATATTAAGATTATGAAAACGGCTAAAGTCGCTGTCGGATGGAACACCTGTTACTGCGCCCATCTGGTCCAGGTCCCATGGCGCAAGTATCAGTAAAGCACCATTGACACATGCCTCAAAACGCTGCCGCTCTGGTTTCCAAAAAGCACCAATAGGTTCTTTTTGCAGGTGTATCAATGGGAAACCTCTGTCCAGACACTCCTTTTTCATCAACCGTTCCCCTTCAGAGATACCGGGTGTTACGATAACTGTATATCCTTCCTGTATCAACTTCTCCCACTGTCGTCGCTCATTTGTATAGTCCGTCGTCTTCTCATAAGGCACACCGCTGACAGGATGCTTCCGATGACATTTCACCTGAATTTTTCGCGCCCAGCGCAACAAAAACAAATTACCAAAAGCACCATAACTGCGGTTACCAATCTGCACATGCAAACAGCGCTCCATATACTCTGGCAATCTCTTTCGTAACAACGCTCTACGGGGATTATCGTTCACATAGGCTATCATAGCCTTGCGGTGACGCTCGTTCATACATACTGTGTCGTCATAATTCTCATCGAAAAGTGGCTGCCGGTTTTTCCCTACCAATGCGTAGTACTCTTGCCTTTGTTTCTTGGAAAGGCATCGTATCAGCGCCCCCTCATTAGGGCATCGTTGCACCTTCTCGCGCAGCCATGCCGGCACCCCAGCTCCATCCAAATCGACCGATATCGGGCGATTTACCGAAGCCTCCAGTCCCTGCTGCCGCTGCCAATGACTGGTACATAAGGCTTTGAAAGCCTGAATGATGTCACCGAGGCTCCACTCCATTGGCTCCATCACTTCTATCACACCATGGAAATGGTCGGGCATGCACACACAAGCATGCACCCTCACATGGTTACCATGAACAGCCTGGGCCTCTGGTATCCGCAGCCATGCCTGTTCCACAGCCTCCCCGAGAGGGGATAGCACGAGTTCCCCGCGGTTCATCGTGCCC
>CAMOUQ010000029.1 GCA_946626595.1 uncultured Prevotellaceae bacterium | reverse complement strand
TGCCTCGGATGATTTGCAGTTCATAGGTGCCGCTGAGGGTGGCAGGCAGGATGAGAGAAGTCTGCGAAATCGCGATGAAATCGGAGAAAATTACATTCTCGTCCTCATCCAGCAGACGTACTTCACAGTCCTCGATGGCAGCATCGAAGGAGAGAGTGTGGCCGTCCAAATAGACAGCAGGAATCAAAATGGGTGCTTTGGGTAGTGGGGTCAGTTCACTCTCTGGATTAGTCTGCTTAATTTTCATGTTTAAGGGAATTGGATTATCCCCACCTGTGGCCATGACAGGCATGATGGTCATGGCTAGCATCCAGGCAATAGAAATTAGAAATAGTTTTCTCATAACAATTCAGTTTAAGTTGCTGCAAAGTTATGAGAAAGTGCGTTAGACGACAAATTTTGGAAGGAAAGATTTTACACCTAGTTTACACTTTTTTCCGCGTAAAACACTATTTTACATGCTCTTGTAAAAGTTTACACCGACTTTACACCTTTTGCAAGATTTCGAAGGGTTTGAAGCAGAGTAGTTGCGGATTTCATTCCTGCCAATTTGCTATTGGCTGTTCTTTTGGCATTTGTTATAACTTGATCTGAAGTGCTTAATAGCAGGGAGATTGTGCCAGTTGGAAACCCCATGTGGGTAAGCAGGCAAGTGTTTCGCTGTAGCTTGGACAAAACTATAATGCATGAATAGGCTAACGGCATGAATTCCTTGTAAAGATTTAATAGCTGGTCCCAATCATTTTTGGTAGGTTTCTCCCATTTACGGCCGGGAAGTGACTTCTCCTGAAAGAGTTTCACGATATTGCTCTGTTTCATAGTCTCTTCCTTCGCTAGGATATCCAAGGCCCCACTTTTATCCATATACCAATTCAACTCAACTTCGAGCGTAGAAATCCTTTCTTCCTTTCCTTTTAATAGTTCCTGCGTCTCAATAGACGGCACAATATTATCAAAATTCTGCTGTAGTATGGTAAATTCATGAATCAGTTGCTGATACTCTTTTACATTATTATTATACTTCTCTTCTAAAAAGTTGTATTTCTCTTCTTTTTTACGAATATTTCGCCTTATCCTGTCATGGATTATGTAAAACAGTACTATCGTCAGAATTAAGGTCAAGGATATGGTTACTAAAAGAAACCAAGCCACTTGTACTTGCTCCGCCCTTCTTTCAGCAAGATTTTGGTTCCTTTCATAATTATACATCGCAGATGACTGAATAATGGCATCTGATTGGCGCGTATCTGCCCAATCAATTTGTCTATCTTGATAGTAGTGTGCATATTTAACGATGGAATCGGCATTTTTCGCAACTTCATATATAGAGAGTAATCCTTCTGTAGCCTCTAATTGATAGCCATAAGACTGAAGTTTTCTGAAAAAGTACTCCGCAGAATCCAACTTCCCTATGCCAAGATAATATAGCCCCTTGCTATTGTAATAATGTTCACGCCCAGGCTGTATGTTGCCTTGCTCGTCAAAAAGGCCTGATTCGCTTTCAAAGATTTCCATAAACTCATGGGCGCGTGGGTAGTTTCCATTAAGCAGGCTGACGTAAATTGCCGTTGGGTAGACGCTGGCCGCTCTTTTGGGAAGACCATATTCCATATATAGTTCACTTGTCTTTCTTGTAATCTCAAGAACCTTGCAACTATCATCCAACATATAGTAGGGTATGGTCATATGCTCAAAACTAAGAATATAGCTGATAGTGTCCTTGGCAAGCCAAGCATAACGGCTGTAACAGTTCAGTGCTTCCAGTTCCTCTTCTGGCATGTTCTGTTGCCCGTATATCATCGCCATCTGTCCGTAGACGCGGAAGAGGGTGGCATAGGTGGCACTGTCGGCATGGGCGGTGTCGGCCTTTTCTGTTGCAATGGTGTAGTAGTGGATGGCGGCAGGTGCTTCGCCCATGTCGCGGTAGGCGCAGCCGAGCATGTAGTAGGCACGGAGGCGGAGGTCGGCGGGGTGCCACCAGTGGTCGTAGTAGCGGACGAGGGCGCGGCCCACGGAGTCGGAGGTGAAGAGGGAGTCGTGCCGGTTCATCCACTCGGCCTGCTCCAGCATGTGGCGCATGCGGTCGGCCCGTCCGCAGGAAGCGAGCAGGAGGAGCAGGAGAGGAAGGAGGGAATATCTCATAGCAGTTGACGGGATGGTTCAATCCTTTTTGGGCGCATTCTCCTGGATGTATTGGTCGAGCGTGGTGTCGTCCAGTTTCAGGAAACAGGAACGTACCGTCTTGAGCGACCCGAATCCGGCATCCAGGCAGTCGCCCAGGGCTGAGATTTCGCCCCGGCGGATGCGGCGTTTCAGTTCCTCCAGGCGGTAGCGGTTGATGTACTCGTGTACATTATTATATCCCTGGCTGCGCAGGCACTGAAGCAGCAACTGGCGGTTGATGCCCACCTCGGTGCAAAGGATGTCGCGGTTGAAGGTGTACTCTGTCCAGGCCTCGCTGTGGTGCTGCATCCAGTACTCCACGCGCTGGAAGTATTGCAGGTTCTTCTCGTTGAAGTCCTTCTCCGAGCGTTCCAGTTGTTCGTCGGAAGGGGCCTCGGCCACCTCTTTCACCACGGGGCGCGGCAGTTCGCGGGCCGTCGATTCGAGGGTTCGCATGCACAGATAGGCATTCAGGAGGGTGAAGACGACGGCATAGATCATGATGAGATAGGTGTGATAATTGAAGGCTATGACGAGGAAGAAGACGGCACTCAGGCCCAAAATGGTGCTGTAGCCTATCAGGTAGCGCGGAAACTGGACGTGTGTGAGTCGGCGCGGCAGGAGGAAGATGTTGGCAATGTAGTAGAAACTGGTCAGGAGCATGCCCAGCCGGACCAGGAGGTCGCCGCTGAGCAGATGGGTGCGGAAGTCGGTGAAGGACTCCACCACCACATGCCGGCTGCCCATGGCAAAACCTACGGCATAGAAGCCGAGGAAGACGATGGCGGGCAAGGCATAGCGCCACATGCGGCCCCACTGGAGATAGCCCGGCATGGGGATGCTGAGCGGATAGATGCTCTGCAGGAAAGAGATGACGAGCAGGGCGGCCAGCATGGCCGGATGCATGACACCGGCATGGGGGCCCTCGGTGGAGGCATAGGGGGCCAGGAGGAAGAACCAGGAGGAGAAGATGCCCATGATCCAGGCTATGGCCAAGTACTTCACCTGATGGCGTGCGAAGAGGGCCATGACGGCCGTCAGCACCAGGTGAATCGTGCCACAGGAAAGGAAGATATTCAGATAGATAACTTGCGAATTCATAGCAGGTAAGATGAGTTTGTCGGGACAAAATTAAACAAAAAAATTCAGTTACCCAAATTCTTACCCCATATTCGTCATCGGCACCACGCATCCGGCACCTCTCCAAATCAGGGCCCGGCGAGGGCCTGATTTGTCGATGAAATGGCGCATTTTTGCAACTCCGGAGGGCGCTCCCGGGCGCGATTTCGGAGGGGTCTCCCGACGACCCGTTTTCATCGACCCGTCGCCTGAGTTCAAACCTTACTATTGTCTGAGCTCCAACCTTACTATTGTCTGAGCCCAAACCTTACTATTGTCTGAGCTCAATCGACGTATTGTCTGAAGGGCGTCCTCAGCAGCCCTCGTTGAAGGGCAATTCGGAATGCGAAATCGACGTGTCGGCGAAAGGGACATAATAATAAGGAGACATGCGCGCGCGTAAAAAGAGGTGATTTTCGGCCCCTCTGGGAGAGCCGCCCGATGGAGGCAAAAAAAATTGCATGATTTTGAAAAATAAATTCGACTTTATTAAGTCAAATATCAAAACTTTTTTGTACCTTTACAGCCAAATTGCGAACTGCATGTCTAATTGTGCCAAAATGAGTTATAACTATCACACTCCCGTAATGCTGGAAGAAGCACTTGCAGGCCTCAACATCAGGCCCGACGGAGTGTATGCCGACCTCACGTTTGGCGGAGGCGGACACAGCAGGGCCATACTGGACCGACTGGGCCCCGACGGGCACCTCTACGGCTTCGACCAAGACCTGGACGCCATGCATGGGGCGCCGGAGGACGAACGATTCACCTTCGTGCGGAGCAACTTCCGATACCTGCAGAACTGGATGACGTACTATGGGCACGAGACGGTCGACGGCATCCTGGCCGACCTGGGCGTGAGCAGTCACCACCTGGACGTGGCGGAGCGCGGATTCAGTTTCCGCTTCGATGCACCCCTGGACATGCGCATGAACCAGCGCGCCAGCCTGACCGCACGCAAGGTGGTGAACGAATACACCGAGGCGCAGCTGGCCGACATCTTCTACCTCTACGGCGAACTGAAGCAGAGTCGCCGCGTGGCCGCCGCCATAGTCAAGGCACGCAACTCGGCACCCATCGAGACCACGGGCCAGCTGTCCGAACTCATGAACCCCATCCTGGGCTTCGGACGCGAGAAGAAGGACCTGGCACGCATGTTCCAAGCCCTGCGCATCGAGGTGAACGGCGAGATGAAGGCCCTGCGACAGATGCTCCACAGCGCCACTCAGCTCTTGGCCCCAGGCGGACGACTGGTGGTGCTGACCTACCACTCGCTGGAGGACCGCATGGTGAAGAACATCATCAAGAGCGGGAACCTGGAGGGCAGGACGAGCCAGGACATCTACGGACGCTCGCTGTCGCCCCTGCAGAGCGTGGGAAAGATGCTGGTGCCCAGCCCGGAGGAGCAAGAGGGGAACCCGAGAAGCCGGAGCGCCAAACTGAGAATTGCTGAAAAAATCTAACGAAAAATGACAACCGAGAAAGAAAACATAAACACCCAGAACACCGCCGCCGACAAGAAAGACGAGCGGCAGAAGGGGACTCACCGGCGACGCTGGTGGGCTTCGCTCTTCACCGAGGGGGAAACAGACGCCGGAGAGGGCAAGAACCTGAAGGACGTGGTCCGCGCCATGCACATCGACGGACGATGGTTCTTCCGACAGATACCCTTCCTGCTCTTCATCCTCTTCTGCATCCTGCTCATGGTCACCAACCGCTATCAGGCCCAACAGGAAATCATCGAGAAGGAGCAACTGCAGCACGACGTCGAGGAATGGCGGTACAAGGCACTGACACGCTCCAGCGAACTGACCACCCTGACGAGGCAGAGCCAAATCGAGGAACGGCTGAAAGCCTATGGCGACAGCACACTCACAGCCCCAAAGGAACCACCCTTCACCATAAACCCTAACGAATAGCACCCCATGGCAGCAAACAACAAGAAGAAATCCATCAAACGCTTCAGAATGATACTCATCGGTATCACGCTGATTGGGGTGTACATACTGGGAACGGCACTCAACACGATGCTCTTCCAGGCCGACTACTGGTACCAGGTGGGCCAGCGATTCGTCAGCGACAGCATCGAGGTGCAGGCCATGCGCGGCAACATCATTTCGGCCGACGGCAAGGTGATGGTGGCCTCGCTGCCGCAGTACCGCCTGTTCATGGACTACATCGTCATCGACAAGGACAGCGTGGCCCGCGAGAAGGCACAGCGCTGGCGCGACTCCGTGCTCTACGAAAAGGCCGACAGCATAGCCGAGGGACTGCACCAGATCTTCCCCGACCGCACGGCCCAGGAATTCCGCGAACGGCTGCTCAACGGCCGCAAACGGCGGTCGCATGCCTGGAACCTCTATCCGCGACTGGCCACCTACATCCAGTATAAGCAATGCAAGGAACTGCCCCTGCTGCGCGAGACTCCCCTGAAGGGCGGATTCAACCCCGAAGAGGTGATGCTGCGCACCAAGCCCTACGGGTCGCTGGCCAGCCGCACGCTGGGCAACGTGAAGAAGGACAGCCTTGGCGACACCATACGCGGCACCAGCGGACTGGAGTATTGCTTCGACAGCATCATGCGAGGCAAGAACGGCATCAAGCACCGCATGAAGGTGCGCGACCGCATGGTGAACTTCTACGACCGTGAGCCCGTGCCCGGACACGACCTGGTGACCACCATCGACGCCACCATGCAGGACATCGCCGAGAAGGCCCTGGTGAACAAACTGCGCGAGGTGGGCGGCGAGAAGGGTGTGGTCATACTGATGGAAGTGCCGACGGGCGACATCAAGGCCCTGGTGAGCATGACCCGATACCGCAACGAGCGCACCGGCACCTACGAATTCTACGAGGCACAGAACGATGCCATCAATGCCCTGTGGGAACCCGGTTCCACCTTCAAGACGGGCAGCATCATGGTGGCCCTGGAGGACGGAAAGATTACGCCCGAAACGACGGTTGACACCGGCAGCGGCATATACATGATGCACGGACGCCCCATGAAGGACCACAACTGGCACCGCGGCGGCTACGGCACGCTGAATGTGACACAGGTGCTGGAATACAGTTCGAACATCGGCGTCAGCCGACTCATCGACGATGCCTACCACGACCACCCCGAACGCTACGTCCAGGGACTGAAGAACATGGGCGTGGGCATCGACCTCGGACTGCCCATGGGCGCCAAACCCATCGTCAGGATGCCCAACACCGACAAGACGAAGGGCAACTGGTCGAAGACGGCACTGGCATGGATGAGCATCGGATACGAGACCATGATTCCGCCCATCAGCACCGTGGCCTTCTACAACGCCATCGCCAACAACGGACGCTTCGTGCGCCCACGCTTCGTGAAGGCTGAGATGGAGAACGGACAGGTGGTGCGCGAGTTCCCGGTGGAGGTGATCAAGGAGAAAATCTGCTCCACACGCACTCTGCACCAGATTCAGACCATCCTGGAGAAGGTGGTCAGCGAGGGTCTGGGCAAGAAGGCCGGAAACAAGCGCTTCAAGGTGAGCGGCAAGACGGGCACGGCCCAGGTGGCCAAGAACGGCAGCTATGCCAGCCACAGCTACATGGTCAGCTTCTGCGGATATTTCCCCAGCGATGCGCCCCGCTATTCGTGCATCGTCTGCATCCGCAAGGATGGTCTGCCCGCCTCGGGCGGCGGCCAGTGCGGTCCCGTGTTCAGCGAAATCAGCCAGATGGTGATGAACCAGGGCGTCTATCGCGACCCGCGCGAGGCGGCCGACTCCACCAGTATATTCACCCCCACCCTGACCAGAGACTTCACCCCGAACGGCACCGACACCGTGCCCGACGTGGTGGGAATGGGGGCCCGCGATGCCATCTACAGCCTGCAGCGCTGCGGACTGAAGGTGAAGGTGCACGGCACCGGAGTGGTGCAGAGCCAGAACATACCGGCCGGAAGCAAAGAGCCGAAAGGCAAAACCATTACGATAAACCTGAAACAGATATGACGATAAAGCAACTCATCGAAAAGACTACGCCGCTGGCCATCGTCGGCGACGACCAAAAGACCGTGGGCGGACTGGAAATAGACTCGCGCAAGGTGCAGCCCGGAGGCGCATTCGTGGCCATGCGAGGCACACAGACCGACGGACACCAGTTCATCGGCAAGGCACTGGAACTGGGGGCCACATGCATCATCTGCGAGACGATGCCCGAAACACGGCAGGAGGGTGTGACCTACGTACAGTATGCCGACACCGAGGCCATAGTAGGCCCCTTGGCCACACACTTCTACGGCGACCCGACCCTGCGCATGAAACTCGTCGGCGTGACGGGCACCAACGGCAAGACCACCATAGCCACCCTGCTCTACGAGATGTTCCGACGCTTCGGCTACAAGGTGGGACTGTGCAGCACCGTGTGCAACTACATCGACGGCAAACCCATCCCGACGGAATGTACAACCCCCGACCCCATCACCCTGAACCGACTGCTCGGACAGATGGCCGACGAGGGATGCCAATATGCCTTCATGGAGGTGAGCAGCCACTCCGTGGCCCAACAGCGCATCGGCGGACTGACCTTTGCCGGGGGCCTGTTCACCAACCTGACACGCGACCACCTGGACTATCATAAGACCTTCGAGGCATACCGCGATGCCAAGAAGGGATTCTTCGACATGCTGCCCAAGGAGGCCTTCGCCATCACCAATGCCGACGACAAGAACGGCATGTTCATGGTGCAGAACACGCGGGCCGAGGTGAAGACCTACGGACAGCGCACGGAGGCCGACTTCAAGGCCCGCATCCTGGAGGAGAGTTTCGAGGGCATGAACCTGATGGTAGGCGGACGGGAAGTGTTCGTCCAGTTCGTAGGCCGCTTCAATGTCAGCAACCTGCTGGCGGTCTACGGAGCCTGCATCATGTTGGGCCAGGAGCCCGAGGACGTGCTCATTGCCCTGAGTGCCATGAAGCCCGTGAACGGAAGGTTCGAGGCCATACGCAGTCCGCAGGGCGTGACGGCCATCGTCGACTATGCGCACACGCCGGACGCCCTGGTCAACGTGCTCACCACCATCAACGAGATACTGCGCAAACCGCATCAGTGCTGGACCGTGTGTGGCGCCGGAGGCAACCGCGACAAGGGCAAGCGCCCCCTGATGGCCCAGGAGGCCGTACGGCATAGCGACCGCGTCATCATCACCAGCGACAACCCCCGATTCGAGGAGCCACAGGCCATCATCAACGACATGTTGGCAGGCCTCACCGACGAGGAGCGCCGCACGGTGCTCAGCATCGTAGACCGCCGCGAGGCCATCCGCACGGCATGCACCCTGGCACAGCCCGGCGACGTCATACTGGTGGCCGGAAAGGGGCACGAGGACTACCAAATCGTGCAGGGTGTGAAGCATCACTTCGACGACCATGAGATCATCCGCGAATGCTTCGGAATAAATTGAACGTTGAAAGATAAAAAGAAGAATAAATGCTATACTACCTGTTCAGATATCTCGGTGAATTCGGCATCCCCGGTGCCCACCTATGGTCGTACATATCGTTCCGTTCCATCCTGACGCTGGTGCTCTCGCTCGTCATCAGCATCTGGTTCGGCGAATATTTCATCAAATGGATGAGACGCCACAACGTCAGCGAAGAGCAGCGCGACCCCAGCATCGACCCCTTCGGCGTCGACAAAAAGGGCGTGCCCTCGATGGGCGGCATCATCATCATCATTGCCACGGTCATCCCCTGCCTGCTGCTGGGTCGACTGCGCAACATCTACATGCTGCTGATGCTCGTCACCACGCTGTGGCTGGGAGCCATAGGCTTCATCGACGACTACATCAAGATGAAGGGAAAGAAAGACGGACTGCGCCCCATTGCCAAACTGGCCGGACAGGCCATGCTGGGACTGTTCGTCGGACTGACGCTGTGGCTGAGCCCCGACGCCGTCATTCGCGAGAACGTACAGATTGCGAACGAGAACGGCACGGAGGTCATCTACAAGAGCGAACCCGTGAAGAGCACCATCACCACCATCCCCTTCGTCAAGAACAACAACCTCAGCTACAGCGAGATATTCAGTTGGTTGGGCAGCAAGCGAACGGCTGCGGGATGGATTTTCTTCGTCTTCGTCACAACGTTCGTGGTCATGGCCGTGAGCAACGGTTCGAACCTGAACGACGGCATGGACGGCATGTGTGCGGGAAACTCTGCCATCATGGTGGCGGCCTTGGCCATATTGGCCTATACGAGCAGCCACATCGGCATGGCTTCGTACCTGAACATCATGTTCGTGCCGGGCAGCGAGGAACTGGTAATCTTCCTCATGGCCTTCATGGGCGGACTGATAGGTTTCCTGTGGTACAATGCCTACCCGGCCCAGGTGTTCATGGGCGACACGGGCAGTCTGGCCATCGGCGGCATCATAGCCGTCGTCTGCATCATCATACACAAGGAACTGCTCATCCCACTGCTCTGCTTCGTCTTCCTGTGCGAAAGCGTCAGCGTGCTGCTGCAGACCAACTATGCCCGAATTGGTAACCGCAAGGGCCAAAAGTGGAGAGTCTTCAAACGCGCTCCCATACACGATACCTTCCGCATCAAGCCCGGACAGCTGCCGGCCGACTTTCGGATTCTGCTGAACTGGCCCAAGGGTTGCTGGCTGGAGTCGAAGATAACGACCCGCTTCTGGATTGTGACCATCATCACATCGGCTTTGGCTATAATAACGCTGAAGATAAGGTGATGATTTAAGATAAAAATAAAAAAGATAAATGACAGGCGAGAGCTGAGAATAAAGCATTGACAATGAAGAAAATCGCAATATTGGGCGCCGCAGAAAGCGGAATCGGAACGGCCATCCTGGCACAGAAGGAGGGCTGGGACGTCTTCGTGAGCGACATGGGCGCCATAAAGGAAAAATATAAGCAGATGCTCATCGACCACAACATCGCATACGAGGAAGGTGGGCACACCGAGGCACGCATCCTGGATGCCGACAAGGTGGTGAAGAGTCCGGGCATACCCGACACGGCGCCTCTGGTGCAGAAACTGATTGCCCAGGGTACTCCCATACTGGCCGAACTGGAGTTTGCCCGCCCCTACAGCCACGGAAAGACCATCTGCATCACGGGCTCCAACGGCAAGACCACGACAACGAGCCTCATCTACTACATCATGCAGCGCTGGGGCGTGGACGTCGGCCTGGCCGGCAACATCGGACGCTCGTACGCTCTGCAGGTGGCCGAGGGCGACCACGACTGGTACGTACTGGAGATTAGCTCGTTCCAGCTGGATAACATGTTTGACTTCCGGGCCGACATATCGGTGCTCATGAACATTACACCCGACCATCTGGACCGATACGAATTCGAGATGCAGAACTATACGGACTCGAAAATGCGCATCATCCAGAACCAATGCACCGAGGACACCTTCGTATACTGGCGGCAGGATGAGCACATCGAGAAGGAACTGGAGAAGCGCCGGGCTGGATATGCACCGAAACCGACTCCGTCGTCGCGCCCTGCACATGAGGGCAAGCCCACACTGATGCCCTTCGAAGACAACGACTTCGAGCGCCTGGGGCTGACATTCTCGCAGATGGGGCAGCACAACAAGCGCAACGCCTTGGCTGCCTATCTGGCCACTCGGGCCGTCGGCGTCGACGAAACGCTCATACGCAAGTGCCTCGCTGATTTCCCCGGCGTGGAGCACCGTCTGGAACGCGTCGAGGAGTGCGACGGAGTGCTTTTCATCAACGACTCCAAGGCTACGAACGTCGATGCCTGCTACGTGGCCCTACAGGCCATGGACCGACCCACCATACTCATCGTGGGCGGCCGCGACAAGGGCAACGACTATTCCACGCTCTACGACATCGTCCGGCAGAAGTGCGTCGGACTGGTGTACCTGGGCGCCGATAACCAGAAGCTGCACGATTCGTTCGACGCACTGGGACTGCCCGTCAGCGACACCCATTCAATGAAGGACTGCGTGAAGGCCTGCATCGAGATGGCCCGTCCGGGCGACTGCGTGCTGCTGAGTCCGTGCTGCGCCAGCTTCGACCTCTTCAAGAACATGGAAGACCGCGGAGAACAGTTCAAGACGCTCGTGCGCAATCACTATAAGTTGAACGCTGAAAGCTAAGAAGAAGATGACACTGCCCAATATTAAACTCAACAAGGAAAGTTTCCTGCAGGGCGACTCCGTCGTGTGGATGATACTGCTGGCGCTGTGCATGATATCCATCGTGGAGGTGTATAGTGCTTCGAGCCGCATGACCTACGGCACGTCGGTCCACTTCTGGCGCCCTGTGGTGGAACATACCTCGTTCATCATCGTCGGACTATTCATCACCTGGATAGTGCACAAGATGCCCTGCACATCATTCAAGTTTCTGAGTGTGATGGGGCTGTTGCTGTCGTTCATCTTACTGATAGTCGTACTGTTCATGGGCAGGGTCAACGGCGCCGCACGCTGGCTCCACATTGCCGGCATCACCATACAGCCCTCCGAGTTTGCAAAAATCTCGTTGGTGGGCACGGTAGCCATTCTGCTGGCCACCTTCCGCGACAAGAAGACGGGAGGGGCCTCGATGCTGGCCTTCAAATGGGTGGCCGGACTGACGGCCATCATCTGCCTGCTCATCGTGGGCGAGAACTTCTCCACGGCCGGCATCATCTTCATCGTCATGCTCATGATGACCTGGATTGCACAGGGCCCCAAGAAGTGGTTGTGGATTATCATTGCCAGCATAATGCTGGGAGGCACAGCTGGATACTGCACCTTGAAGTACGTGCCGCAGGAGACGGCCGAACAGATTAGCGAACTGCCCGGACTGCACCGCTTCAGCACATGGTCGAAGCGCATAAAGAAAGGAAACGACCTGCCTGCCGACCCCAAAGAGTATAACATCCACGACAACATACAGGTGACCCACGCTCGCATAGCCGTCGGCACGTGCAACATTGTGGGCAAAGGCCCGGGACAAAGCGTGCAACGCGACTTCCTGCCGCATGCCGTCTCGGACTTCATCTATGCCATCATCATCGAGGAAGGAGGCATCGAGGGAGGCATACTCGTGATGTTCATGTACCTGTTGCTGCTGTACCGCGCCATGCGCATAGCCGAGCGATGCAAGAACCGCTTCCCGGCCTATCTGGTCATGGGGCTCTCACTGATGCTCGTGGTGCAGGCGATGGTCAACATGGCCGTCTCCGTAGGTGCCATGCCCGTGACCGGACAGCCCCTGCCGTTGGTATCCAAAGGTGGCACATCGACCTTCATCACCTGCGCCTACATCGGCATGATACTGAGCGTGAGCCATACGGCCAAGCAACTGGAGCAATACACCACTGCGGCCCCGGCCCAGCGCCAAGATGCAGAGAGCGAGGACGAAGTCCCAATGGAAATAGTGACCCAAGAAGAATCGGCCGAAGCCTGACAATCATATAGCGGAAGCCTAACAATAATATAATATTAAGAAAAAAAACATGAGTGAACTGAGAATAGTTATCAGCGGAGGTGGCACGGGAGGACATATCTTCCCGGCCATCAGCATCGCCAATGCCATACGAGCCATCGACCCGAAGGCCGAAATCTTATTTGTAGGAGCCGAGGGGCGCATGGAGATGCAGCGCGTGCCCGCCGCTGGTTATAAGATAGTGGGACTGCCCATACGCGGCTTGATTCGTCCATTATGGAAGCCGGCCAACATCGGTGTGCTGATAGACTTCCTGCGCAGCAAGCGTCTGGCCAAGCAGACCCTGCGGAAATTCAACCCGCAGGTGGCAGTGGGCGTGGGTGGATATGCCAGCAGTGCAACCCTGAATGCGGCGCACGAACTGGGCATCCCCTGCCTCATCCAGGAACAAAACTCGTATGCCGGACTGACCAACAAGACACTGGCCCGGAAAGCACAAAAGATATGTGTGGCATACGAAGGCATGGAGCGCTTCTTCCCGAAGGAGAACATCCTCATCACGGGTAACCCCGTAAGGCAAGGCCTGCTCGACCCCAACCTGACGAAGACGGAGTCGACGGCCATCTTCGGACTGGAGCCCGACCTGCCCACGGTGCTCATCATCGGTGGCAGTCTGGGCGCACGCACCATGAACGAAAGCGTATTGCAGAATCTCGACCAGATTCGCCATTCGCGCACTCAGTTCATCTGGCAGACCGGCGGCTACTACCACAAGGAGATACAGGAACGCCTGGCGGCTGTGGGAAAGCCCGACAATCTGTATGTCACCGACTTCATTGCCCGCATGGACCAAGCCTACAAGGCTGCCGACCTGGTCATCTCCCGTGCCGGAGCCAGCAGCATCAGCGAACTTTGTCTGCTGGGCAAGGCCTCCATTCTGGTGCCCTCGCCCAATGTGGCTGAGGACCATCAGACCTGCAACGCCATGGCGCTCGTCAAGAAGGACGCTGCCATCATGGTACGCGATGCCGAGGCCCGCGAGAAACTCATTCCGCTGGCCCTGGAAACCGTGGAGCAGACGGAGCGACTGAAGACACTGGGCAGCAATGCCTACAAGATGGCCTACAAGGATTCGGCACAGGTAATTGCACAAGAGGTATTGAAACTTGCAAAAAAAGATTAATAGAATATTTTCATCATGGATGCATCACAGATAAAAGCTGTATATTTCGTGGGCATAGGCGGCATAGGCATGAGCGCCATCGCCCGTTACTTTCTCAATTGCGGCCTCACGGTAGGCGGATACGACCGCACTCCCAGCGACCTGACCCGACAGTTGTCGGAAGAGGGTGCCCACATTCATTACGAGGAGAACATCGGCCTCATCCCCACGGAGTGTCTCGACCCCAATTCCTGCCTCGTGGTATACACCCCGGCCATACCTGCCGACCACAGCGAACTGCAGTATTTCCAACGAAACGGATTCGAACTGCAGAAGCGTGCCCAAGTGCTGGGCACATTGACCCGCGCCCTGCGTGGTCTGTGCGTAGCCGGCACACATGGCAAGACCACGACCAGCTCTATGGCCGCCCACCTCTTGCACCAGAGCCACGTAGGCTGCAACGCATTCCTGGGAGGCATCACCAAGAACTACGGCACCAACTATCTGCTGAACGAGAAGAGTTCGTACGTCGTCATCGAAGCTGACGAATTCGACCGTTCCTTCCACTGGCTCACACCGTGGGCCACGGTCATCACTGCCACCGATGCCGACCATCTCGACATCTATGGCAATGAGGAGGCATACCTCGAAAGCTTCAGCCACTACACCTCGCTCATACAGGAGGGAGGCTACCTCATACAGCACACCGGACTGAAGATGAAGCCCAGGACGCAGGATAGCGTCACCACATATACCTATAGCCAGACGGAGGGAGACTTCCATGCCGAGAATATCCAGATAGGCAACGGCGAAATCAGTTTCGACCTCATCTCTCCCCTGGGCAACATCTCCGACGTGCATCTCGGCGTGCCCGTAACCATCAACATCGAGAACGGCATCGCAGCTATGGCTTTGGCCCAACTGGCCGGTGCCACGGCGGAAGAAATTCGTCAGGGCATGGCCACGTTCAAGGGTGTAGACCGTCGCTTCGACTTCCACATCCGCACGCCTCATACAGCCTACATCAGCGACTATGCCCATCATCCCGAAGAGATTCGGCAGAGTCTGCTCAGCATACGTCAGCTCTATGAAGGCCGTCGCGTGAAGGTCATCTTCCAGCCCCACCTCTACAGCCGCACCCGCGACTTCTATCGTGAGTTTGCCGATGCCCTTTCGGTGCTCGACGACGTCACGCTGGTCGACATCTATCCGGCCCGCGAACTGCCCATTCCGGGGATTACCAGCCAGCTCATCTGCGACCATCTCCGGCCCGGCATCAAGAAGGAAGTCATCAGCAAACAGCAGATTCCCGACGTCGTGCGCCGTGGCGGATTTGACGTACTCGTCACCATGGGTGCCGGCGACATTGAGGACTATGCCGGACAGATAACGCAGATATTGAAGGCTGCCGACCAAGGTTAAATGATAAATTGAAACATCGTAAATGATAAAGACCCTACTGAAATCCCTCCTCATGCTGGTCACCCTGGGCTACCTCGGTTTTGCCCTGATCAAGGTGAGCCGCCCCACACAGGAAATGGTGTGCACGGGTGTGGAGTACACCTTCACCGACTCTGCTCAGGCCAGCCTCATCGACCAGCCGATGGTGGAAACCCTGATGCTGAAAAACGACTTTGCGCCCAAGGGTAAGATTCTGGCCGACATCGACATGTCGGACATCGCTGCGCGCTTGTCGGCCAATCCATACATCGACACCGTGACTTGCTACCACACGGCATCCGGCAAGCTCTGCATCCGCGTCACTCCACGCCACCCGCTGTTGCACGTCTTTGCACAGGATGGCAATGAATTCTACGTCGACGGGGAGGGAAACATCATGCCCGCAGGAGGCTTGGCCACCAATCTGCCCATCGTCACTGGCAACGTCACCCGCAAGACGGCCGGACGGTTGCTGGCCCTGGGCAAACTGCTGCAGGACGACGAATACTGGAACAAAGAGACCCAGCAGATATCCGTCGACGAGAAGGGATGGATAGAAATAATTCCGCGATACAGCGGACAACGCATACTATTAGGCGAACCCAAGGACCTGGAGGAAAAACTGGCACGCGTACGATTGTTCTACGAAAAGGCCATGCCCAAGGTCGGATGGAACAAATACAGCATCATCAACGCCATATATAAAGACCAAGTCATTTGCAAGAAATAAATCAATAAATACTATACAGCTATGGGAGCAGAGAAAGAAATCATTGTAGCCCTTGAATTTGGCACCTCCGCCATCCGTGCCATAGCCGGCAAGAAGAAGGCCGACGGCAACGTCCAGATTCTCGGAATCGAGCAGGAGAAAGTCACTGACGCCATCCAGCGAGGCGTCATCTACAACATCGACAAGACGACGCAAGCCATCACCAATGTCACCCAACGCCTGAACGACAGTCTGGGCATCCGCATCCAACGTGCCTACGTAGGTGTAGGCGGACAATCGTTGCATACGGCTGGCAACATCGTGTCACGCGGTTTGGAGACAAAGGTGAAAATCACCCCCGAACTGGTGGACAATCTCATGGACAACAACCGTGCCACGCAGTACACCGACTCGCAGATACTGGAGGTGGTGCCACAGGAGTACATGGTAGGCAACCGTGCCGTGACCGACCCCGTCGGCATCCAAAGCGACCAGATTGAGGCCCGCTTCATGAACGTCGTGGCCAGGAACACGCTGCTGGAAAACATCAACAAATGTATGCGCATGGCAGAAATCGAAATTGCCGACCTCTTCATTTCGCCCTTGGCCCTGGCCGACGTGCTGCTCAGCGACAACGAGAAGCGCTCGGGCTGCGCCATGGTAGACTTCGGCGCCGGCACGACGACCGTGGCCGTATATATCGGCAACCTGCTGCGCCACCTGGTCGTCATCCCCCTGGGCGGCAACAACATCACCAACGACCTCATCCTGACCCACCAGATGGAACTCGAGGAGGCCGAGAGCCTGAAGCGCAAGTCTGGCATAGCCTATGTTGCTGCCGAGAGCGACAATCCCCAACAGCTGCCCATAAGCAACGATCGCTCCATCTCCGAGAACGAGCTGCAGAACATCATCGGTGCCCGCGAGGAAGAAATCATCCAGAACGTATGGCACCAAATCGAGAACATCAGCGACAAACTGCTCTCGGGCATCATCATCACCGGCGGCGCCGCACAACTCAAGGACATGCCCGAGGCCATCAAGCACTACACACAGTTCCAGAAGGTGAAGGTGGCCAAGTCGCTCATCACCACGGTCGACGTCGGCGACGGAGTGACAACGCCTCAGGGCATCAGCATCGACACTCTGATAGCCCTGCTCATGCACGGCGACAGCAACTGCATCAGCCTGACCGAGCCCGAGGAGGCAGTCGACGAGCCCGAAGTGGAGCAGCCCGCCAAGGCAGCCGAGGCGGAAGTCAAGGTTCCCGAGCAGCCCGCCGTAGAGGAGGAGAAGCCCAAGGGACCATCGCGTTGGAAGCGCTGGACCCAGGCACTGAACGATTTGTTTACAGAAAAAGAAGACGAATGATAATAACCACGTAAATCACAATATAGCTATGAACGACAAAAACGATATGTTCGGATTCGACGGAGGAATCGAGTTCACAAACATGAAGAAAGTGAACAATCCCAGCATCATCAAGGTGATTGGCGTGGGAGGTGGCGGTGGCAACGCCGTCAACCACATGTTCAACGAAGGCATTCACGATGTCACCTACGTGCTTTGCAACACCGACCGCAAGGCACTGGAGGACAGTCCCGTGCCCACCATCCTGCAGTTGGGCACCGAGGGACTGGGAGCCGGCAACAGGCCCGAACGCGCCAGGGCAGCCGCCATGGAGAGCATCGAGGAAATCAACAACATGCTCAACGACGGCACCAAGATGGTCTTCATCACGGCCGGCATGGGCGGCGGCACCGGCACCGGCGCAGCCCCCATCATTGCACAGTGCGCCAAGGAGCGCGGCATCCTCACCGTGGGCATCGTCACCATCCCCTTCCGCTTCGAAGGTCGCATGAAGATTGACCAGGCCCTGGCCGGCGTGGAGGAGATAAAGAAGCATGTCGACGCACTGCTGGTCATCAACAACGAGCGTCTGCGCGAGATATACCCCGAACTCACCGTCATCAACGCCTTTGCACGCGCCGACGACACCCTGACCGTAGCAGCACGCTCCATAGCCGAAATCATCACCATGCGCGGCCGCATCAACCTCGACTTCCAGGACGTGAAGACCGTCCTTGAGAACGGAGGCGTGGCCCTGATGTCGACCGGATACGGCGAAGGCGAAAACCGTGTGAGCAAGGCCATCGACGAGGCCATCAAGTCGCCGCTGCTCAACAACAACGACATCTTCAACTCCAAGAAAGTCCTGCTGAACATCAACTTCAGCGATGCCGAAGAGAGCCAGCAGTTCACCATGGAGGAGATGAACGAGGTGCACAACTTCATGAGCAAGTTCTCCAAGGACGTAGAGGTCAAGTGGGGTATGGCCACCGACCCTGCCCTGGGCAGCAAAATCAAGATTACCCTGCTGGCAACAGGCTTCGGCCTGCAGAACGTGCCCGGCATGCCCGACATCATAGAGACACGCGAGAAGCAGATGTCCGAAGAGGACCGCGAACGTCAGGAACGCCTCGACACGCTGGCTGGCATCTATTACCACGATGCCGGCAAGCCCACGACACGCCGCCGTCGCCAGATATTCATCTTCTCTCCGGCCGACCTCGACAACGAGGACATCATTGCACGCGTAGAGGAGACACCCACCTTCCGCCGCACCAAGGAGGAACTGGCACAAATCCGCAACACCGGCGAACCGACCGACGAAGCAGAAGCCCCCGCAGCCCAGCCCCAAGCACCCAGCCCCGCCGCTGCTCCCTCAGAACCTGCGGCACCGGCCCAGCCTGCAGCAAGTGCTACACACGAGGAGACTCCGACGCCGTTCCAGGGCTTCGAACTGGGATAAAGGCAGCGGCAAGTTCAGCTGAGCACCTCGCGCAGGATTTCCATCGACTTGAGTTCCGGAAAGTGCGGAACGTGTAAGCGATAGTAATCGTTCAGCACCTTCATCATACGCTGGCGCTGCTCGCGGGTGAATACAAACAGATGCATGGTGGGAAAGTCCATGCGCAACATCAGAGGCACAAGCGTGTCTTCGCCCTGGCGGAGCACCTTTTGTGCCTCTTCCGTATCTGGCCAGAAGCCCAGGAAGCGCGACAGGCGTATGAGAAACGTCAGGGGGAAATTGGCAAAGCGCTCGGTCCTGTTGTCGAGCCACAGAAGCGAACTCTCCAGGTAGTCGTAGAGCTCGGGATTGGCCTGTTCCTCGCGGAGACTGTAGAAAAGGAATTCGGAGAGGAACAGGGCAATGGTCTGTTTCATAGGATGATAGGGCAGCGACCGATACGGTTCGTCCACCCGGACATCCACCAGTCGCTGCAGGTGAGCCGACTCCTGGTAGTCCATGTCCACCTCCAACAGGCTCAGCGGCGTCAACAGCACGTTCTGCATCACGGAGCGCCTCGAATGCGGCATACGCACCATGAACCCAACTGCACCATGCAACTGGGTGAACATCGTCACGATGACTTTCGAGTCCGTATATCGCAGCGTATGCAGGACGATGGCACGCGTTTTTTCTATCATAGCGGTGCAAAATTACATCTTTTTTATAAATAATCGTTCTTCGGAAAGGATTTATCCGTAGAAAAATCGTAATTTTGCCGACTGAAAAATACATTATCTGATAATTATGAACAAGATAGTCTCCTTGGCACTGCTCATGCTGCTTGCATTGGGCATGCAGGCCAAGCCGCAGTTCCAGCAAGGCAAAAAGTACCTGATCATGAGCGAGGTCTTCCCCGCCGGTTGCGTCACGGCAGGCTCCGCCCACGGCCAGACCACCCCCGTCTATTACCTGACCACGGCCGAGTCGGGCGACGACTGCTACTGGTACTTCACCGAGGAAGAGCCTGGGCTCTACTCCATCAGCAACGCCCAGACCGGCGAATACGTCACCTACACCGGCGAGCGCAGTGGCGACGACATCCGCTACGTGCGCCTGACCACGACGCTCGACGAGGACGACGCCTACCGTTCCCTCTGGAGCATATCCGTCTTCTCCGGCAACTATTTCATCATACGCAATGCCTCCGCCACCAGTCACATCTGGGACGTGCGCACCGGCAGCTACGTAGTGGGCACGTATGAGAGCACCAATGTCACCAACAACCAGCGCTTTGCCTTCTACGACGAAGGCGGCAACCTCGTCGCGGACGTCACGGAGAGCGTCTCGGGCTACGACGTCAGTTCGTGGCTCGTGGCCGATACCGAAGCCGATTCGCCCAAGTGGGACAACAACGGATGGAGCATGGCCCCGCACGGAAACTATTCCAACGGCGAATCCCACATTTCGTATCCCTTCATGGAGAATTGGCATCAGAGCTCTTGGGGACCGCTTTCCGACTGTTCCCTGTCGCAGACGCTCTACAATCTGCCCACCGGCCAATACACCCTCCAGGCCGACATGATAGCCGTCCGGCAGTCCTACAGCTACTACAGCCAGCAGACAGGCACGGGCGTCTACCTCTTCGCCAACGACCAGGCGGCATCCGTGGGCACCAGCGACGGAGTCCCTCAGCGATACACCGTCAACTTCACCGTCTCGGCCTCCGGCTCCGTCACCTTAGGAGCACGCACCGAGAGCACCAATGCCAACTGGATAGCGCTGGACAACCTGACCCTCTACTATCATGCCACGGAAGAAGAACTCACGGCAGGCGAACTGTCCAAGCTGAGAGCCGACCTGTCGGGCCGGCTGACTGACGAGGAGATAGAGGCCAAGATAGCCGCCACCGACGGTTCGTTCGCCCAACTGGAACGCATCCGCAAGTCCGTCATGAGCATGCCCGACCCCGACCCACTCTCCCTCTGCGCATCCGACATCACCATCAAGGGGCGCACCCCCGTCTACGTGCAGTCGCTGGGCCTCTACATGTGCTCCATCTCCGAGAAGCACTTCGGCACCGACTTCACCGACATCGTTGCCTACACTCCGTGCGAGGGCTACTCCACCATGATGATTGACGGCACGCCCGTGGAGAACGGCGCCACCCATACCTTCCAGAACGTAGAAGCCGGCAAGCAGTACCTCATCAGCTTCTCCGACGGCAACGACGAAGTCTCCTTCCCCCTCATCTTCACCAGTCTGCCCATCGTGCACATCAACGGCTCATTCAGCAACACCTACAGCGAAGGCTACATCCGCGTGTGCCAGCCCAACAAGCAGAAGGCCGAACTGCTGAACATGAAGGCCAAGTGGCGCGGAGGCATCACCAACAGTAACGGCAAGAACAAGCGCAACTATCACGTGAAACTGCTGGACGAGCTGGGCAACAAGCTGGAGAAGCGCTACTTCGACCTGCGCAAGGACAACTCCTGGATTCTGGAGTCGTGCCAGGTGGACATGAGCCGCATACGCAACCGCGTGCTCACCGACCTCTGGAACGACTACCGCCGCGACCCCTACTACATCGACCAGGAGCCCGAGGCCCTGACCGGCACTCGCGGCCAGTTCGTCGAACTCGTCCTCAACGACGAATATCGCGGCATCTACTGCATGACCGAGAACATGGACCGCAAGCAGATGAAGCTGAAGAAGTACGACGAGACGACACTCGACATCCACGGCCAGCTGTGGAAGTCGAAGGACTGGAGCTACTCCGTCTTCATGGGCCACAACAAGGACAGCAACTACTATCCCGGCACATCGCCCTCCGGCTACAACGACGGCAGCGAGTCGTGGGACTCCTACAACCTGAAGTACCCCGAGATTGACGAAGTCTTCCCCGCCGACTGGTCGGTGCTCTACAATGCCGTCGACTTTGTCTGCACGGCCAGCGACGACGACTTCCGCCAGCACGTAGGCGAATACTTCGACATGCCCGTCGTCATCGACTACTACATCCTCATGGAGACCATCCTCTCCACCGACAACCACGGCAAGAACATGTTCTTCGCCGTCTACGACCAGCAGGTCGACAAGAAGATAACCCTGGGCGTGTGGGACATGGACGCCACCTGCGGCCAGCGCTGGAGCGACGACTACTTCCACCAGAGCTTCCTGGGCCCGGAGCAGGACTATGCCCAGTTCATCACCGACAATGAGCACGGCGACTACAACCTCTTCCGCCGCCTGCGCGACACCGATGCCGACCAGTTCAACCTGCGCGTGGCCAAGCGCTACCGCGAACTGCGACAGAACAACCTGGCCACCGACAGCCTGCTGCGCCGCTTCCAGAACTACTTTGCCCACTTCCGCACGGCCGGCGCCGACCAGCGCGAGTACGACAAGTGGAACTACAACAGCGACATTGCCGGCCACGTCCTCGACTTCGACGACGAATACGCCTACCTGGCCGACTGGTTCACCCGCCGCATGCAGTACCTCGACGAGACACGCTTCGACCTGGCCAACCTACCGCCCAACGGCGACGTCAACGGCGACGGCACGGTCACCATCGCCGACGTCACAGCCATCGTCAACCACATTCTGGGCAAGCCCCAGTCGGGCAGCTTCAACGAGGTAATGGCCGACACCAACGGCGACGGCGCGGTCACCATTGCCGACGTCACGGCCACCGTCAACCTCATACTTGGCAAGAAGTAGAAAAAAGGGGAGAACGAACAATTATATCAGCAAAAATTTCCCACTCTCCACTTTTTTCATTATCTTTGCAGCGGATAATGTGCCTTTAGGCACCAACAGACGAACAAAAACTAATTAAACATACAAAAAACATGAAAAGAATTTTATTCTCTCTCATCGCATTGTTCTGCGTCAGCTCCTACATGCTGGCCGACGACGCATGGACTGTAGGCAACATCACCATCCCCCAGGGGAAGACGGCCGTTGCCGAGGTTTACCTGACCAACGGTACCACCAAGTACCGCGACTTCCAGTTCGACCTGGTACTGCCCCAGGGTCTGACCTTCGTCAAGGCCCAGAAGGGAGAAGTCTTCGCCGAGACTCAGCACAGCATTGCCACCAACACCGTGGCCGAGAACACCGAGCGCATCATCTGCAGCTCCAACAATGGCGACACCTTCTCCGGCACAGCCACCCCCTTCGTGCTCGTCACCATTCAGGCCGATGCCAGCGTGGCCGTAGGCACTCAACTCACCGTGAAACTCACAGGCGTTGAAATCACCACGGACACGGAGAAAATCAATCCCGCCGACGTCACCTTCAAGGCTACCATCGAGAGCGCCGTGAAGGTTCTGGACGAGACATCCACCGTACTGCCCGAAGCCACAGAGAAGGCATACGACGTGAAGGTGAACCGCACCATCAATGCCAACGAGTGGAGCACCCTCTGCCTGCCCTTCGCCATGACGGCCGACCAACTGAAGGCTGCCTTTGGCACTGACGTCAAGCTGGCCAACTTCGTAGGTTACGGTACCGACATCGATGACAACGACAACCTTACCGGCATCCATGTCAACTTCGAAAGCATGGACGTTGCCAAAGGCCTGGAGGCCAACTATCCCTGCCTCATCCGCACCAGCCTGGACATCACCGACTTCACCCTCGAGACCTCCATCCAGCCCAGCCAGGACGACGCCATCGTTGAATACGACAACGGCAAGCCGGATAGCCGCAGAAAAGTCTATGGCACCTTCTACGGCACACTGAAGGCCGGCGACATGGTCCCCCAGAACGGTCTCTTCCTCAACGGCAACAAGTTCTACTACTCCACCGGCAACACCGCCATCAAGGCCTTCCGCGGCTACTTCAAATTCGTAGACGTACTGACCAGCGTAGAGGATGCCAACAACGTGAAGGTCGACTTCAACATCGACGGCAACACCACGCTCATCAACGGCCTCAGCACCAGCCAGGACGGCAGTGCCGTCTACACCATCGACGGCAAGCACATGGGCAGCGACATGGAGCGTCTGCACCGGGGCATCTACATCCAGAACGGCAAGAAGGTGGTAAAGTAAACCCGACGGAGAACAAGAACATACATTCATCCATAAGAGAATATGACTATGAAGAAGACATATATTCAGCCAAACATTGAGATTTTGGTAGAGGAACCGCTGGAGATGCTTGCCATCAGCAGCGTAGACAGCGAAAACCTGGGCATCGAATACGGTGGCGTCGACGACGGAACACTCGACCCCGCAGTCCGCGAATCCCTGTTCGAGGAATAATACATACCCAACCGACCCACGAGGGGCCAGTGCTGCACATGCGGCACTGGCCCCTCTTTTTTTGTCCCCTATACACAGTTCCGGATGGCACCACACGCCGCCAGCCTTCCGGCAATACGTCGCCCCGTTTCAGACAATACTAAGGCCTGAGTTCAGACAATAGTAAGGTTTGGCCTCAGACAATAGTAAGGTTTGAGCTCAGACAATAGTAAGGTTTGAGCTCCATCGACGTATTGTCTGAGCCCCAACCTAACAACGTGCGTGTGCATACGTACGCACGTACGCGATACATATTAGTACATACCCCCTCCCTTTTTAACCAGAAAAGTAATTTTTTTCTCGAAACGTTTGGTCAGTTCGCAGAAAAGTCGTAACTTTGCACCCGCAATCGCGACCAATTGGTCAAGATTAAGCGGCGGAATGGCCGCAAGGGCTGGTCCCTTCGTCTATCGGTTAGGACGAGAGATTTTCATTCTCTAAAGAGGA